>JBOHFG010000067.1:0-1607 GCA_050699575.1 Pseudonocardiaceae bacterium
TCGACGTGCTGTTGCAGGTACTCGACGACGGGCGGCTGACCGACGGGCAGGGCCGCACCGTGGACTTCCGAAACGCCATCCTGGTGCTCACCTCCAACCTGGGCTCCGCGGCGCTGGCCGACGACACGCTCAATGAGCGCCAGCGCACCGACGCGGTGCTCGGTGTGGTGCGCCGGCACTTCAAGCCCGAGTTCCTCAACCGGCTCGACGATCTGGTGGTGTTCCACGGACTGTCCACCGAGGAGCTGACGTCCATCGTGGACATCCAGATCGGGCAGCTGGCGCGTAGGCTGGCCGCCCGCCGGCTGGAGCTGGAGGTGACGGACGCGGCCCGGGAGTGGCTGGCGCTGGGCGGGTTCGACCCACTCTACGGCGCCCGCCCGCTACGCCGCCTCGTGCAGACCGCCATCGGCGACCAGCTCGCCTGCGCCCTGCTGTCCGGCGAGATTTCCGACGGCGACACCGTCCGCGTCGACTTAGGCTCCGGTGCCGCCGCCACCGGAGCCCTCACCGTCACCCGCGCCTGACCCCCTTCCCGACATGGAGACATATCGGGTTAAAGGGGTTTGGATAGCCCCGATATGTCTCCATGTCGGGAGGGCAGCGTCAGTGGGGGAGCGCGGTGAGGAAGGTGCGGAAGGCGGTTTTGGGGATGGTGAGGGCGGGGCCGGTGGGGTGTTTGGAGTCGCGTACTAGGACGTGGTCTGGGGTGGGGGCTACCTGGATGCAGGCGCCGCTGCCGTAGCTGTGGCTGCTGGTGCGCCAGCCGACCTGGACGCAGTTACCGCTGCCGTAGCTGTAGTTGCTGGTGTGCCAGACGATGCGGTCCGGCCCAGGTGCGGTCATGGTGAGTCCTCTCGGTCCGCAGCGAGCCTGGTTGCCAGGGCGACAATCAGCTCCCGTGATTGTCCCTCGCTCAGCGCAATCTTCGCCAGTGCCGCCAGGATGTGCTGGTAGGCTCGAATTTCCTCCGGTTTTCTCCAAGAACAGGCTGGAGGTCTCACTTTCCAGGTAGACCACCGGTTTGAACTCGGCAAACTCCATCAACCGAAACGCCGGGCACGCCGACCACCTCAAATTCGCTGATGGCGACCGCCTTGTTTTCGTGGTCGATCAGCGTGGCGAGCTGTTTGGGTAGCCGGGAGCCGTGTTGTTGCAGCCAGCCCGGGTTGTCCTGCTCCCGACACAGCGCCAGCAACCGGTCCCGCTCGGCGTTGTTAACCCGGCACATCCCGAGGAACGCGGCGACGTCCAGCTCGCTGGCGCAGCGCTTGCCGACCAGCAGCATTGACACGTAGCTAGGCGTCACCTCGAGTATCTGGGCGGCCTGCTTACTGCTCAGCCCAGCCTGTTTCGCAGGCCCTCACCCAGTTCCCTGCTGCGAATCGTCGGTTCGCGATGTGACATGGTTGCACCCCCCGGGGGAAGATCATAGGCCATACCGTCGGAAACTTCGACAGCACTGCCCGATTAACCTGTTGGTGAATTGCTTGCAGTGCCGTTGGTTAAGCACTTCGCTTATGGTCAGCGGGGCAACGGACCTCGCCTATCTCGGGGAGGTAACCAGTGAGCACACCCCCATCAGCACTCAGGGAGGCCTGCTGCCT
>JBOHFG010000068.1:0-2682 GCA_050699575.1 Pseudonocardiaceae bacterium
GCTATCCGAGTGGGGGTGCCGCTGGGCCGGACCCGGGTGATCCCGCAGTGCAGTAACTGCCCTTGCTCGTCGGTGATGGCAAAACGCCACTGCCCACGGCCCGTCGTGGTGGCGAGGTCACGAGCCAGCTCGGCGTGCACCGGCCCCCAGCCAGCCAGCTCACCGGGTACTCGTCCCGCCCGAGCAGGGTCGACAACCGTACCCGCAGTTCCATTCCCGCACCCACCGGACTGTGCCACGCCGAGCCCTCAGCAACCGCGGGGTACTCGCCCTCGGCGGCTCCGCCACCGTCAGTCTCGCCACCGTCAGGCCCGCCACCCTCAGGCCCGTCACCCTCAGGCCCGTCACCCTCAGGCCCGTCACCGTCCTCAGGTCCGCCGCCACCGTCAGATCCGTTGTCGTCGTCGGGTTCACCGTCGTGTCGCAGTTCGCCCTCATCTTCGGTTTCGCCCTCGTCCTCAGGTCCCTTGCCAGGTCCCTCGCCATGGTCGGATCCGCCCTCGTCAGCTCCACCGCTCTGACCATCGGGCTCGTCCTCGTTCTCCTGGGTGGTGCGCAGGTACTCAAGGATGGCCGTATCGTCGAGCCCGGCGTAGGTACCGTCGGTCATACCCGAGGAACAGCTCCGCACGGATGTGGTCGATCCGGCGGAGGTCCCCGGCGTGTTTGGCGGCCTTGGCCAGCGCATCGATGTGCCCACTGGCCGCAGCGACCCGCTCGACGGGTAGGTTGTACCCGGAAAGGTTCGCTGATCCGTCTGGGTTGCGATAGCCCACCACCTTGCGCTCGGCCACGGCCTGCTCGTAGCGGCGCCGGGCCCACTCCGGATCTAGGACAATGGCCAACTTCTTGATTTGCTCGATCAGTTGCCCCGTGGTCAAACCCGGTGCCCGGGGCAACAACTCGGTGCACACCGCGCAGGCCGCCGCCGGGCGCAGCTCGGCCGTCCACTCCGAGAACACCCGGGCCCGCGGCTCGTCCAGCACCCCAGCCTCCATCGCTGCATGCACGTCGGGCAGCCGGGTCACCACGTCATAAGCCAGCCCGAACTGAGCATCCGCAGCCCGACGAGTCAGCACCAACGCGGCCCGGACCTCATCCGCGGAGAACTCATCAGGCACCGCCATCCGGCGCAACCCATCAGCCGGGCCAACACCACACAACCCGACCTCAACCATCGCGGCCATCAACCGGGCTCGGTCGTGATTGAGCTGCCGATACCGCGCCTTGAGCACCTCCGCGCAGTCGTAACCCGACAACCGGGACAGCTCAAGCCCCGCCAGTACGCCCGCCAGTTCCGAACCCGGCGGCACGTCCGCCAGGTCTTCGGGAATCAGCTGCCGAACGATCACGAACAGCACGCTACGATCCAACACCGACAAAATGAGGTCCGCGTGGGGCATCAGGTTCCAGAGGTGGCTCGAGTTCCGGTTCCAGAGGTGGCTGCGCCCAGATCTCCGAGTCTCCCCAGCTCTGAGTCTTCCTAGCCGGGGTCAGCCAGAATGCGGGCGGGCGAGGTGCGCCGCGCAGTCTACCCGCTACCTCATCGGGCTTCACCTCGGCGAGGGAGCGGTACTGATGAACGCGATGCAGGCGCGGTCTATCGGCCGTCGAATCCAGGAGATCCGGATCTGGCGGCAGATGAGTCTCAAGGCCACCGCGGAAACTCGCCGACATCACGGAGAGCTACCTATCCCGGATTGGGCGCTCTCCGCCTACGAGCCCAGCGGCGAGACGGCCCTTCCTGGCCTGCCGTGGCGGCCGACCTGGACCAGCTCAACGCGGTGCTGCGCTCAGCGGCCGACTACGCCGCACAAGGCGTCCTACTGCCTGGGCTGATTGGACCGAGCTGCACATCCTCTATATCACCGACCCACAGCGCCGCATTGACGTCTGCAAGGCGCTGGTGAACTGTTACCAGGCGGCGAGAGTCCTGTTGATAGGGTCTCGGCGTTCGTGGCCTGCCCTCACTGGCGGCGTTCCGGGCCCGGCGGGTCGCCGAGGAGCTGGACGACCCAGCTTGGTTCGGGTTGGCCGCGTGGTTGCGTCCATCCTGGGCGACACGAGCCGGCCGCGCATGCTGGTGGTGTCGGTGCAGGGCGCTATTGAGCTGGAGCCCCACTGCAATGACCCTCACGCAGCGCAGATATACGGCGCGCTGCACCTCAACGCCGCGATGGCCTCGGCGGCGATGCGCCGCGATGGCGACTCCGCTGATCGTCTCGACGAGGCTGCGGCGATGGCCGAGCGGGTCGGCGAGACCAGGCGCGGGGTCGTCGACCTGTACTTCGGACCGGACAACGTGGGGTCCTGACGGCTGTCGATCGCATGCTCGGCGGCGCGTTGGGGGACATCGCCAGCAGCGCAGCATAGGGCTTCCGAACAGGCTCGCAGGGCTTGCCCTGCAGTACTGGCGGCGCTAACGGACAGCTGTCAAAACCCGGCCGGTTTGGGCGTCGCTGGTGCGCGTGCGGCGGCCGCCTTCGCGTCGGCATAGGCCGCCGGGTCCATACCAGGATGGGGCGCGGGCGGACCGGTGGTATCCGCGGGCACAGCCAGTCCCGAGGGAACAGTCCCGACGGCTGGTGGCACCCGCGCGCTCTGCGGGGCAACGGCAGCCAGCGCCTGCTGCTCTGCGGCGGGCTGGGCTGCGGACGAAGACGCGTCCAGTGTGGCTGCGGC
>JBOHFG010000069.1:0-3042 GCA_050699575.1 Pseudonocardiaceae bacterium
GCTCACCGAGGCCGGGCTGGAGCTGCTACGCCCGGCCCGCAAGGGCGAAGCTCCCCGCCCGGGCGCCCAGTTCTTCAAACCGTTACGCCAGATCATCAAGTCCATCAATAACACATTCAAAGGCCAACTCGACCTCGAACAACACGGCGGGCATACCCCCGCAGGGGTACGGGTCCACGTCGTGCAGCAGGTCCCGGCCCTGACCACCGCGATCTGGCACAACAACCGAACCGACCAACCCATCAAACGATCACTACTCGCCTACGACCACTGACCGACCTTGGAATCGTTCATCTAGTGTGACCAGGGCTGTATAAAGGTCCTGAGTCGGCCGCATCCAATAAGCTGTGAGGTCGAGTTGCGCAGCGAGCGACACGTCAGTGCCACACAGCCGGTCCGCTTGCGCGGTGAGCTGGTTGAAGATGGCAGTGTCGCGTTCTCGTTGCCCGGTGGCACTGAGGTGAAGTGCGACGGCTGCGGCCCCCGAGGCGACGAGGGCAAGCACGGACAACACGACGAGCACGGTGCGGCGCAGCCTCACGGCGCGGTTTTCTTGCTGGGTGGACGTGGCAAGAAACGCGGACGCAGCGGGGCTTAGATCGTCCTCATGCGACCTGGAGACGGCCCAGGTGCGGGCCGCCTCCAGGCGGCTTCCCCGATACAGCCCCGCGGTGTCACGGCCCTCCCGGTCCCAGACGTTGGCGGCGGCGTCGAGTTCCTGGCGGATCAGGTTGCCGACCCGGTCGGTGTCGATCCACTGCCGCAGCCGCGGCCAGGCGCGCAACAGGGCCTCATGGGTGATCTCGACGGTGTCCCGTTCCTGGGTGAGCAGTCGGCCTTGGGTGAACGCGTCTACCACCGGCTCCACGTCACCGGGATTCAGACACCGCAGTAGATCCGTGCGGGCCACCCGGCGTCGGGTGTCCTCGGTGCCATCCCCGATGGTGACCAGCCGCAGGAACAGAGTCCGAGCCGTGTGCTGCGCAACTGCATCCAAGCTGGTGAAGACACTCTCAGCTGTAGTCGCCACTGCGCGATGGATACCACCAGTATTTCGATAACCTTCCACCGTCAAGGTGTAGCCATGCCGCTGCTGCCACGTCGCCCGTAAGGCGTGCGTCAGCAACGGAAGCCGCCCAGCCTCATAACCGGTTACCTCGCCCTTACCTGTGGCGGGTGCGGCGTCTCCGAGGTCTCGCAGCAACAGTTCGACCAGGCCCGGTTCGACGTCGAGGCCCACGTCCTGGGCCGGGTAGAGGATGGCCTCCCGTAACTCGGTGTCCGACATCGGCCCCACCAGTAACGGGTTGTCCTCTAACGCGGAACGTAGATGCGTGTCATTGGCACAGGCGGCGTAAAAATCCGCTCGCACACCCACCACGACCAATCCGAGGATGCGCCCGTCAGCTTCGGTGCTCAACTGTGGGCTGGCTAGCTGTGAGAGCACGTCAATGAACGTGCGCCGTTGCTGGTCATCGGTGCACAGAGTGAACAATTCCTCGAACTGGTCCACGACCACCACCACCAGCCGGGCTCCGGGTCCTCCTTACTGAGACGATTGAGCAGCAGTGGGGGTAGTACTGCCTCGGCCGACGGTGCGTGAGCCGTTAGTTTTTCGGCCAGGACTGCCGAGTCAGCGTCAATGAGTGCCGCGATGTGGCTGGCCAGGGCGGTCGGCGGTGGGAGTGAACACAATCCGGGGCCATCGACTCGAGCCCGGCAGGGCACCGTTGTCCAGCATCGGTAGGAGACCGGCACGCAGTAGCGAGGGCTTCCCAGCGCCTGATGGTGCCACCACCACTTGCACACCACCGGAACGCAGCCGGTTATCAAGGCGCGCGATCAACTTCGACGTCAGCTGATCCCGGCCGAAGAACCACCGGGCCTCTCACGATTAAACGCGGCTAACCCCGGATACGGACACTCTCCCGCCTGCGTGCCCGGCTCAACGCGCCGCGCACCACGAACACCGTTCTGATAGTGCAGATGCAGATCCCGGGCGGCTTGGTTGATGTTGCTGGCCTCACCCCACGCATGTGCCTCCAGGCGAACAGATTCACCCCCAGGGGGCGGCGTGGGCAGTTCCGGGAGCTGCTCCGCGGGAGGCACCATCGATCATTCCTCGGTGGTGACGTGTAGGTCACGGCCCGCTTGATTCACCCGGCTGTGGCCGAACACCGTAGCCTGCATAGTGATCACGCTACCCCGCTGGAGATCGGTGACAGCCAGCACCGACCGCAACTGCGCCACTATCCGACGCAGGTCATCTACGGCCTGCGGATCGGCGACCATCAAGCGCCGCAACCGGCCCTCCCACTCACCTACCAGAGCCTGCTCGACCTGCTCATTCTCGACCTGTCGAGCAGTCAGCAGCTCAAGGCGGGTCTCTTCCAATTCGGCCTGCACCGTCTCAGCCCGATCCGGATGCACCCGCCGCCACAACTCACCGACCGCGTTCTTAGCCTGCTCCCATGCTGTCGTCGCCAGCAACTGCACCACCGTCGTCGCCATGGCCGTCAACGCCGTCAGTTCCGGATCCATGCCACCCCCCAGGCACTGCATGCGGTGTCTTACTCCGCATGCATGAGCTTCCAACCCTTAATCGCCGTGGACATCCGAGCTGCCATCGCGCCCCTATAGGACAGCCCGTAACCCGACGACAATAGCGACCGAACCCCTCACACCTGTCACCGGCAGCGCCATTGCTCCTCGCACGAGTCACGCCTGAGCGGACAACAGGTGCAGGTTAGCAACCATTTTCTAATGAGGCTTCGTCTCTGACCGCCGAGGTGGTGGCTGAGTTGGTGGCTGACGTCGCGGTGGGGTGAGGGGCAGACTGATGGGGTTGTACTGGCTGCTGCCTGGGGGTGGGTCATGGCGACTTGTGTGGTGGGTGTGAACGACATCCTTGATGGGCATGTCGGGTTGGATCTGGAGTGTTTCGACCGGATCTATCTCAACGGGTGGGTGCCGACTCTGCAGGTTCCCGGTCAGGTGGTGGGGTTCTTGACCCGGCATCGGGGGTTCCCGATCCCGTCTCCG
>JBOHFG010000070.1:0-4074 GCA_050699575.1 Pseudonocardiaceae bacterium
GGCCGGTCCGGGTCATGGAGGTACTCCTCCGAGAACACGAAGCGGGTGTAGTCGCCACGCTGGAACAACGTGCCCACCCGATCACCACGCAGCCACACCGAGTGCTGGATCTCACGCAGCGTCATCGTCCCCCTCCTCATCAAGGTCTTCGATGAGCAGTTCGTGTAACGGTGGCGTGTTCTCAAAACCCCATTCGCATGTGCGCTGCAGGAAGGATTCGAGCACTCGTTGCAGGTCCGCCTGGCGGGATAGCAGGAAGGTCTCGGCGTTGCCGGCGACCAGCTGGCGCGCGCTCTCGGTACTGATCACGTGGGAACGGAGCACCTGAACCCAGGTTTCCTCAGGGACATCGAACGGGCGTTGCAGGAATGCCCCTGATACCGCAGTCACGGGCTCGCTGAGCACCGGAACCAGCACGCGGTTTGACGCCCAGAAACGGTAGGGCTCAGGAACAAACCTCCGGGCGATGAAGACGGGCACCACGTCCGCGGCGGTCGCCCGATCGATCAGCGCCTCGGTGAGCTGCGGCAACTCGAACGGGGCGCCAGTGTCGGGGCTACGGGGGCCAAGTTCCCACCAGGAACATAGAGTGATCTTCGCGGAGGCCTCGTTGGTACGGAATCGCCGCAGCTCCGGAAGCTTTGCCGGGTGGTCTTCGAGCGCGTCGAGAAGGCCCCTTGTCGAGGCACTCAGATCGCTGGGGTCAACCTTCATGCACAGGATGCGCACGGCACCGGTGGTGCCACCCTTGAAGATCTCCGGGCCGAGCACGGCCGCGCGCCAGTACCAGCGAGCCAGCAGCCTGAGAGTCGCCGGATCAGGTTCGTGATGGTGGGCGAACACCCTGGTCAGCACGACGAGAAGGTAACGATAGGCCAGCAACGCGATATGGGGAACTCCAATCGCCTGAAGAAAGCGCACGGCCCGGAGGAGCGCCTCCTCTCCCGCAGCGAATGCGGAGTCGCGATCCTCGTTACGGAACTCGAGGTCACCACGCCGGTTGTCGTCGTCGAACTCGAGCCGGACCTCCCGTTGCACGTCTGGTCCGCGACGAGCCAGGATGCCATGGAGCACCGTGCCTGCATCGATCCGGCCGAAACTGGTCTGATCCTCCACGTGATCGGCGATCTGGTCGACGGTCAGGGTGTCTTCGACGTCGAACTTACTGCCAGCATTGAGTGCGGAGAAAATTTTTGCCCGGTTCAACCGCTTGCCGTAGTTGTTCATCCGGTCGAAGATGTCACTCAGGACGTGCGTGTCGTCCTGCACCACCTGATAGGCCGGAATCGCGAATTGGCGTAAGTGCTTGGCGAGTTCAAATGCCTTGCTCCGGTCATCGCTGACCTCGGGATGAGTGGCGAACCAGTCCAGCACCTTGGCCAGGTCGAAAAGGGTAGGCAAGGGGATCACGCACGGGTCGTCGGTCCCGGGCCGGCTCACGATCCGGTCGTCTCGCATGTCGTAGCCGAGGTCGAACCGGGGATCCAGCGCCCCATCCGGGTGCAGCGCATTGGCGAGGCTCGTGACCCGTTGTTGACCATCGACCACCCATAATGCCTGATCGACCTGTGGTGCATCGATCTGAAGGGCACCAAGAATAAGCCGCTTCGCAGGTGCCGGTCGCCGCCAGAACAGCAGGGTGCCGACCGGGTATCGCTTGATGACGCTGTCGAAGAGGCGGATGACATCGTGACTCGTCCAGCAGAAATCCCGCTGAAAGTGTGCGACCCGGATGTGCCCGCTCCAAGTCAACTTCACCAGGTCGTCAAGATCGATCGTGGTGGCGCCCGGTCGGGTCTCAAGTCCGCTGCTCATCGTGCCTCCCCTGTCGGCACCGCTCATGGTGCCCTATCACTCCGACAACCTGGCGCTATGACAAGGGGGGACACACCGTCAGGCGGGGCGCAGGCTCGGCTCGACGGTGTGGATCGTGACCGATCCCAATAGCCGCTCCAAGGCGGCCTCGACGTCTTCTTTCCAGGTCAGCGCGGTGCGCAGCTCCAGGCGCAGCCGGGGCCAGCGCGGGTGTGCGTGCACCGTCTTGAAGCCGACCTGCTGCAGGAACTCGGCCGGGACCACACAGCTGGAGTCCTGGTCAGGTTTGGCGTCGCCGAAGGCCTCGATGGCCTTCACCCCACGCCGGGTGAGATCCTTCGCAACCGCCTGCACCAGGATCCGGCCCAAGCCGCCACCGCCGAACTCCGGCAGCACCTTCAGCGCCGTGAGCAACACGGCATCCGCGCTGACCGGCGAGGTGGGAAACGCGGACGCCCGAGGCACCGCGGCCGGCGGGGCGTACAGCACATAGCCGGCCGGGATGTCCCCGGACATCACAATCCGACCGCAGGAACCCCACTCCAGCAATACGCTGGAGACCCAGGCCTCCTTCTCCAGCTCGATCTGGCCGAAGTCCTCGGCCTGCTCCCGGATATGCGGGGCAAGCTCCCAGAACACACACCGCCGGCACCTCTTCGGCAGCAGATCGAGATTGTCCAAGGTGACCCCGACCACTCGACGTGACAAGCGGGCCTCCTTGACCACCCGAGTACCCCGATGGGGTCCCTTCGACCAGTCGCCCATCATCGCGGGTACGGCGCCTGGCGCAGCATATGCCGAGAGCCACCCGGAGTGAAGGCGGCAGGGCATTCAGGGGTCACCTCTACACTGCCAGGGGACTGTAACCGCGGCAAAAGGTGCCCCATGACCCGTGACCAGCCAGACCGCACACCCTCGACCCAACGAGATCTCGATCCACACCTGCGGCGCTACGCGCAACGCACCGCGGGCCTGACCGCATCGGAGGTCCGCGCGCTGTTCGCGGTGGCCAGCCGCCCTGAGGTCGTCTCTCTGGCCGGCGGGATGCCCTACCTCGCCGCGCTGCCAGTGGACGCACTGGCCGACGAGATCGCCCGCATGCTCGCCACCGATGGGATGGCGGCCCTGCAGTACGGCTCGGCACAAGGTACCCCCGAGCTGCGCGAACAGATCTGCGAGGTGATGGCGCTGGAGGGGATCCGGGCGCACGCCGATGACGTCACCGTGACCGTCGGCTCGCAGATGGCCCTGGACATGGTCACTCGGATCTTCTGCGACCCGGGTGACGTGGTGCTCGCCGAGGCCCCCTCCTACGTCGGGGCGCTGACCACCTTCGCGTCGTACCAAGCGCAGGTACTACAGGTGCCGATGGATGACGACGGGCTGGTACCCGAGGAGCTGGACACCGCACTGCGCTCGTTGCGCGCCCAAGGTCACGCCGCCAAGTTCCTGTACACCATCCCGAATTTCCATAACCCGGCCGGCGTCACGCTGGCCATTGCCCGCCGCGCCGAAATCCTGCAGTTGTGCGCCGAGCACCGGGTGTTGATCGTTGAGGACAACCCGTACGGACTGCTGAGCTTCGACGGCCAGATCTCCCCGGCGATGCGGGCCACCGACCCGGACAACGTGGTCTACCTGGGCTCGTTCTCCAAGACCTTCGCGCCAGGCCTGCGGGTCGGCTGGGCGCTGGCCCCGCACGCGGTGCGGGAGAAACTTGTGTTGACCGCGGAGTCGGCGACACTGTGCCCGCCGGCGTTCACCCAGTTCGTGGTGTCCCGGTATTTGGCGCAGCATGACTGGCAGGGTCAGCTCAAGACTTACCGGGAGACCTACCGGGAACGCCGCGACGCGATGCTGGCGGCGTTGGCGCAATACATGCCGTCCGGGTGCCGGTGGACCCATCCCACGGGTGGTTTCTACGTCTGGCTCACGGTGCCGGAGGGCTTGGACACCAAGGCGATGCTGCCTCGGGCGGTGACCCAGCGAGTGGCCTACGTTCCCGGCACCGCCTTCTACTCGGGGGACACCAGCCAGGCGGGCAGGATGATGCGGTTGTCGTTCTGCTACCCGACCCCGGAGCGGATCATCGAAGGCGTGCGCCGGCTGGCCGCAGTGCTGGCTGGCGAGCTCGAGCTCCAGCGCACGTTCGGTACCGTGCGCCCACGCACGGCGTTCGGTCCACAGTCCCCCGGCCCGGACACCGCCTAACATCCCTAGGTCGTGAGTGGGTAACAGTGTTCGAACACTGTTACCCAC
>JBOHFG010000071.1:0-3057 GCA_050699575.1 Pseudonocardiaceae bacterium
GCCCGCCGGGCCGGTCACGACGCCCGCAATCCGGCGTGCGCCGCCTACGCGGCAGCCTGGGCAACTCGTGCGGCATTCCTGCGCGGCGACACGCCCACCGCGCTGGACACCGCCGCCGCCGCGCGGAGCCTGGCGGCGCGCACCGACGACGCTCAGCTCAAAGCTTTCGTTGAGCAGATGGCCGCTGGTGCATACGCACTGGACGGCCAGTACGGGCCGTATATGGCGGCGTGTGAGCGAGCCGGGGGATTCCTCGCCAGTGGGAACGGGTGTGCCCCGAGTTCGCTGGCCTACTGGGTCCACGAGGGCACACTAGACACCTACCGCAGCAAATTCCTCGCACTGCTGGGCAAGCCAAGCCAAGCCGTCGAAGCCGCAACCAATGCCCTAGCACGGTTGGATCACACCCCTTATGTTCACTTTTATGCATTCTGTGAAGTGAGACTGGGCAACGCGCTCGTGATCTCCAAGGAGATCCCCGAGGCCGCTCGGGTGCTCGGTGACGCGGCCAGCCTCGCCAGCCTCTCACCACGGCTCACAGCTGAACTTCACGCCACCCGGGCCCTGATGCAACCCTGGGACAACACCCACGCTGTCACCACACTCGATGCCCAGCTGGAAGCACAGGGACTCAGGCCACCCGCCGCGCCGGGTCGGCAGCCCGGGAGTTCCGGCCCGGGCGGCTGAACAGCCGCAACTTCTCATACTGGACAATCGCGGGCGGCCAGAGCAGCGCGCATGTCATCACGAACGAGAAGAGCGGATTTGATGGGGTTCGCCGGAGATCACCGCTTTCCCCGTCAGACAGCGGGAGCTGCCGGGCTTTTCGTTACAGTGAGGGTTATTCACGAGCCCTGATCAATTAATAGACTGCTCAGTCTTGCTGGCTAGAAATTTCGGCCACGCCATGGCCGTCTCTGGGGGCTCTCGCTGCGCTGGGCTTGATTGTGAATTGCCGCAGCAGCGTCAGTGGGGTGCATGTGGTCCGTGTTGATCGAGATGTCCGCTGCGGGCAGGGGCGCTGTCTGGTCCCATGCCCGCAGCCGGGCTGCGGTGTCCCCGGTGTCACGGTCGGCGATCCGTCCGACAGCGATATCGCCCTGCCACCCGCGACACGGTGACCCACTGCGTCGCTGGTGGCAGGGCGGCGGTCATGGCGGTCACGGCCCCGGCCTGCCCCGCGTGTACGACCGGGATGCCGCCTCCGGCATGTCGGCCAGCGAGGCGCGGTCAATGACGTACAGTGCGCCATACCGGCGGGTTTCCCAGATGACGCACCCGGCGCTCCGTAACGCATCGACGTGTGACAGCGTGGTCCTCCGGTAACCGGCCGTGCGGCCAGCTCCCACTTTGAGGCGCTGATAGAGCTGGTAACTGCTGTCCAGCCAGGTCAGGGCGTTGGTGACCGTGTCTTTCCCTGCCGCTGGTGGTCCGTAGAGTATCACTATTGGCATTAGTTTTCACCTGCGCCGACAATAGAGGCTAGCAGTTTCCTGGCTTGCGTCTGCAAGGGGACGACGGATGCCGAGTTGTCAATCACGGTGTGCGGGCTTAGTGTCATAGGGTGAACGCACCACTGGGAATGATATCCTATCGCTCGCCCGGTTAGCAAACAGAAGGAATCATCGTCAGTGCAGGGTGCGGAAATCGTTGCCGAGGAACGAGAAGTCAGGGGTGGCATTCGTGTGGGTGTTGGCGGGGGAGATATGAACGGACGGGCTGGGACCGCCCATGGTGGCGGCACGTCATGATGGAGTAGCGAGATCAGCCACTCACCCCAACCCATAAGCCGCTAAACGCTCATCGAGCGCCCGGACAGCAGCAGTATGCTGCCAGGGCTGCATAGCAGCGCGGGCCTGTTCCAATCGCTCGATCAGCCGAACGGAACTGTGGCCCGCCGCGATGTCCCCGGCATCACCGAGCAGTCGCGCCGCTTCCTCGATCTCATTGCACTGCACATATACCTCAGCGAGGTCGACGATAGTCATAGCTATCTCTCGGGTGCGCGACCGGTCTATGAGTTCGAGGGACTGTTGTGCATAGGAAACAGCACGGTCAGCCTCACCGAGTTCGAGGTGGCAGCCGCCGCGGATCGAGATGTGTATCGCTTCGTCGTACACGGTATAGCTCGGGGCGTGGTCATCTGTGGTTGTGAGTACGGTGTGAGCGGTATCGAGGGCATTCACGCAGGCGTCTCGCTGTCCATCGGCGGCGTACGCCCGGGCGGCCACGTCAGCGGTGTAGGCGCGCAGCCGCACGTCATCGGTGCGATCGGCCCACTGCCCGGCCGCAACGGCGTGGTCGATGCCGATGCGCGGTTTGCCCTGCCAGGTCGCCAAGTGGCTCATCTCGCACAGCACGAAGGCGCCCAGTCCGGTGTTCTCCGCCTCGTGAGCCAGTGCGCGGGCATCCTCGTAGTAGTACCCGGCGTGGTCGAATTGCTTCAGATCGAATGACAGCCACCCGGCCTGGCGTGAGGCTTCGCTCAGTGTCGAGAGCATCTGGGGCCGTAAGGCGGCCGGGCAGTCGGGTGCCAGTGCGCGAGTCAGGTCACGCTGAGCTAGAACGGTGGTGAGGACGGCCTGCGGACCCAGCGCGTGATCCTGCTGCCGGCAGTGCCACAGCATGGCTTCGATGTGCTCGATGGTCGGCGCGTCGACCCGGCTCGTTCTGCTGAGCACCGAGGCCACGCGCTCATGCTCATCACCGACGGTAGCCGGAAACACCGACGCGGCGGTCGCAGCCCAGCGCAGGATCCGCAGCACGTCGCGACGGTCCATGGTGTGGGCCCAACTGCGGAGGAACTGAACAAGCTGATGGTACGCCTGGTCGCGCTCACGGGGCGTGTTATGCATCTTGTGATCAGGCGTCACCAGTGATCCGAGGTAGTGCATCAGCATCGCGACCAGTGTGTCCGGTAGTTGGAGACCAGTTGCCGTCGCCCAGACTGCGACATCGCTTGGCACAACGAGTTCGGCGTCAGGCTTGTATAGGGTAAGTGCTGTGTTCTGTGGGTTTGCTGCGCTGTCGTGATGCCGGAAATTGGGCAGGTCAACG
>JBOHFG010000072.1:0-13732 GCA_050699575.1 Pseudonocardiaceae bacterium
TCCCAACGAATGGATGCCGACGGCGAACCGTCACACCCAGATCCGCCGCGGGGAAGGCAGCGCCAAAGACGACAATATCGAACACTTGTTCGATTGCTAGTTAACCCGAGCACCCCGACGCCGTCAACCACCGGCGAGTGCCTGCGCCAGCTGTGCCTCGCTCGTCTTCGCCGAAGTCATGAGGTCGTCTAGCAGGTTGGCCGGCATCGTCCCACGTCTGAGCCCCGAGGACTCGACGATGTCGGCCAAGGCTTCCTCGTCGGCCTGGGCCATGTGTGACCGGCACAGCTCGTGTGAAAGCACGTCCGAAGCGCTGTAGGCGTCGGCCACCGCCTCACGAATGACCCTGGCGATGACCTGCGATGTGCCTGCTCGGTGTGCATCGGTGACGAGGCCGATCACGCACAATCCCAGGCGGGTGCGGAAGACAAGGTGCTCCCGTGCGGGTTCGAGCCCAAGGTAGGCTCTGATCATCGCGGCGGCTGAGGTGCCGGCTGGCTGGTTCCCAAGGCGCAGGCACAGCGTTCGCAAGCAAGTCGCGACAGCTAGCTCCCAGGGATCGGGTGTTGAGCTGCCGTCCAGCATGTCGAGGGCGCCGTGGTAGTCACCGGTGGTGCATCGCGCGAGAATCGCGACCTGCCGGCCGTCCAGCATCCGCTTTCCGATGCCCTTGTACTGTTCGATGTGCCTGAGCGCGTCGCCCCATCTGCCGGCTTGGGTCAGTGCGCGGGTGCCATCGGCCAGCAGGATGGTCCACAGGAATCTTCGGAGTGCCTGACGTTCTTCCGTCTGGTTCACGAAGTGCCGGAAGTCGATGTTCCTGCCGTCGATCTCTGTGACCGTCTGGGTTCGCACCGCGTTGTAGGCATTCTCGAAGATCCGGTACGCGCGGGTGCCATCGCCGCCGCGGGTGGCCAGGCGACCCAGGTTGACGATCGGTTGCAGCGCAAGCTTCGCCGTCTTCGCGGTGAGCGGCGTGGCGGCGTGGAAGATGCCGAACTGACGCCAGCACAGCTGCTGCGCGAGATCGACGAGGCCGCAATCGCTCGCGATGAGGGCTGCCTTATTGAGCACCTCAGCTGCCGACGATATCCAGATCTCGCCGGGTCCTTGGGATGCTGAGCACGCAAGTCCGCGAATCTCCTCGACCCGCAGATGCAGGGCCAGGCCGGGTGGCCTCGTGCGCGGCAGGAGCGGAAACCACTCGGCAGCGGCTTTGATCATCTGGCTCATCGCCCCCGTCACCGTCCCAGGACGACTGCTGTGGCCGCATTGGCGAGGATGCTTTGGGTCGTGTGGGGCAGGCCAATCCGGTTCCAGTGGAAGATGACGTGGTGGGCGAGGACGGATCGCACACCTCTGCGGAGCGTTCCGTCACGGGCGAGATCGCCCAGTATCCTGCCTGCTTCGGCGAAGGCGTCTGCCCAGCCGGTAAGGACTGCGAGCGGCCCTTTCTCGTACATCAGGGGGCTGGCGTCCACGGTCATGAGTCGCCGTAGGCCGGGTTCCATGGTGCGCAGCCGACCGGGGGGTGTGCCGGGAGGAAGGGACCGGTGCTCGGCGACGCGTGCCCAGATGTCTCCTTGCTCGTACCAGTCCTGCCCTGCGCCGCGCATCAGGATGCTGCACAGCAGGACCGACAGCTCGCGCCGCCGGTCACCGCAGCCTGCCGAGGTGGTGGCGGGGTCTATGCTGAGGTAGGCGAGGATGTGGCGGCTGTCGACGTGGAACAGATGGTGGGCGAGGTCCATAGCCACTGCTCCACCGAAGACGTGCATTTCGGGCTCGTAGACGGCCTCGACCCAGTTCGCTATGCGACCGGCCTCCTGGTGGGTCGTAAGTTGCTGGTGGATGAACATTGTCGCATCCTGCTCGGAACTGTCATGGGACAGCAGGAAACGCAGCCGCCAGCAGGGAGCTTTTCGGATAAAGAACCACGACGTGATCAGCCCGGCTTGTTCAGCGCTGGTCATGTCCGGGCCGAGGTGGGCGACACCGGTGTGTTCGGCGGCGGGGTAGTCGTCGAATTGGATGGACACCTGGCGCCATGACGGGCTCGCCGGTGGCGGGTCGGTGCCGTGGTTCACGCGAGATTTCCTTCGTCGGGATTGTGGGTCAGTTCAGGAGCAGGCATCCGTCCCAGTGGGCGAGCGGGGCGGTGCCGGTGCCGGCGGTGTGCAGAGCAAGAGCAATGCCCGCGTGCCCGTCGAGGAACTCGGTGTCTTCGGGTGACGGGCGGAGCTGGGTGAGCAGCCTCGCGGACAGGCACGGCAGCTCGGCCGCGATGTCCGGTGTGTGGGCGTCGGCGGCCATGCGCCATGCGGTCTGGAACACCCCGGCCAGTCCGTGGCACAGGCCGCTGTCGGCGATCCGGGCGAGCTGGGCGGGATCGCGCAGGCAGCCGAGCATCGCGGTTTCGGCTGTGCGTTGCCGGGCGGTGTCGCCGGTGGCCAGCGCTGCGAGTTGCTGGGCGCGGGCCAGGCCGGGGGTGCCGTAGCACCACGATGGCCGTTGCGGGGTGGGTTGCCGGAAGCATCCGTTGTGGACGTTGTCCAGGGTGATGATCCCGGGCCACCACGGGCCGCCGGGGTGCTGCTGTTGCCAGGTGTCCAGCCAGGTGCAGATCCGCGTAATGGCGTCGGTGTGCCCGTCCACAGCCACGCCGCGCCGCAGTGCGAGGGACAGCACGGCCAGGGGGCCGCTGATCCCGTGGGCCATGCCGGTGTTGCCGTGGCCGCCGGGGAAGTCCGGCGAGGGGTCGCCGTTCGGTGAGACCTCGGTCCACCAGCCGGGCAGGCCATCGCCGCTGGGCAGGGGTCCGGTGAGCCGGACGAGGTAGGACAGGACGGCACGGGTGATGTCGTGGTGGGGGTGGCGCCGCAGGTGGTAGGCGCCCAAGCCGGCCAGCCCGCGGATGAGGTCGAACTCGGCCAGCACGGGGCGGTCGGCGCGGTCGATGCGTGCGTGGGCCTTGCCGAGGCGTTTCTGGGTGATGGCGGCGGTGCTCGTATCGAGGTCGGCCAGTGCCCGCTGGTACTTGCGGGGTTGGTCGGCCGCGGCGTGGGTGACGAACGCCAGGGCCGGGGCGCCGAAGTACAGGCCGGCGTTGGGGCCGGCGCTGAGCTCGTCCCGTGCGGCGGCGGACAGCCAAGCGTGCGCGGTGGGCCAGTCACCGTGGCCGGAGCGGGCGCGTTCGATGTGCAGCAGGGCGATCCCCGCAGCCCCGCCAGCCAACGACTGCGGGCGGCGGCGGCCGGTGGCTGTCGCGGTGCTGGCCGTTGGGCTGGTGGGTGGGCTAGCCAGGTGGTGGGCGATGGCATCGGCCGCGGCCAGTGCGTTGGGGTTGGGTCGGCTCATGGGGTTCCCCGTGTCCGGGAAGTCCAGCTCAGGGCGGCGGCGCGGGCCAGCCGGCGGCAGGCCCACTCAGTATCCGGGCAGATTCCAGCGCTACGGGCGTGGTGCAGGTGCAGCAGATCCGGCAGCACCGAGTCCGGGGCGATCTCGCCCGCAGCAGCGAGGGCATCGCGGTACCGGGCCAGCGCCACGCGCCGCTGGGTCCACCAAACCACGATGTCCTCGCCGCCCGGTTGCGCGCGCAATGCGGCCCAGTCGTCTCCCGGGTCCGCCAGGAGGATCGCTTGGCGGTGGACCTCCCGGGCGGGAGGTGGCAGCGACGGTGCGCGGATGTGCTGGATCAGCCAGCGCATCCCGTCCTCGACGCCGCCGGTGACGGCGATGGCAAGGTCGGCCATGCTGGCGGCGATGACGGCGTGCTGATGCGGACCGCTACGGCGGCCAGCCGCTCTCAGCTGGGCGATGACCGCTGCCGAGTCGGCGGCGAACACCGACTCGGCAGCGGTCATCGCCGAGGCCTCGCCGAAGCGTCCGGTCTCTGGGTAGTAAGTGTCCCACTGCACCTGCCCGACGAGCCCGAGGCGCCGGAGCCCGGCTGCCCATTCAGCGACCCGCGCGGCGGCCTTGCTGGCGTCGTCGGTGCCGCGCAGCCGGACCCGCAGTCGCAGATGCTGCTCGGGATCCTCATACCGGATAAACCACCACTGCGGCTCGCTGTCCCAGGCGGACAGCAGGTGGGGCAGGTGGGTGGTAAGGATGGCGGTGTGCCGGTCCGGGTGGGCGTAGAGCTTCACGTACAGCCAGTCGCCGCTGCCGGGGAGGTGCCCGTGCTCGCGGCTGATCGCCGGGCCCGGCCAGGCCCGTGGGGGAACGGGCCGGGCTGTGGCGGCGAGCGGGATGACGATGTCGTGCGCCCGGCCGTCGATCCAGCCGAACGCGCTGGGATCGGGTGCTTCCCGCACGGTGGTGTGCCCGGAACGGTCCAGCTCGGCGCGCACGACGTGGAGGTGAGCGGGTTCGTCCAGGTCCAGGCGGATCCGGCGATCGCCCTCGCCGAGGTAGACCGCGGCCGGGACCCGCAACCGCCCCCGCCACGCGGCCAGGCTGTGCGACCAGTCCCGCCACGGCGCCGCCGGGCCCGGGAGGCCGGCCGCGGACAGCGCCCACATTGCGGGGGAGAGGATCGAGCGCCGGTAGCGAACCCTGGGCAAAAACGGCAACCGGGTGGCAGCCCCCCACGAGAATGGGGTGCACGCCGCGAGACACGCGGTGCTCATCTCGCACAGGAAACGCAGCAGGGGATGGGCGTGGTGGGTGAGTTCCACGGCGCTGAACACCATCGGCTCCACCGGGCGCCGCAGGGACAATGAGACCAGGTACAGCCGCTGCGCATCGGCACTCACCGCCAGGTCGTCCAGCGGTAACACAGTGTCGCCGCACGTGCGGTGTTCGGCTAGGGCAAGCAGGTGCGGCAGCACCGCGGGGCTGCGGGTGACGTTCCCGGTACGCGCGTGGACGGCCGGACACGACAGCTGGACGGGTAGCGCGTTCTCGTTCACGGTGGGCAGCCCGGTATATGTGCTGACCATCCGCGCACGATCGCCGGTGCCGAAGAGATCGAGGAACCGTCCGGTCGTGGTCCCGGCCGCGCGGGACACCCCCGTGATCGCGAGTTCAAACTCGCCCCGGTCGAGCGCGCCAAGTGTCGGCGCGTGCACCCGGAACCGGAGTTCGGTGTGTGGCTGCACCCGCGCAGCGGTGGCCTCACCGACCGCCAAGCCCGCGATCATCTCCTCGTCGAGGACGATCTCGGTGCTCTGCCGCAGCGCGGCGTGCTGCGCCAACGCCAGCAAGGCGGCATCGCGCCCGGACAGCCCCGGCCTGGGCGGTGGTGTCATCCACGAGTCCCGGTACCCGGCGGGAAACCCCAGCCCGCTCCCGGCGTTGAGCAGTTCACCGACCGGGACAAGGGCGCGCAGTCCGTACCGTTCGAGGAACCTGGCATGGTGGTAGTCCTGCCAGGCCGGGGACCCGGAGGGGTTCGGTGTCAGCCGGACCAGGGCCGCCGCAGTGGTCTCTGCTTCCCGTGCCACCGCGTGCGGCAGGACGACGCCGCAGTCAAGCCGCAAGTCCACCGTGACCGGCCGCCCGGCGCTGACGATGGCCGTCATCTTCCGGGCTGCACCGGCTCGCAGGTCACGTCGCTGCTCGGGCCGCGAGGCCGCCCGGTTGTGGCGGATCAGCTCGGTGTGAATCTCACGTAACGCGCCGAGCAGATCGGCAACCGTGGGCACCGTGCCGGCTCCGGCCGCAGCCAGCGCCTCGATGACATGCGCCAGCGGATCGGCCGTCGTCATCGGGGGACGGAGGCTGGTAATGAGGATGCGCTGCGCCACCAGCCCGGCCAGCATCCCGTTGATCACCGAATCCGGCCGGCCAGGGAAATCGGTGGCCAGCTTGCTGGCCAGGTCGCCCAGACGGATCGGGGCCTGGGCGGCCCGCAGGACAGTCCGGACCGCCGCGGTGTGGCGGACCGATACCTCCACCGGCTCGGTACCGGCCTGCTGCTGGCAGCCCACCACCAGCCGCCCGTCGCGGAGGAACGCGAGGTTGTTGCGCACCACGGGCAACTGGTTCCGCAGCTCGTGGCAGGCCTCCAGGCGGCTGATCACCGCGCCGAGCCATCCCGCGTCGACCCGCGCGACGGAGTGATGTCCGTTGCCGAAGCGCGCCACTGATCGGGAACCGACCCGGGCCGGCGCTACCCCCGCGAACAAGCCGAACGGCGTCGCCCGGCTCGTGGCCCGCAGCAGATATCGCATGACCGACAGCACGGCGCGGCGGACCTCACGCTCCCGCACCCGGCGTCCCTCACACACCTCCCGAACCCGGCGGGCCAACACCGGACTGGCCACCTCAATAGCCGCCGCGACCGCCTCCGACGCCCAGACCTGTTGCAGCCAGCAACGCCACTGCGCCACCTGCTCACCCGTACCGCCAGCCAAATCCGGCCACGGTGCAACTGCGGCACCTGGCTGAAAGGCCGCCGCCCGCACCACCACTGCATCAACGAACCTGTACAAACCGCGCCACCTCCAGCATTAGGGAAACCAGCCCGGTGGCCGGACATCCCTGGCACCGGGTGGGGAGGATATCGGGATTAGACGACTCAGCAGCCAGTGGCGGGGCAGGCAGTTTCGCAGGTGCTGCCACAGTTGTCATCGGTGAGCCGCATCAGCTCGTCGATGACCGGACTGGACTCGACAATACTCACGTCGAGGTCGAACTCCGAGTCCGCTGCCGGAGGACCCGGCACTGCCGCCATCTGATCCATCTGAATTTCCACAGTTTCCTCCTTGGGTCATAATGCTGTTTTCGAGGGTTCCCGATTTTGGTCAAGGTGTACGCGGCGCAAGCCAGGAGATGACGACTCGCGTGTGCTTCTTGCTGACGACCCGCCCTGGAGGAAGGTCCACGTCCGGGGTTGCTGCGGGATAGACCTTGATGCGTGCTCCGGGGCCACCGCGGTGGTCGCGGTCCCACGTGCGGATCAGCTCCACGTACTGCTCGGCGAGGGCCTCAGCCTGCGGGCCATGGGCATAGACACCCAGCTCGAACCGGGTGCGATCCGGGTCGACCGGTCGCGCCGGGCACCGGTAGGCGAACGTCCCACCCGTCAGGATCGTCTTTGCCCCTACGTGCGCCGCTGCCGGGAGACGTCCGCTGTCGATCGCAGCCTTGTCAGCGGTGAGGAGCCCGAAGCCGTCCACGACCGTGGCCAGCCACAGGTCCAGGTCATCGATCGGCTCGACTCCGCCGAGTTCAACTCCCGACCACCGCTGCACCCTTGGCGCACGCAAAGCATCCCGCAGCCGATCGGCGTCCACCTGCAGCGTCTCATCGACCCTCAGGGTGATTTCGTCCCCGTCGAGCGAGATCAGGCGCTCGGTATGGGCGCCGGCGCCCTGCATTGGCACGAAGCCACACAGGTGATAACCTCGGCTGACCAGGCGATCCCCGTCACGCTCGAAGGCCACCGAGCGGGTCAGGCCACGCATCCGAAGCGGGAGAACCGCCCGCCCGCCCTCGGCAAGCTGAGCAATCCACGCAGGCGGGATGTCCCACGCACCCACGGTGACGATCACCCGATCGTAGGGAGCATGGTCCGGCACACCACCCTCAGCGTCCGCCAACACGAGGTTGACTTTGTGGTACCCCGCTGTCGCCAGGCAGCTCCGTGCCCGGTTCACCACCTCCGGGTCGATGTCGACCGTGGTGACCTGCCCTGTTTGGCCGACCAGTTCGGCGAGCAGTGCTGCGTTGTAGCCGCCCGACCCGATCTCCAAGACCCGCATGCCGGGGCTGATCCCTGCTTGCTCCACCATCATGGCCTGGATATACGGCGCGGACACCACACTGGTGACTTTGCCTTGTTCGTCACTCTTGGTGACCACGGAGTCGTGAGTGGCGTAGGCGGTCTCCAGCGGCGTCCCCGGCGCAAAGAGGTGCCGTGGCACAGCGCGGAAGGCCTCGGCAACTCGGTCGCTGCGGATCCAACCCGGCTCGCACAGTTCACGGACCATTGCCTCACGTAGTGCGTTAACCCGCGCGGCCTCGTCAGCAGCGCTGACGTTCGTGTCTCGGAATGTGCTCACGTAGTGACTCTTTCAGCCTTGGTTCACTGGGTCATGGACGAGCGGGGATCATTCACAGCTTGCTGCACGGCCAGGAGCACACATTGCGGGCAATAGAACGCCAGATCGCATCCGCAGCCCTCCGGGCATCCGCCGCCGCAAGACAATCCCGGGCACGACCGGCAATGCCCGGATCGATGTCGACCGAGACGACCTTCCCGACCTCGCCGACCAACTCAGCGATCAACGCCGCGTTGCAGCCACCCGTACCGATCTCCAGAACCCGCATCCCAGCTCCGAGCTGGGCCTGTTCCAGCATCGTGGCCTGGATGTGCGCTGAGGAGACCAAACTGACCGCGGCGCCGTGCTCGTCCCTCTTGGTAACCAGGGCACTGTCGGCGGTGTATACAGCCTCCAACGGCTTCCCCGGCGCGAACAGGTGCCGCGGCACAGCGCGGAAGGCGTCGGCGACCCGGTCACTGCAGATTGCCTTCAGCTCACGCAATTCATTGATCATTGCCTCGCACAGTGCGTCAACCTGCGTAGTCTCGTCGGCAGTACTCACGTTCGGGTCCCGGAGTGTAGTCACGTGGTGACTCTTCCAGGCGATGTGAGCACCCCAGCGGCCAGGGCTCAGCGCATTATCGGCCGCCAGTAGATGACTCACCCCTACTGGGCGCTCGTTCCGCTCGGCGGCGCTGCACCTCTGCTCAGGGTGCGCCATCGGCCTGCCTCCTGATGATCTTCAGGTAGATCGGGGAACTGCCGTTGGACGAAGCATCACCGCTCAGCGGGGGTCAGCGCGGTGTTGTGGAGGAGCACTTGGCGCACAACGCACGACACCGGGTACGGACACCGTTACCGTCAGTGCATGAGCCTCAAGATCGAGGAGGGAATCGTGGCCGGCGTTCATGACGTTCCCGCGCCCCACTCCGCGCTGGAGTCCTATCTCGCCCGCTGTGGCTGGACGGCCGAGAGTCTCGGCTACCATCTCAACGCGCTGGCCAGGTCACTGGGTCTGCCAGCACGAGTGCATCCCAAGACGCCGAGACGCTGGGTGCGAACGAGACCTGCCCACGCCCGGCCCTGCCTGCCTCGCCAGCCGTGGCCGGGTCTGGTGTGTGCGGTGCTGTCCCGCAAGCTCGGTGAGCCCGTGACATTGGGCTCGCTGGGGTGGACCATCAGTAGTGGGCTGCTTTATGTTCCAGCCGACGATGGGCTGGGGCATGCCTGGGACCCGGCCGGTGCGCTCGCGTCCCTGTTCGAGGTCTTGGAGGGAGACGGGATGGACCGCAGGTACTTCGTCGCGATCACGGGGGTGTCGCTGACCGCGCTGGCGCACCAGTGGCTGCTCGACCCGGCCAGGGTGGCCGCGTCCGTGCAGGGCAAGCGGGTCGGCACCCAGCTTGTCACCGATCTCGAGCGGGTTGTTGACGCCCGCCGGGGCATGGACGACGCGATCGGCGGCGGCGGGCTGATCCGGGCGCTGCGTGAGGACCTTCGCATCGTCACCGAACTGCTCAGCAAGTCCAGCTACACCGAGCAACTGGGTGCCCGGCTGCACATCGCCGCCGCCGAGCTGGCCCGGCTGGCCGGTTACCAGTCGGTGAAGGCTGGCCAGGACACCGCCGCGCAGCGCTACTACGCGGCGGCGCTGCGCTCGGCGCACGTGGCCGGGGACCGGGCGCTGGGAGCCAACGTGCTGGCCTTCATGTCCTTCCACTCGACCTCATTCGGTGATCCCCACGACGCGATAGTCATGACCGACTCAGCGCTGCGGGGTAGCGGGCAGCTCACCCCGAAGGTCGCGGCCTACCTGCACTCCCGCCGCGCCCGCGCCGCCGCCTGCTGCGGCGACCGCGGCACCTGGGACCGCTCCCAGGGCCTGTCCTTCGATCTGCTCGCCCAGTCCAGCCCGGACGATGAGCCTGCCTGGCTGTACTGGCTGGACGAAGCATTCCTGCACGGCAACGCGGGGGCCGGAGCGCTGGAGCTGGGCCGGGCCACAGACGCCGAGCGGCACAACCGGCTTGCCGTGGCGACGATCAAACCCGGGCTGCAGATGGACCGGATGGAATACCTCGCGCAGCTAGCCCGCGCCCGGGCCGCGATCGGCGAGGTCGAGCACGCCTGCCAGGCCGCCGTGGAGGCCGCCCTCGCCGTGCGCCGTCAGGACTCCGCCTACACCCGCCAGCAGCTCACCCGCTTCCGGGCCGACATCGCACCACATGCATCCAGCCCCGCCGTGCAGGAGTTCGACACCAAATTCAAGGACCTACTCAGCGTATGACCCCCCGTAATTCACGGACCATTGCGCTCATGTGGTGACCCCTGCCCTGTCCCCGCAGAGTGGTAAATCGGCACCTGCGGCCAGCGGGAGACTAGCCCTGTTCATGCGTCAACCCCCCCGCCCACCGTGCGGAGACCTCCTGGAGGAACCGATCCAGCTCGCCACCATCTACCGCGCCCGCGCGCAGGGCGTTGAAGTGCTCGATGTACTGCCGGACCTCGTCGGTGCTCCGGATGGTCAGACCACGGGTCACGGTTTCGGCGAGCACGAGCGCCTCGTCGTCGGCATCCGGATCGCCGAGCACCGCGAAACCGTGGTACTGGTGTGTGTGCT
Organism: Pseudonocardiaceae bacterium; assembly: GCA_050699575.1. GTDB lineage: Bacteria > Actinomycetota > Actinomycetes > Mycobacteriales > Pseudonocardiaceae. Next base: position 10,612 of record JBOHFG010000072.1, read on the forward strand.
CCTCGCCCACGAAACGAATAATGGCCAGGTCGACATTGGGCCGCGCCGCGAGCTGGCGTAGCTGCTGGGTCTGGGTGCTCATCTGCTCCGGGGAGATCAGGCGCCGCCACAGCGCGGTCTCTCCCATCACGAAAAGGAACTTCTTGTGCTCGTCATCGAGCACGGCCTGGCGCGCGAGCCGGACGGCGACGACTTTCCCGGCGTCCTCGGTAAGGCCCGCGTCACGACCGAGACGGAACATTGCTTCGGCGTAGACCGGGGTCTGCGCCAGCCCGACGACCACGTCGGGCGAGAACACCCGCGTCACAGACGCGGCCGCCTCGAACCGCTGAATGTCCTGCTGCATCCGGCGCCGGCCAGGCGCCAGCTCGCGCCGCCACGCCGTCAACCGGGTCGCCGACCGCTCCGCAAGGACCCATAATTCCTCGCGAGTGGCGGAGGAGGCACCCGTGGCCCGAGTCCAGGCGTCCACATCCTCCGGCGACGGTGTGGTCCGCCCCAGCTCTGTCTTACTCACCTTGGACTGCGACCAGCCGAGGCGGCCCGCCAGTTGGGTAGTTGACAGTCCGGCATCGGCTCGCAACCCTCGCAGCACCGCAGCCACGTGGCGCCGGTCCTCCTCTGCTTCCGTCATACGGATCGTGCGCTGAGCTCGAGGCCCCGGCCGGCCACGTACTCATCGAGTGGTTCGGCGTGACGAAACGCGGTGTCCCGCATCACCAGGTATGGCCGCACGTCCCCGGCCAGTTCAGGCCGTTCAAACCGCCCCTGCGCGTCGTAGACCATCCGCACCGCTATCGCGTCGTCGGCAAGCCAGAAGTCCTCGCGCAGCGATTCCAGGTCCCGATGCGCACCCCGGTCCGCGAGGTAGATCTGCTCGCCGGCGGCCTGGTTGGCCGCGTAACCCCAGATCTCATACCGGCAGTAGTCGCTCAGCGGGTGATCCAGAACATGGACCCGGGACCACCGGACCCCACTGGTTACCCTGGCAGCCACCTGAGCCAGCCACGGGCTGGTTTCAAGGGTAGGTAACACAAGGGGGGCACCCGGACCGCCATGCAGCGAACTCCTCAGCCTCCTGCGGGACCAGATACTGCGGCAGCGTCTCCAGGCGGAAAACGGACAGCCGCGCACCGTCGACGATCCGCGCGAGATCAGCGATCTCCATCGTGCTTCCCTACAGGCTCGCGCTCTGCACGATCTGGCGCCTGATGCGGACAGCCCGCTCACCAGCGCCCAGTGGTACCGGCGACGGGTCAAGATCCTCACCGACGATCACCACGTCCTCCATGCCCGGATCGTCATCCACCCACACCCCATGGCAGGTGTACCCGTCCTTGCACATCTCGTCCGTAGCCACCCTGCGTAACACCATCGCTGCCCTCCCTGGGTCAAGTCGGAACTTAGCATTACATGGCGACTAGTCGATGAGCAAGGCCTTCGCGCTGCACCAGGTCCACCACGTCCGGGCCGATGCCGACCGCGGTGACCTGCCCGGCCTGGCCGACCCCGCGCAGTTCAGGCCTTGCCGGACAGCGTCGTGTGATTCACTTGCGGCAGTCGAGTGGCCGCAGGTGACGGTGAAACGCGGTCCAACGGGGGTGAGCGCAGTGCCAGGTGATGTCGGGCTCGGAGCTGTTCTGGGCTAGATGCGGACGGCGCGCGGGCTGACGCTGGCCGCGGTGGCCCGGCAGGCCACTTGTTCGGTAGCCCTGCTGTCCTACGTCGAGTCGGGCGGCCGCGCCGTGCAGCCGTGGCTGGCATGCGCGCTGGACCGGATCTATGAAACGGGTAGCGTGGTGGCATCCCTCACGCGGGGTGCTGAGGGCACACCGCAGGGCAGTTCCGCGCCCGGGGTGCCCAGGACAGACGTGTTCGTCGTGCAGCTGCCGCAGGGAGGTGTCGCGATGCTCCTGTCCCGGCGGCACGTGCTGGCGGCCCTTGGTGTGGGGATTGCCAGCGGCGGTCTGCAGGAGGAGTTCGAACGGGCCCTGGACAGCGTCGAGCTCAGCAACGGCTGCCTGCAATTTTTCGATGATGCGTTTCATGGTTTCCGGGAGGCTGCCCGGTTTCTGCCGCCTGCTCAGCTCGTCGATGGGATGATAGGGGATGTCGCTATTCTGGATGGGCTGCGCCGCAGGGCGGCTGACGAGGACCCGGACCGGCGCCGGTGTGGCGTGCTTCAGGCCCGTTATGCCGAATTGCTGAACTGACTGACCGAGGAGGCCGGGGATTTAACGGGCGCGATGTGGTGGATCGATCGCGCGGCACAGTGGGCACAGGCCGTTGGCTGGCCAGGCATGGCAGTCTATGGCTTTGTCCGGCGCGCAATGATGATCAGCGGATTCTCCAATGATGGGCTCCGTGCTGTTGACCAGGAATCTGCCGTGCTGGAGATGCCCCACGCATCACCGCGCATGAAGGGGCTGACTGCCGGTGAAATAGCCCAAGGATATGCACTGGCTGGCGATCGGCATGCCAGCATGAATGCCCTCGATCTTGCAATGAAATGGATCGCTCAACCGATCCGCGAAGACGATAAAGCGCTGGGTCAGCATAGCGTGGCGGTTGATGACCTGTATGCGATTCACCGGATGACGTGCGATGCCTACCTCGGCCGTGGCGCTCGGCTCATTCCAATGCTGGAACCCCGCCTCATGTCATTGTCGGGTTCCTCGTTGCGTACGGCCACCATCACGCGTGCCAAGCTGGTGCGGGCGTATGCTAATGCTGGCCAGCCGGGGGAAGCGTGCCGGGTGGCGTGGGAAACTCTCGACGGCATTGAGCGGGTGGGGTCACTGTCGGCCCGCAACGAGTTGCGCCGGGCGCTTCCCGTCCTGAATCGGTGGCATGGCCGAAGCGATGTGCAAGATATCGCGCACCGGCTGGACGGGAAACCGCATTGCTAAGTGAGGTACGTCACGGCAAGCGGCTCCTCGGGCACCGCACTATCGGCGGAACGTCGGGTGACGTGGTACGCGCTGGCGCGTCCATCGCGATCCGGTGTGGGACACCGGTGAGCTGCCCTCGCCCGCTCACCCCGACGGCGCGCCCGGCATCGTCCAACACCTCGGCGGGCAACGGGCGGGTAGGCACCCGGGACGGGGACGGCGCGGGCAGC
>JBOHFG010000073.1:0-1096 GCA_050699575.1 Pseudonocardiaceae bacterium
TCCCGTTCCCGGTGCCGGCCGGGGTGACCAAGGGCCAGAAGTTCCGCACCACGTGGATCTCGCACGGGGCGTTGGCCGCGGTGCATGACTATCTGGAGCTCGACCGCGCCGCGACCACGGAGGGGACGGTGTGGCGTCCGCCGCGGCGGTGGGGCGAGGCGCTGGTGGTGAGCGAGCCGGACGCCCGGGGCGGGCGGATCAACGGGGTGCGCCGCCGGTGGGACGCTCTCACTCCCTCGGAGCGCCGTCGACTGGTCGCCCCGGGCGGCGGCTCGTGCCTGCTCGCGGTGAGGCACTGTCAACTTGGCGGAGCTGGCTGCGGCTGAGATGATCGGCTGGTTGCTCAGTGCGGGGAGGGGCTGGGGTTGGTGGTCGCTGGCGTGCTGTCGTATGCGGGGTTCCGCTACCCGGTGGAGATCATTAGTCACTGTGTGTGGCTGTATCATCGGTTCCCGCTGAGTTTGCGCGAGGTCGAAGAAATGATGCTCGCGCGCGGCGTCGTGGTCTCCCACGAAACCCTCCGGCAGTGGTGTCGCAAGTTCGGGCAGACCTACGCGAACGGCTTGCGCCGCCGCCGGCCACGCCCCGGTGACAAATGGCACCTGGACGAGGTGTTCATTAAGATCAACGGAAAGACCCACTACCTGTGGCGGGCGGGCGTCCAGGACGGGACTGTTCTGGACATCCTGGTCACCTCCCGGCGTGACGCCCAGGCCGCTACCAGTGTTCTTTCGCAAGCTGCTCACCGGGTTGCGGTCTGTGCCGCGGGTGCTGGTCACCGACAAGCTAGCCAGCTACGGTGTCGCCCACCACCGGCTGATGCGCGGTGTGGAGCATCGCCGGTCGAAGTATCTGAACAACCGGTCGGAGAACTCTCACCAACCCACCAGGCAGCGAGAACGCGCGATGAAACGATTCCACTCCGCTGGTGGCGCCCAACGGTTCTTGTCCGCGTTCAGCGGGATATCACCGCACTTCCGGCCTCGACGCCACCGACTCACCGCCCAGGAATACCGGCACGAGATGACCACCCGATTCACCACCTGGAACCAGGTCACCGGACTAACCCCGGCAGCCGCCTGACCACGACACCACA
>JBOHFG010000074.1:0-3477 GCA_050699575.1 Pseudonocardiaceae bacterium
TCAGCAGCTCCGACGCCGCTGCCGCTCGAGTACTGGCCGCCGGTGCCGATCATGACGTGTCAGAGGTCCGCGCCGAGCTACGCGCCCACACCAAGGCACTCAACGCCCTGCGAGAGACCCAGCTGGAACAGGGCGCAGCAATCACCAACCTGGACCAGAAGTTGAGCGCGGGGTTCGCCACGCTCAACACGGGGATGGCGCAGATCGCTGCGTTGCTGAACGGGCACGCCTGATCTTGGTGACCACGCCCCCGGATAACCGGTGGGAAAGTGCTCAGACAACAATCATGGCAAGCACCGACGCCGGTGGGGAAGGCTGTCCGGTTTGAGGCGCATGCTTCGGGTCAGGCACGCATCTACCAGGCCGTTGAGGACATTCATCTGCACTACGAGGAAGGGGGCCGTGCCAAGCTGGGCACGGCGGCGGAGGAGTGTCCGTATCCGGGGTTGGCGGCGTTCGGACGTGCGCAGGCCCGCTGGTTCTTCGGCCGGGAGGATACTGACCGCGGAGTTGATCGCACTTCTTGACGGTCGGCTGCGCACCGTGTGTGATCTCGGTCAGCGTGTCACGACCACCATTGGGGTGCGCCTTCCCGGCCCGCAGTCGGGCAGCTACGGTCGAGTAACACGCGGGAGCTCGCACCGAAGCGGGCTGAGAGGGCAGCTGGGTACCGCCCGGGGCTGTCGACCGCAGAACCTGTCCGGGTAATGCCGGCGTAGGAAGGCTGATCCATGACAGCACTGGACGACCGCACCGTCGAGCCCGCGGTGACCACCGGTCCGATCACCGGGTCGCGCAAGATCTATCGTGAAGTGGGTGACGGCTTGCGGGTGCCCGCTCGCCGGGTGGACCTGACCAACGGGACGCATCTCGACCTCTACGACACCTCGGGTCCCTACACCGACCCGGCGGCCACCATCGACGTCCGCGGGGGCCTTCCCCGGTTGCGGGAAAACTGGATCAACCAGCGCCAACCGGCCGGGGGCGCAGCCACCCAGCTCACCTGGGCCCGCGCGGGCATCGTCACCCCCGAGATGGAGTTCATCGCGGCCCGCGAGGGCGTCGACGTCGAGTTGGTGCGTGCCGAGGTGGCCCGCGGTCGCGCGGTGATCCCGGCCAACCACCGGCATCCCGAGTCCGAACCGATGATCATCGGGAAGAAATTCCTGGTGAAGATCAACGCCAACATCGGCAACTCGGCGGTCACCTCCTCGATCGAGGAGGAGGTGGACAAGATGGTGTGGGCCACCCGCTGGGGCGCTGACACGATCATGGACCTGTCCACCGGCAAGCGGATCCACGAGACGCGGGAGTGGCTGCTGCGCAACTGCCCCGTCCCGGTCGGCACGGTACCGATCTACCAGGCGCTGGAGCAGTGCAACGGTGACCCGACGGCGCTGACCTGGGAGATCTACCGTGACACCGTGATCGAGCAGTGCGAGCAGGGGGTGGACTACCTGACCGTGCACGCCGGCGTGCTCCTGCGCTACATCCCGCTGACGGTCCACCGGGTGACCGGCATCGTCTCCCGCGGCGGGTCGATCATGGCGGCCTGGTGCCTCGCGCACCACCGCGAGTCGTTCCTCTATGAGAACTTCGCGGAGTTGTGCGAGATCCTTCGCCGCTACGACGTCACGTTCTCCCTCGGCGACGGCCTGCGCCCCGGCTCCATCGCCGATGCGAACGACGAGGCACAACTCGCCGAACTCAAGACACTCGGGGAGCTGACCCAGATCGCCCGACGCCACGACGTGCAGGTGATGATCGAGGGCCCCGGGCACGTGCCGATGCACAAGATCGTCGAGAACGTGCGGCTGGAAGAGGAGTGGTGCGATGAGGCGCCGTTCTACACCTTGGGTCCGCTGGCAACGGACATCGCGCCGGCCTATGACCACATCACCTCGGCAATCGGCGCGGCAATGATCGCCCAGGCGGGCACCGCGATGCTCTGCTACGTCACCCCCAAGGAGCACCTGGGCCTGCCCAACCGGGATGACGTGAAGACCGGCGTGATCACCTACAAGATCGCCGCACACAGTGCTGACCTGGCCAAAGGCCATCCGGGCGCGCAGGCCTGGGACGACGCGCTGTCCCAAGCCCGGTTCGAGTTCCGCTGGCACGACCAGTTCGCGCTGGCACTGGACCCGGACACAGCCCGCGCCTACCACGACGAGACATTGCCCGCTCAGGCGGCGAAGACCGCGCATTTCTGTTCGATGTGCGGGCCCAAGTTCTGCTCGATGCGGATCTCCGCCGACGTCCGTGCCTACGCCGCCGAGCACGGACTGTCCACTGTAGAGGCCATCGAGGCAGGCATGCAGGAGAAGTCGGCCGAATTCGCCGCAACCGGCAAACACCTATATCTGCCCGCACCTTCTTCCCGATATGGAGACATATCGGGCCTCGATAACCCCGATATGTCTCCATATCGGGGCTCGTGACGGATTGGCCCCCTGTTGCGCTGACTGTTGCGGGGTCGGATTCGGGGGGTGGGGCTGGCTTGCAGGCTGATCTGCGCACGTTCACCACTTGCGGGGTGCACGGTTGCGTCGCGGTCACCGCGGTGACGGTGCAGAATTCGCGGGGGGTAACCGGCATCGTGGAGATCCCCCCGTCCACCGTGGCCGATCAGATCCGGGCGGTGGCTACCGATATCGGGATCGCCGCGGCCAAGACCGGCATGCTGGCCTCGACGGCGATCATCTCCGCGGTGACCGGGGTGTGTGACGAGGTCGGCATCGGCACTGCGGTGCCGTTGGTGGTCGACCCGGTGGCCGCCTCCCTGCACGGCGACCCGCTGCTGACTCGCGATGCCCTGGCCACCCTGCGCCGCGAGCTGGTTCCCCGGGCCACCCTGGTCACGCCCAACCTCGATGAGGTGCGGCTGCTGGTCGGCATCGACGTCCACTCCCAGGCGGAGCAGTACGAGGCGGCCTGCGCCGTGCACGCGCTGGGGCCACAGTGGGTGCTGATCAAGGGCGGGCATCTGCCCGACGACCCCGAGTGCATGGATCTGCTGTACGACGGCAGCGAGTTCACCACGTTCACCAGTACCCGGCTGGCCACCCCGCACACCCACGGCAGCGGAGATACCCTGGCCGCCGCGATCACCTCGGCACTGGCCCGTGGTTCAACGATGCCCGACGCCGTGGCCTACGGCAAGCACTACATCAAGCAAGCAGTAGCCCACGCGTATCCGCTCGGCACCGGGGTAGGCCCAGTCTCCCCCTTTTGGCGCCTCCGTCCCGACTAACGGTGTGTTCACGACACAGTCCGGGAAATTCGGAAGGACTGTTGCAGCGCGGATGTGGCACAGACGGGCCCGACGCCCGCGCCGGACCCGTCCGCCACGGCACTGTTGCGTTGTGCGAAGCCGGGGCAGGCGAGATCGTTGATCCCGGTTGGTCAGATCGCCAGGGTCAGCTCGTCAAAGGCAGCCAGGACCCGCAAGTTCACCGGTTCCTCAGCCCCGAGTTC
>JBOHFG010000075.1:0-3904 GCA_050699575.1 Pseudonocardiaceae bacterium
CGCCGGCCAAGCCCTCACGCACTACACCAAGGGCGAGATCTACGCCGAACGCAACTGGGACTAACCCCCACCAGGTGAAAGAGAATCACCGCCATGTCAACCGACACAATCCCCACCCTGATCACCGACATTGCTGCGATCGACTGGAACGACCTCGCGTCCGTGGCCGCTACCAGCGACAAGCTCCTCACCGCCCTGGACTCTGACCGCACCACGCTGCGTGAACTGGCCGAACACGCCCTCGACAACCCGCAGCTGCGACACCTCTGCGAGCACTACGACATCCTCGACAAGATCGTCCTACGCGGCGACCGAAATCGCCGCGCTGCTGCTGGTCGATCGGGCGCGCAGCCGATTGGGCCTGTCGACCTCCAGGCCCAATCGGCACCGTTGCAGCCGTCAGGTGTGTGCTGGTAATCGGTAGTTCAACTGGTGGCGGTCCGCGGCCAACACTGCCCGGCTGACCTCGACGGGTCGCCCGTCGGTGGTGAAGGTCGTGCGGGTCAGCACGAGCACCGGGACACCGTCGGCGAGCTGCAATGCCTGTCGCTCCTCAGGGGTGGCGGCGCGCGCGGTCACCTGCTCATCGAAATCACCCAGTTCCAGACCGAGCTGTTCCAGAGCTGCCACGGTGCCCCCGGGGAGCTTCCGGGGTTCAGTGATCGGTGTGCCTTGGGCCAGGTCGAGGGGGTAGTAGGAGTCCGCGAGCTGCACCGGTTCATCATCGAGCAGCATGACCCGCCGACGGACCACCACGGCCGAACCGGGCTCAACACCCAACAGCCCGCCGACGTCGTCCGCGGCGGCAACCTCGCCCACCTTCGTGAGTTCCTGAGTGCCTCGCATGCCGAGGCGCTCGGCCTCCAATCGCCACGACGCCCGAGGCTGGTCACCAACCTGGGTCACGTACGACGTCGACACGTGCATGATCGGGCGCGGGATCCGCACGAACGCACCCCGCCCATGCTCTACTGTTACTAGCCCCTGCGCGGCGAGCAGCTGGACAGCTTTGTTGATCGTGGTGCGGTTGAGTCCGTACTGCTCGGCCAGCACGCTCTCACTCGGTAATGCCTGGCCGGGTGGATACTCACCCGCAACGATCGCTTGCCGGAGATGATCTGCGACCTGTTGGTAGCGGGCGACCGGCGGTGTGGTCATCGGGTGCACCTCCTTGGGTTGACTTGGGTTGACGACCTGGCTGCACCGTATCCCTAACACACGGCACGTGCCACGTGATCCTTGACGGCCCAGTTGTCGATGATGCATGCTCCTACACATAACACGTGTCACGTGTTCTGAGGTTGCGAGGGTCGGAGAGCACAGGAGTTGAGCTATGACCTGCACACTTGCCCACTCACGCGACTCGGTCGCGCATGACGGGCTGCCACCCACTCACGACGTGATCGAGGTCAACGAGCTGCGGTTGCGCTGTGTCATCGGGAGCAGCTGCGAGGAGCGCCGTGACCGTCAGGATGTGGTGATCAGCCTTCGGATCGGGACCGATGCCCGCTCAGCGGGGGTCACCGACTGCGTGGACGCGGTGTGGAACTACCGAACTGCCACAAAGGCGATCATCGCTCACGTTGAGTCCTCGACCTACCAGACGGTCGAAAAGCTCGCGTCGGAGATCGCCCGCATCGTCGTGGTCGATCACGAAGCATCCTGGGCGCAGGTCCGGGTGCACAAACCCAGCGCATTGCGGTTTGCCGGCAGCGTTGGCCTGGTGATCTACCGCCGTCCCAGTGATTTTCTCGACACCTCGCAGACTCTGAAAGGTACGACGCTGACCTGCCAGGACGGTGAGCGGTGAGCCTGCCGTTGACGGGGCGGCGGTTGCATGTCGCCACCGAACACCACGGTCGCGACCTGGCTGCCGCTGAAGCGGCGGCAAACGCGTTCTTGACCGCTCTGGGTATGACTTGGATCGGGAAGCGCTGGCTGAGACGCCGGCGCGGATGGCCAAGGCGTATGCCAAGTTGCTCACCCCTCGCGAGTTCGACCTGACCACGTTCGACAACGACGAGGGCTACGAGCAATTGATCCTGGTACAGGGGATCCCGTTCCGATCGTTGTGTGAGCACCATGCGCTGCCGTTCATCGGCACTGCTGATGTCGGCTACCTCCCCGGCAAGCGGATCATCGGGTTGTCCAAGCTCGCGCGGGTGGTGGAGTTGTTCGCCCACCGCGCGCAGGTGCAGGAGCGAATGACCAATCAGGTCGCCGACTGGCTCGCTGAACACCTGGTCCCGAAGGGTGTCGGAGTAGTGCTGCGCGCTGAGCACCTGTGCATGACGTTACGTGGAGCGCAGGTCTCGGGCGCCACGACGGTGACCTCAGCACTGCATGGGCTGCTGCTCGACGACGCCCGCGCCCGGCAGGAGTTCGTCACCCTCACCCATCCCACTCGCTGAACGCTGAGGAGAACAAAGGATGCTCACGACAGTACTGGTGGGTCGCGGCGAGTTCGGCTTCTCCGCAGCCCATGCCGGACTCCACGACGGCGAGTTCGAACCCCTGCACGGCCACACGTTCCAGGTCACTCTGCGGCTGTTGGGTATCCCGGGTGACGATGGGATGCTTCTCGATTTCGGCGAGATCAAGACCGCTCTGCGGGAGGCCATCGCTCCATTGCGCCGCCGCACGATGATGCCCGGGCACGCACCAGAGAGGTGCTGATCACGCGGGAGAACGGCACCCTGTCGGTCGTCGCTGGTCGTAAGCGGTACGTTCTGCCGGCCGAGGATGTCGTAGTCCTCCCGCTGACGAACACCACCACCGAGGCCATCGCTGGTTACCTGCTTGAGCGGGCGCTACCGTACCTGCACGGCTATGGCCTGACCAGTGTGGAGTTAGAGGTATCCGAGGCTCCGGACACCTCGGCCACCGCCCGCTTCGACTTCACTTGACGTGATCACCATGAGCCGCAACGTTGACGAGCTGCCTATCTGCCACCGGGACCGCACCAAAGCACTGCGCGCTACCGGGCTCTACTGGAACAACCGGACCCCCGGCATCGGACTGGTTGACCCCAGCGGTATCGAACGCACTCACCCAGTCCCGCCGGGAACCTCGGTGGGCTACCAACTCGGTGGGCAACGCTGTTGCATCGGCGTGTGGCTGGCCCAGCAGCAACGGCGCCGTCCCTGCACGTTCGGTCACCCGATCCCGCCATCAACCACCCGAGCCCAGTGCGACCCGTGCGGGAGCGCTGATCCAGGCACGATGCTCGCCCGCAACGCTACGATCGATGATGGGCGCGAGTACATGCTGTATCTGGCCTGGTTCGGACCTGGCCTGACCAAAGTCGGGTTGACCGCCACCGAACGCGGCACCGACCAGCTCGCCGAACAAGGCGCGCTGGCCTATACCTGGCTCGCCCATGGCCGCCTTCCCGACATCCGCGCCGCCAAGCAACGTATCTCGGCCAGCAGTCTGGCGCCCGAGCGGCGCCACCGGCACGCCAAACTCGCCACCTGGTGGCGGCTTCTGAACGAAATCCAACGCCGCGACGACCTGCGCGCCACCCACCGGCAGATCATCGAGACCGTGTCGTGGCCCACGGGCCTGGACCGTGCGGCATGCGCAGTGGTCGACCAGGTCGAGCTGTTCGGCCTCGACGCGCTTCCCGATTGCTGCCAGGAGATCACCGCCCTGGCCAGCGGTGCGGTGCTCAGCGGCACCGTACGCTGCGCGGTCGGGCGTGACCTGCTCCTCGACACCCCGGACGGGCTACTACTGGCCGATACCCGCCTGCTGGCCGGATGGCCCTTACACCCGACCACCACGGCACCCACCGGTCTAGCGCTACGTGCTTGCGACCACGCACGCAACGATGATGCCGCCGCCCATGCCGCGCTGTTCTGACACCGAGTACGCAACGGCCCGGTGATCTGCGCCGGGACTG
>JBOHFG010000076.1:0-1846 GCA_050699575.1 Pseudonocardiaceae bacterium
CTCCGAACATCTGCTCCAGAATCGCCTGGGCCTGCGGGTACGGCAGACTGCGCAGCTCTCCGGCCACCCACCGGTACGCCTGCCGCTCACTGAGTGCGGTCCCCCCGGCAGAGTGCTGGTATCGCCTACGGAACTCCTCCAGGGTGAGATGCCGCTGCCGCAGCACCTGCTCCAGCCGCGTCCGTGGCAGCTCCTGCGCACTCATCCCCATCATCCCTCCGTCCTGGCCGGTCCACAGTAGATCCCCACGCGCCACCACGGAGGCAACCGGACAGAGAAGACAACAGAAGGCAACAGCCGACAAGCCAGACGGCCCCGGCGCGGCACCACGCCACACCGAAGATGATCACATGGAGACGTGGTCCCGGCAGCCGGCCTCGCTGCACGTCATCGACCCACACCCAGCACGGCGTGAACATCGGTCTGGTCGTAGCCGCCCAGGCGTGCTAGACCAAACAAGCGGCACGCATACGCCGCCGACATCGTCAGGACGAAGCAAAGGACCCGGAGTGGTGGCCTAGGGCGTGCGTCACGTGCCCTGGGCAGTCGACTTTGAGTTCCACATGCCCCGCTCTGGGGATGGCAGGTCTTTGCTACACACGAATCCGAGGGTGGACATGCCTTCAGACATGTAGAGCAGTTCAGAGGCGCTCCCGGTTGCTGCTTGGAGTACTTTGTACTCGGCGCCGTTCTCCGCGGCCCACGCCATTGCCGCCCGCCACAGTGCCCTGCCGTGGCCGCGGTGGCGGTAGTCGGGATGTACGGCGAAGTACTGCGGCGGTTGCGTCGGTGTTCCGGCGGCGTCGGGCAGGATTCCCAGGGGGCCGATCGCCCCGACGATGTGTCGGCTGTCGACCGTGACGAGGATCGGACCATCGGACAGGCCGGCCTTGATCCGCTGGTAGAGGAAGGCAAATCCATTCTCTCTGAGCCGTTTGGCGAAGCTTGCGAAAGTGTCGGCGACGTCGCAGTCCTGCAGGTCCATGACGCGACCGCAGTGGCGCTTGTCCTGGTCGCTGAACGTCTTGAGCATCAGCCGCGTTCGTGCGCCATGGGGAGCGCTGTGAAACCAGATGACCCGCCCAGCCGTCACGCTGGAGGTGGCACACCACGCGCGTGACCACTCGGTTGTCTCCCTCAGCTTCTGCGCGCTAGTTCCGTAGTAGTGGATCTTCACCAGGCCACGCCCACGGGTGGACAGTGTTGGTATCACGGTGCAGCCCGGTTCATGGATGATCTCATCGACGATGGCTCGCTCGTCTTTCGTGCTCGACCAGCGCCGATCTTTGTCGTAAGGAAGAAACTGGCCCGCATCAGCGACATCCAGCACGGCATTGAACAGTTCTGCGGACAGCGCAGCGGGTCCGACCGGCCCGAGCGTGGGAACATACGGAACAGTCACCACTGGGCTCAGCCAGTCCCGTCGGAAAAACATGCACGGAAGCATAGCAGCCAGCATCGAATGCGTGGTGTGAGAGTTCCGTGAGACTACCGGGTACCGTCATGCGTCAGGCCCCGGCGGGCGCACACACCGGAGCCTGACACGCCTGGTCAGAACGGATTGTCGTCGCCAGCGCTACATGAGCACACATCCGACTCGGACAGTATGTCCACGTCCGCAATGAACTCGATCTTATCAGGCTCGACGGGCCTCGCCCTGATTTCGACGTCCACGGTCATCCGACATCCTCCTTCTTCTCTTTGTGCTGGCAATATGTCACCAAGGGTGCTTTGGCCTTGCGGTAGAGCCGCACCAGCGGCATGCAGGTACCGCACGTGCCACTGAGGGTGCAGCCGGTGCAGCCGCCTTGACGGAGCAGCAGACCGTCAGCGATGCCGCCCAGCC
>JBOHFG010000077.1:0-27619 GCA_050699575.1 Pseudonocardiaceae bacterium
ACATCACGGACCTTGTCCTCGAAATGCGGATCCTTCGAGATCTTGAACGTCCCCTGCTGCCACGGCTTCAAGCCGTTCTCCCGCTGCGACACATACACACCCTAGGTCTTCTTGATGTACCGAGCCATCTCCGTCGACGACAAATGCGAGATCCCCAACGTCGACGGAGGTGTCGTCCTGGTCAACACGAGAACCTTCACACGAACCGCATCCGGAATCTGACGCGGCCCACCTGGCGAGGTCATGCTCACCAAACCTTCCAGACCGAACCGCTCATAACGCGCCAACCACTTATCCACCGTCGGCCACGACGCCCCCAACATCGCAGCAATCACCGACTTCCGGTACCCCTCGTCATGCCAGAGCACTATCTGTGCCCGCGAGGACACTGATCCGTCATACAATCCCGATCCGACCGCCGCTTGAAGTTCAGTGCGATCCTCTACTGAAAGTCCCATGGAAAGATTATTCCACGACATGTGACAAAAGTAAAATTAAACATATCTATCTACACTAGTAACGTCAGGAACGTTTACAAGATTGTATTCCCGGCGGCATCGTTTACCAGTCAGTCGGTAATAATCGTCACACCTGTCGGTGGTAACGCTAATCAACGCGTGACTGCCGTCAGTGACATCTCGCTGCCAGGCAGCGGCTGGGAAGAGGACGTCACTCTGCAGGGTGCCGGTGGTTTCAACTTCATAGCAAGCCAGGCTCATGATTTGAGTCTTGGGAAATTCGCAGAGAATCGAGGTGGCGACGATGCGGGGATATTTGTCAAGTAATGATCTGCGAACGGGCACCCGGGGTGAATGAAGATGTATCCTGCCTTGCCGGTCGGTTGTCGGCGGCCTGCTGCGCTGATGTTCGGCGGCAAGGCAGAGCACATCGACGTTAGGGTATGAACGGGCTTCTGCCTATCCCGTTCATACCCGTTCCCGAGGATGAAGCAGGACTGCGCTGGACGGTGTACTCCCCAAGGAGGCCAGAGCCGGTGGCATAGCAGGATGAGAACTCCTCCGCAGCATCTCGGATCATTATCGCTGAGTCGTCCGGCGACAGGGCAAGGACTCAGGTGCGCTCGAAGGCCATGGTGTGTGCCTCGATCTCGTGGGCTTCTTCCAGGTAAAATGCCCCGGAACGGTACTCGATGTAGATCACACCCGGATTGGTGGACCATGGGAAGTCGAGGATCTGGAAGCAGCCGGTTACGCTGGGATGCGCGCCTCGTCCAGGACAACCCCCAACCGCAGCGGATCGGGCTCGCCTCGTAGACGCGGATCCGCGAGGCAACCTGTTCCAGGCCGACGAACAGAGAGAACCAGCTTGGCAGCGTCCTCGTGTCGTAGCGTTCTCACCAGCCCTTCTGGTGCGAGAGTCCATGGCGGCTTGGAGATAGCGCGGCCACTGCTCCTGGGGCACGTTGTACAGCGGGAGCAGGACCTCGTCGAGGTCACGCACCACGACCGGCCGCTCGGGCTCCAGCCGCCACCCGAACATCACCGCGCGGGTGGTGTGGGTCAACCCTGACGAGGTCACTCCACCCGAGCAGCGACGGTCACCGGGCGAGGGCCTCGTCGAGCACCTGCTGTGGCACCGCCCCGGCGGCGAATCGTCCATCGGAGACCACCAGCACGGTGCCCACCTTGGTCTGGATCACCCAGCCGTGGCCCCACGGCCCGTCGGCCGGGCGGCCGATTCGCGCAACCAACGCCAGCGGGTTGTTTCTCGCTTCTGGTGTGGCGGGCGGGGTGTTTTTCGCTTCTGGTGTGGGGGGCGGGAGCTGCCCGAGCACCACGGTGTCCCACCCCTCGCCTTGAGTGCGGATCATGGCCCCCTGGTGATGGGCGGGTCGCGGCCCAGTATCCGGCCCAGTCTTCGGCTTCTCGACCTTGATCCCCGCGGGTGGGGTGAAGTGGAACAGCGCGGGGTCTTGCGCGCCGACGGTGAGGTCGGAGAAGCCAATCTGCAGCGCCGGATCGGGGGAGCCGTTGGCCAACACAGTGAGCTGCAGCGGCACCCGCTGGGCTGAGTCGACCGCCACCCGCACCTCACGCAGCAGGGTTCGCTCGCTCGGCGCGGGGGTGAGTACGAGCTGGTAGACGGGTCTCCCGGCGACCGTGCCGGTACCGTCCACAGCCACCGTGCTGCTCTTGCGCACTGCGCTGACCAGCTCGCGTGCCGCCTGAGCCGGGTCGGTCACCGGGGTCCGCTCGTGCCCCGAGTTGGCACCGTGCTCCAGCGCGGTCGCGGTGCGTGAGGTGGAGTCGTAGCGCCACAGCGTCGTGCCGTCCTCGACCAGGACCTGCTCACCGCTACGCGAGGGCAGCGCCAGCCGGCCGTGCCCCTGCCCGTCGGACCAGACCCGGAAGGTGGTCTGCGGTTGGGTCAGTGGAGCTGCGACCCCGGGCAGCGCGGGCAGGCCCAGCGCGTTGTGCACCGTCACTGTGCCGCCCAGGGCGGGAACCTTCGTGGTGAGCACCGAGGCCACCAGATCCTCCGCTGACACCGGTGGTAGCGACGGCTCCGCTCCAGCACTGGCGGGCATGGTCAGCACGCCCAAGCCGATCGCGCCGGCCGCCGCCACTGCCACTGCTGTGGTTGCTAGTTTCATGGTCTTCCTCTGCCGCTGCGGTTGCTGGTTCTGATGCTGCCCCGCACCGGCTGAGAAAGCTCTGAGACCCGGCAACCCCGTCGTAGCAATCCGTGCTGCAACGTCAGGTGTACTGAATACGATGTAGCTCCACGGTTAGCGTACTGAATAAGATGTATCTTGAGAATCACCGGTAATGCTCGTCGGCTGTTCTTCGATGATCTGACTCAAGGATAGAATTCATGAAGAACGGGGCTTTGTAATGTCTCCTCCATCTGCTTTTACATTAGAACTCCGTCCGGTGAAGAAGCCTGATAAGTGGGGGTGGTGCGTCTTCGGGGTTTTCGCTGTGCTGTTTGCGATCAGTAATCGGGAGAGTATCGTGAGTGGTCATAGTACGGATCCGATCACTTTCGGTGATGGTATCCACAATGTTGGTGTCATGCCACCGGGAAAATATCGTACCAGCGGTCCGGTTTCTGATGGTCGTGAGTGCAGTTGGCAGAGACTCAGGGACACCAGTGGCAACCCCGGCTCGATCATCGTCGAAAATCGTGAGATTAGCGCAACCACAGTGGTGATCGATCCTAGTGATGGCGCGTTCAAGACTGCTGGGTGCGGCCTGTGGAGCAAGGTGAGCTGAGCTAGGGCTGATCTGGGCGATGCTGCGGAGTCATCCATGGCCGCGCAACGCCCAGATCTGTGCGGTCCCGTCGCCGCTGGCAGTCGCCAACCGGCGCCCGTCCGGGCTGAACGCCACCCCCTGCACCCAGCCTTTGGTGGTGGCCCAGGCCAATTGACTGCGCCACGGCGGGCGCTCCTCGGTCTGCATCGAGTTGTGGTGAGTGACCTCGGTGAGTTGGTCTGCGCTGGTGGTGTCCCAGATCCGGGCGGTCTTGTCGTCGCTGGCGGTGACCAGCCAGCGCCCGTCCGGGCTGAAGGCCACCGCGTTGACCGCCTTGCGGTGACGCAGGATCCGCTCCGCTGTGGGGTGCTGGGCGAAGGTTGGTGAGGCTGCCGGGTGAGGGAGCTCCCGGCGGGCCCGGGCCAGCAGCGCTGCGGTGTCCCGATAGTGGGGGTCCAGCCGCTCCAGCACCTCGATCGCTTGCTGCCACTTGCCGATGTCGAGCAGTCGAAGGCCGCTGCTGTACTGCGAGGCGATCTGTACCGTCTGTTCTGCGGAGGCGAGCTGGGTTTGCGCCGAGCTCACTAGCCCGTCGGGGTCTGCGGTGGCCGGGTCTAGGGCGTGCAGCCGTTCACCGATCTTGACTACGGCCGCCCACTGCTCGGCTTGGTACAGCCGACGAGCCTCGGTGTGCCAACCGGCGAGCTCCTGCCGGCGCCGGGCGACGTCCAACCGTTGGCCGACGTCCCGGTAGGTGGGGTCGGTCTTGGTGATCATCGTGAACGTCTTGACTGCCTCGTCCCAGTCCAGGGACTCAGCGGCCGCGCACGCCTGGGTGTAGCGGGTGGCTAGCTGCTGCTGGTGGCGGGCTTGCTTCAGCTTGACAGCAACGTCGCGATGCTGGTGGGGGCGATGGACGAGGACCTGTTGCAGCAGCGCGGCGGCCTGGTCCCACTGCTCGGTCCAGAACGCGGACAGTGCCTGGTCGTAGAGGGCCTCCAACTCCCGCGCGCCGATCGGGTCCTGGGACAGCCGAGGCTGCGGTAACAGGGGGCCGTTGTTGTCGAAGATGCGCCCGTCGGGAGCGCGCAGGTACAGCACTGGGGTGCCCCACTCCAGGGTGTCTTTTTTGGCGCGTCGCAGCGCCTGCCGGGCGCGCACGACGCTGTCGTTCACCGGCCGCCGTTTGGCCACGTTTTGGTAAAATGTCTGGGCGAACACGATCGCGGCCGGGTTGGTGATCTCGAACTGCATCGCCACCACCGCCGGGATCCACCGGCGCACCAGCGCCCCGGCGGTGCTGGAGAACGCGTCCAGGGCGCCACCTCGCCCGGTGTCGCAGGCATTGAGCACCACCAGCCGCAGCGTGTGATGCTTGGCGAGCAGTCGGCTGAGATCGTCGGCACCGATCAGCTCGGTGTGGCCCGCATCGTCGGCCAACGCCAGGGTGCCTTCCTCAGCAATTCGGTCGTACCCGCCGTGGCCGACGAAATGGAACACGTGCCAGAAATCTGCGTCCAGCGCGTCCTCCAGATCGGTGTAGGTCTGCCCGGCCACCCAGGAGAGCTCCACCAACCCGTCGCGCTCCAGACCTGCCAGCGCGGTGAGCAGCCGCCGCTGCTCCTCGTCGACCTCCAACTCGTGTTGATCACCCGGGCACGCCACCATGCCCAGGATCCGCAGCGGCGAGGCAACTTGAAGCGGCTGCCGGGGGGCCAACACCTCGGGGTAGCGCACCAGCGGCATGCTCAAACCCAGGTAGTCCTGTTGGTAGGGATCGAACAGGAACTCCCACGGCAGCCGGGCGAGTTCCGGCGGGCGCACCCGCAGCACCAGCCGCAGCACACTGCCCTGCTCGTGGGCGTGCTGGCGGCTGGCCAGGTACAGGCCCCGCACATCACCGCAGACCAGCGTCTCGAATAACTGCTGGCCCAACTCCCGCACCGGTTTCTCGTCCGTGGTCGGGGCGCGGCGCACCACCGCGGTAGAGGCCAGCACCGCACCCCTGACCACGGCGATCTGGTGGTCGAGCTCGGTGAGGGTCAACGGGAGGCGCATGCTGGTGGCGACTTCACCGCCAGGCGTACGCGCGACCACCGGGTAGGTGCCTGCGGCACCCGAGCCGATCTCCAGCTCGAAGTCGAGCGTGGTCATCCTCGCCTTCCCGAGCTGGTTTCATCGCGCACCGCACGCGAGTCGTCACACAATCATAGGGAGAAGAGGGAGATTCGTTACACCTACAGCGTCACCCGTAGCGTCGTGCCAACTCACCGCTACCAACTCCGGCGGGGCGCCGACGGCAAGTCCCGGCTAGTGGTCGAGGTGGACACGTAGCCATTCGAGAGTCTGCGTGAGCAGGCGGGACACGTGCATCTGGGAGATGCCGACCTGCTCGCCGATCTGGGTCTGGGTCAGGTCTCCGAAAAAGCGCAGCATGACGATGCTCCGCTCGCGCGGGCCGAGCTCGGCGAGCAGCGGTCGCAGCGCCAACCGGTAGTCCACCCGGTCCAGCTCTGCATCGGCTGCGCCGACCAGTTCGCCAATGGTCGCGCTGCCCTCCTCGGAGCTGAGCATCTCGTCGAGCGAGGAGCTGCGGTAGGCCTGTGCGGCCTCCAGCCCTTCCAGCACTTCGGCGATCGGGAGCCCCAGGCGCTCGGCGATCTCACTGGGTCGCGGTGCCCGGCCAAGCTGCTGGGACAGCCCGGACACGGCGCTGTTGATCGCGACGTGAAGATCTTTGAGCCGCCTGGGTACCCGCATCGACCAACCCTGATCACGGAAGTGCCGGCGCACCTCACCGCTGATCGTCGGCACCGCAAAGGAAAAGAAGTCGTTACCGTGGTCGGGCTTGAACCGATCTACTGCGTTGATCAGCCCGATGGTGGCCACCTGAGTCAGATCGTCCAGCGGCTCCCCGCGGTGTGCGAAACGGCGGGCGATGTGCTTGGCCACGGGAAGGAACCCAGTGACGAGTTCGTCTCGGAGGGTGTCCTTGCGTGGATCATCGGGTTCCAGCGTGGCGAACTCTTCCAGCAGCGGAACCAGATGGCCGTACCTCGAGTCGTTTTCGGTCACCGGGAATCGGTGACCGCGCGCTTGTCAAGCCGGATGCCGATCTGGTCCGGGCCGCCGTCGCTGCCGGGCAGCTGGACCACCAACACCTTGTCGGCAAGGGTCTGCAACACCCGCCAGCCGAACGTGTCGGTGGCGATCATCGCCCCCCTGCTGGGTGAGCCGGCTGGGAGTGGGATCGTGACATCGACCTCGATCCGATCGGGCATCACGGTGAACGTGCAGGTCAGCTTTGATTCCGGGCTAGCGACTCCGATCAGGGTGGCGCATACCTCGTCCACGGCCATCCGCAGGTCCGCAATCGCATCAAGGTCGAAGTCCGCCCGAGCCGCCAGGTCTGCGGCCACCGTTCGGATCGTCGGGATCAGCGTCGAGGTGGCCGCGCTCCGGACCTCCAGTGTGACGTCCGGCTTGGCATGGACGGCACCTATGCTCGTCGCTGCGTCCACGTTCGCTCTGCTTTCTCTCACCGCGAGGGCCATGTCGTTGCTATTCCGCACCGCCGGACGGTGCTCGCCCGTAGGCCAGCGCGGTTTCCACGGACGAGTGGATCGTGAAGTGTTCGGCGGTCCTGGTGACGTCGAGCGGACGAAGTACAGCTCGACTCTCGGTCACCAGAGTCAGCCGTATGTCGCGCTCAGCGGCGGCGTTGGCGGCCCGGATCAGCACGGCCAGTCCGCTGGAGCCGAGAAACGATACGCCCGTGAAATCGAGCACGAGATTGGCTGGGGCGGTGTTGAGTTGCTTTGTCACCGCGGTGTCGAGGGCGGGGGAGGTCAGCGTGTCCACCTCGCCCGCCACATGGAGGACGACGCTGTCTGGCGCCGGGTGGGTCACGCGCAGCGGCAGGTCCCCGGCCAGCTGGCTCGGATCTGACACCGCGACCTCCAGGGGCAGGACTGGCCCGAGGGTGACTACGGGCGGGTGGGTGACTGCGACAGCGGCGGCCTGCACCGCGGCTCACACCCTACTCGAGTTGACACGCTTGGGTAGCCAGGGTCCGCCGAACCTCTGGCCGTTGTGGCATCCCGGGTGCACCGCGGCTCAGCTCGCCGTGGCATGAAGATCAAAGATCATCCGGCGTTCGCCCTCGTCCAGCCCGCCCCAGACGCCGAACGGTTCATGGGTGCGCAATGCGAACTCCCGGCAGATATTGATCACTGGGCAGCGGGCACAGACCTGCTTGGCGGCCGCCGTGCGGCGAGATCGGGACGGGTCGCGTTCGCCGTCCGGGTGGTAGAAGTCGGCACTGTCCATGCCCCTACATGCCCCGTGGCGCTGCCATTGCCAGGCGTGATCGCTCGGTCCAGGCAGCCGCGATACGTCGCTCACTTCAACTGCACCTCATTTCGGGCGGCCCGGGTACCCAGCGCCGGGCGGCTAGCCGTCATTTCCCGGTGGCGCAGTGGTTCAAACCCGGCACCGCCAGGCGCTATGCGGGTGCGCGGACGACGATGACGGCGATGTCGTCCTCCTGCGGTTCAGCGGAGAACTGCTCCAGGGCCCGCCGCAGCCCGGTGACGATGGCTGCCGCGGAGCTGTCGCCGACGCTGGCCAGCGCCGCCAGCAGCCGAGCCTGCCCGAACTCCTCGCTGCCGCGGCGGCGCTCGGTGACGCCATCGGTGTAGATCACGAGTGCTTCGCCAGGACTCAGCAGGTGCCGGGTCGGATGTACGGCAAACTCGTTGATCAGCCCGGCTGCGGTGCCATGCTGACCCACCAGGGCCGCCGTGTCGGCTCCGACCAACACGGGTTGTTCGTGGCCGGCCAGCACCAGCTCGACGGCCAATCCTTGGTGTGCGGCGGGCTGTCGACTGATCACGGCGAGCACCACGGTGGCGAACTGGGTCGGGTCCTGGGCCTCCAGCATCATCTCGTTGAGCAGCTCCAGCACCTGCGTCGGCGGGCGTCCCTGGCGTACCAGCACCCGCAACACATCGCGCACCAGACCGGTGCGCGCCGCGGCTACTGCTCCCTTGCCGCACACGTCACCGATGGACACCAGCCAGCAGCCGTCCTTCATCTCGACCACGTCGTAGAAGTCGCCACCGACATTCATGTTGTTGCTCGCCGGCAGGTAGGCAGCGGCGAACTCGATCCCCTCCGAGGCGGGGAGCGTGCGGGGGAGCAGCGCCTGCTGCAACGCCTGCGACGTGGCTACCTGCGCGGCATGGCGTTGCGCGTTGTCGATCGCGGGGGCGGCCCGCCGGGCCACATCGGAGATTACCATGATCTCTTCCGAGTTGTGCGGTCGTCCGGCGGGGCGGCCGACGGCCAACGTCCCGAGCGGGTGCCCGCGGGCGACGAGCGGCACCGCGATGCCCTCGTCGGGCGACGTGGTACTGACGGTGTCCGCCCCGCTGTGCAGCAGGCTGTAGAGCTGGGGGCGGGATGCGTCAAGAGCGGCCCGCAGGCCGGGCAGCGCCGTCTCGTCGAGGTGGTTAACTGCGGTCAAAGTGAGCTGGCCCTGCTCGTCGAGCAGGTGCACCCCGCACCAGCGGCCCAGCCGTGGCACGATGAGCTGCGGCACCAGGGCGGCAGCCAGCTCGACGTCGAGTGAGTGTGCGAGCAGCTCGCCAGCCTCCACCAGGTAGATCATCCACGACCACCGACGCTGGCCCAAGGCGCGTATCCAGTCCGACTCGACGGCCAGCGCGACGCGCTGCGCGGTCAGTTGAGCGATCTCGACCGTGCTCGGGCTCGGTTGCGGCACCCGGACACCGAGCCGGCCGGCCAACGGTGCTGGCAGCGGCAGCGGCAGCGTCGTCGAATCCGCATCGGCCGGCCGACCGACCGTGGCCAGCTCCTGCTCGCCGGCCCCGTCGCCGTAGTCCACCCACACCCCAGCGCCATCCGCGCTGAGTACGTCGCACAGTCGTCGGACGAGCTCGCTGACCAGCGGGACCAGCGCTATCTCGGCCACTCGCGCGTCGTCGAGATGCAGCAACCAGCGGCTTGCCGACGGCATGGGCCAATCCGCCGGCTCTCCGGCTCGGCTGCTGGGGCTCGCCACCTCCGCGGCCGGCTCCGCAGGCCCGTGCCGCAAGATGAACCAGACCTGGTGGCCCGATGCGTCATGCCGGGTCCCCCAGGCCGTCGCGATGCTCTCGACGAGCAGCAAGCCACGGCCGTGGGTAGCTGCCCGATCGGTCGGGGAGCGCGGCGTGGCCCGGTGCAGCTCCAGCGCCGTGAGCCCGTGATCAAGCACCGTCACGGTGAGCTCGGACTCCGACAGCTCGATGAGGAGCTCGTAGTCGGTGCCAGCGTGCAGCACGGCGTTCTCGCACAGCTCGCTGGTGAGTAACACGGCGTCGTCGATCAGGTCGTCCAGCCCGGCGTTGTGCAGGGCGGTCCGCAGCATGCGCCGGGCCAGCATGGGAGACCGGTCATCAGCTGGCAGCCGGACCCGGTGGGCGAGCTGTTGGTCCACAACAGGCATCATGCCGCTATCGTGTGACATGCGCAGCCTGGGGCGGTGCTGGACTGGTGTGGTGTGCTCCCCGCCGAGAGTGATGTTGAGGAGGGCCGAGCATGACTGCGGCCGAAGAACCCCATTCTCCTTCGGTGCCATCGGGTGGCGACGTCGACGGCCTGCTGGCCGAGCTGGTCGATGCCATCAGCGAGGTGCTCCATGGGCGCTTCGACGTCCACTTGACCCGCCGCAGTGGGTTGAGCGGCCAGGTGGTTGACGGCTTCAACGAGCTGGTCAGCCTGCAGGAGCGGCGCAATCGCGACCTGCTACGGATCAGCCGGGTGGTCGGCAGGGAGGGCCGGACGCTCGAGCGGCTCGATGAGGAGGTATCGGATGGCGCGTGGGCGACCGGTGCGGCCGCGATCAACTCATTGATCGATGACCTGGCTCGGCCCACCGCTGAGATCGCCCGGGTGATCGCCGCGGTGGCCGAGGGTGACCTGTCCCAACATATGGTGCTGGAGATCGAGGGTCGGCCGCTGCGCGGTGAGTTCAACCGGATCGGCCGCACGGTCAACACGATGGTCGACCAGTTGTCGCGTTTTGCTGACGAGGTGACGCGGGTGGCCCGTGAAGTGGGTACGGAGGGCAAGCTGGGTGGTCAGGCCGATGCGCGCGGGGTGGCCGGAACGTGGCGTGCGCTCACCGATTCGGTGAACACGATGGCGTCCAACCTGACCAACCAGGTCCGGTCGATTTCCTCGACGGCCACTGCGATAGCGCAAGGTGACCTGTCCCGCAAGATCACGGTCAGTGCCCGCGGTGAAATCGCCGAGCTGGCCGAGACGATCAACTCGCTGACCGACACGCTGCGGGTCTTCGCTGACGAGGTGACGCGGGTGGCCCGCGAGGTGGGCACCGAGGGCAAGCTGGGTGGTCAGGCGCAGGTGGAAGGCGTGTCCGGGACGTGGCGTGATCTGACCGACAATGTGAACTTCATGGCGTCGAACCTGACCAGCCAAGTGCGCAACATCGCCCAAGTGGCGACGGCGGTGGCCAGGGGTGACCTGTTACAGAAGATCACGGTGGACGCGCGCGGTGAGATCCTAGAGCTGAAGAGCACGGTCAACACCATGGTCGACCAGTTGTCGAGCTTTGCTGACGAGGTGACGCGGGTGGCCCGCGAGGTGGGCACCGAGGGCAAGCTGGGTGGTCAGGCGCAGGTGAAGGGCGTTGCCGGGACGTGGCGTGATCTGACCGACAATGTGAACTTCATGGCGTCGAACCTGACCAGCCAAGTGCGCAACATCGCCCAAGTCACCACCGCGGTGGCCAAGGGCGACCTCAGCCAGAAGATCACCGTTGATGCGCAGGGTGAGATCCTGGAGCTGAAGAGCACCGTCAACACCATGGTCGACCAGTTGTCAAGCTTTGCTGACGAGGTGACGCGGGTGGCCCGCGAGGTGGGCACCGAGGGCAAGCTGGGTGGTCAGGCGCAGGTGAAGGGCGTTGCCGGGACGTGGCGGGACCTCACGGAGAGCGTCAACCAGCTCGCGTCGACGCTGACCACTCAGCTGCGCGCGATCTCCGGCGTGTCCACGGCGGTGACCCGCGGCGACCTCACGCAGCAGATCGGCGTGCAGGCCAGCGGCGAGGTCGCGGAACTCAAGGACAACATCAACCAGATGATCGTCACGCTGCGCGAGACGACTCGGGAGAACGCCGAGCAGGGTTGGCTGGACTCCAACCTGGCCCGGGTCGGTGCCCTGCTGCAGGGCCAGCGGGACCTCACCGAGGTATGTCAAATGATCATGGACGAGGTGGTGCCCCTGGTGAACGCGCAGGTAGGCGCGTTCTTCCTGGACCAGCAGGACGACGACGGCGAGCCAGGTGGGTGGCGGCTGTGCGGGGCGTACGGGCTTGGCGGCGAGGATCCTGTCCGGTTCGGCCGCAGCGAAGGGCTCATTGGCCAGGCCGGCGCGTCCAAACAGATGATCGTCATCAAGGACGTCCCAGCGGGCTACCGGGTGATTCGGTCGGGCGTCGGTTCGCTATCACCTACTGCGGTCGTCGTGTTGCCTGTGCTGTTCGAGGGCGAGGCACTCGGTGTACTTGAGTTCGCCTCCGTGGCTGCGTTCTCCGAGCTGCACCTAAGCTTCCTCGAGCGGCTGATGTTGACCATCGGCGTCGCGATCAAGACAATCCAGGCCAACCGGCGCACCGAGGAGCTGCTCGGGCAGTCTCAGCGGCTGGCCATGGAGCTCCAAGACC
Source organism: Pseudonocardiaceae bacterium (assembly GCA_050699575.1). Lineage (GTDB taxonomy): Bacteria > Actinomycetota > Actinomycetes > Mycobacteriales > Pseudonocardiaceae. The sequence continues at coordinate 11,974 of JBOHFG010000077.1, forward strand.
AGTCCGCCGAGCTGCAGCGCACCAACGCCGAGCTGGAGGAGAAGGCAGCGCAGCTCTCTGAGCAGAACCGGAACATCGAGATCAAGAACCTGGAGATTGAGGCCGCTCGGCGCAGGGTAGAGGAGAACGTGCAGCAGCTTGCGCAGGCCAGCCAGTACAAGTCTGAGTTCCTGGCGAACATGAGCCACGAGCTCCGCACCCCGCTCAACTCGCTGCTGCTACTGGCCCGCTTGCTCGGGGAGAATCCGGAGCGGAACCTCTCCGGTCAGCAGATCGAGTTCGCGAAGACGATCCACAACGCTGGATCTGACCTGCTCTCGCTGATTGATGACATCCTTGACCTCTCGAAGATTGAGGCGGGCCGGGTCACCATCGAGCTGGGCTCGGTGGACCTTGGTGAGGTCCGGAGCTACGTCGAGCAGGCGTTTCGGCCACAGGCCGAGGACAAGGGGCTCAGCCTGCGGATGCACGTGGCCCCGGGCACGGCCGAGACCATTGTCACCGACGGGCGGCGGCTCCAGCAGATCCTGCGCAACCTGCTGTCTAATGCGGTGAAGTTCACCGAGCAGGGCATGGTGACCCTGACCATCCAGCCGGCCCCGGCCGGCCGCACGTTCGGCGTGCCCACGCTCGACACCGCCGACGGCGTGGTCGTCTTTGCGGTCCAGGACACTGGAATCGGCATCGCCGACGAGAAGCTTGCCTTGATCTTCGAAGCGTTCCAGCAGGCCGATGGCACCACCAGCCGTCGCTACGGGGGCACCGGGCTGGGCCTTTCGATCAGCAAGGAGCTTTCTCGCATGCTCGGCGGCGCGATCACGGCAGAATCTGAGCTTGGCCGCGGGTCAACGTTCAGCCTCTATCTCCCGGTGAGCCTACCTGCCGACAGCGCTCCGACGCTCAAACGGGCGACAGCGATGGAGGCAGGACCGCCGGCGCTGGCCGATGGCACACCGATTCTGCGACCCGCAGGGATGTCCAGCGACGCCGCATCGGCTGAGACTTGCCAGCAGCTCAAGGGCGTCACGGTGCTGATCGTCGATGACGACGTGCGGAGTGTCTTCGCGTTGGCCAGTGCGCTGGAACTGCGCGGCATGACCGTCCTCTACGCCGACAACGCCGTTGACGGCATCCGGCTGCTGAACGAGCATCCAGCAGTCGAGATCGTGCTGATGGACGTGATGATGCCGGGTCTCGACGGCAACGAAATCACCCGGCTGATCCGGGCGTTGCCACAGGGTGCCCGGCTGCCGGTGGTCTTCCTGACCGCCAAGGCCACCCCGGAGGATCGCCAAGCCAGCCTCGACGCTGGTGCGGACGACTACCTCACCAAACCCGTCGACCTCGACGAGCTGCTCGGCGTGATGTCGTCTTGGGTCGCCCGGCGCCGGATGGAGCGAGCAGACGGCCAGTCTGGCGCTCCTGCGGAGGTGGCCCAGTGACCCGAGCCCGAGTGGGCAAGCTCCTGCTGGTGGATGACCGGCGCGAGAACCTCATCGCGCTGGAGGCGATCCTGCAGGGCCTTCCGGTCGAGATGGCGTCGGTGACCAGCGGTGAGGACGCGCTGAAACGTCTGCTGCGCGAGGACTTCGCGGCTATCCTGCTCGACGCGAACATGCCCAGCATGGACGGCTTCGAAACTGCCACCCACATCAAGCAGCGAGCGCGGACCAGGCACATCCCGATCATCTTCCTCACCGCAGTCGACTATGACGCCCGGTTGGCGTTCCGCGGCTACGAGGCCGGCGCGGTAGATTACATCACCAAGCCGTTCGACCCATGGATGCTGCGCTCGAAGGTTGCGGTATTCGTCGAAATGTGGACCACGCATGCCAACCTCGCCGCGCAGGCCGCAGACTGCCAGATGCTTCGCGAGGGTATCGATGAAGCGGTGAAACTGCTCACCGGTGACCCGGCCGACCCGGCTGCCGCCGTAGCCGCGCTGCAGGACGTGCGTTCGCGGCTCTCCGCATCGTGGGCGTCCAACGCTCAGGTCACGAGCTAGCCGGCTGGAACGCGCCCGTCCAGTCCATTTTCTCGGTTTTGCTGGCGCCTTGCCCGCAAAAAAAGACGCTTGTGGGTGGGTAGCAGCCCCCGGTTGGGCTGAACCGGGGGCGAGTGTTTACAGCCGGTGTTGCCAGGGAACTCCTTGGTATCGCAACGACAACACTCGTGGAGGAATCATGATTATCGCCGGACTAGCACTCGTCGTACTGGGCTGGCTACTCGGAATAGGAATTCTCACCACGCTCGGGATCATTGTTCTTGTTATCGGGGTGGTCCTGTTGCTCGCCGGCGCGGTGGGACGCCCACTCGCCGGCCGCCGACATTACTACTGACCGGCGGAAGAGGGCTGGCTCGATGTGGACATCTGGTGTTTCGCGAGCTAGCGGACCCTGTTGTGGCCGAAAACCTGGCGGTGCGGTCACGACGGGTCCTCGGGATGCAAGATCTCCACCTGGTCAGGTGTATCTTTCGTCGTCAGGTGTATCTTTCGTCGCGAGTAATGCCTGATCGCTAGGGTTGTGGCTGTGGAACGTGATGAGGTCGCAAGAGCTCGCACGCGGGCCGTACATACCCGCAGGCGGGGAGATCGCCGTTCGCTCTTTGATCGATTCGTTCAGGCGGCATATCTCCGAGTTAGCCAGGCGCCATTCTTTTTTCTGTGCACTGGCATCGTCGTGGTCTGGTTGGTTAGCTTGCCGCTCTGGGCGAACCTCAAGGAATGGCAGACAGCCATTCATACTGTGGCGAGTGTCGTCACCTTGATGCTGGTGGTGCTGCTCGAGAACGCCGGTCGCCGTGCGGACGAGGCCTCACAAGAGAAGCTCAACGTCATCGCTGAGGCGCTAGCCGAACTGATGGTTTCGCAAGCACACAACAACCTCCATCTCCGGGAAGCTGCGAAGAACCTGCGCCAAGCCATCGGCCTCGAGGAGCGCCATTGAGATCTCTTCTGGTGAGTTCGGAACAACCGGGTTGACGGCTGCGCCCTCGTCCGTCGAGGCCTGAGGGCGCAGCACCGGGAAGGGATTATTCCCCCAAAACGTCTTTCCCAGCGTCCTTAACCTTCTCGCCAGCCTGCTTGACATTTCCTTTGCCCTGGTCGAGCTTGCCCTCGACCACCAACTCGTCGTTGTCGGTGGTCTCGCCCACGACTTCCTTGATCTTGCCCTTCAGTACCTCGGCCTTGTTCTTGATCTTGTCCTGCAAACTCATCAGAGATCATTCCCTTCGTTCGAGTTGAGGTGTCGTCGACTTACCAGTAATACCACTGAGTGTGGGATGCCCGCTGAGACTACACTCATTCCGTCGAGCTGGCGGGTAGTGCGCCGGCGCCACGCCGGCTGGTGTTGTCGCCGGGCCAGCTGCCCTCATCTTGCGCTATCCCACTACTCAGCCGGCCGGCCTGGGCTGCGGTTTCGCGCGATCGCCCGCGCTGCCCCCACAGTTGTTCGCCCAGCTGCTCAGGTAACGCCGCCGCGGCCAGGCCGGCCACGCTGTCCGGAAGCTGCTCACCCAGGATTGCCATTATCGCCTGGCTAGCCCGCTCAGCGTCGGCACGATTGAGCAGCCTGGCCCTGTTTTGAACCTCCGTAATGAACTCCTCGTCCCGCACCAGATCCTCCTCCGCAAGTCCGCGTCCTCCCCCCGAGTACCCCCCCTCACAACGATCAAACCCCTGGGCGGAAGGGAGGATGCTGGGTGGGTGGGCGTGCGGGTATTGGTGGTTGATGACGAGGCTGGGGTGCGGCGCGCGCTGGAGCGGGGGCTGCGTGCCGAGGGGATGCAGGTGGTCACCGTATCCGATGGACCCAGTGGGTTGCGCGCGGCGCTGACCGGCGGTTTTGATGTGGTGCTGCTGGACATCATGTTGCCGGGCCTATCCGGGTACCGGGTGCTGGAGCAGCTGCGGGCGGCGGGGGTGTCCACCCCCGTGCTGCTTGTCTCGGCCAAGGATGGCGAGATCGATCAGGCTGACGGGCTGGACCTTGGCGCCGACGGCTACCTCGTCAAGCCGTTCTCCTTCGTGGTGCTGGTGGCCCAACTGCGCGCCGTGCTGCGCCGGCACACCGACCAGCACCGGGACACGGTGCTCACCGTGGGAGACTTGGTGATCGACCCGGCTCGTCGGCGCGTGAGCTGGGCCGGCCGGCCGGTGTCGCTGTCGCCTCGGGAATTCGCGGTGTTGACGGAGTTGGCTCGCCGCGCCGGCAGCGTGGTGACCAAAGACGAGTTGCTGCGCGCGGTGTGGGGCGGTGATCAGGCCGCCAGTCGTAACGTCGTGGAGGTCTACGTCGGTTACCTGCGCCGTAAGTTGGACGGGGTGGGGGCCGGTGCCGTGCTGCAGACAATCCGTGGGCACGGCTACGCGATCGGTGGGCAGGACGGACCGTGAGGGCGCTACAGCGGGTATGGGTGGCCCGCCCGTTGCCGTTACGGGTCGCGCTAGTGGTCACCGTGGCGGGGTTGGTGCTGTTCCTACTGCTGGCCAAGGCCTCGACCACGGTGGTGGCGAGGACGCTGACCCACGTTCTGGACGATGAGCTGGCCGCCGCGGTGAGCACCGCTGGGCCCGCGGTGATGGCTGGGCGCCCGGTGTCGCAGCTGCCCGGACCCAGAACCGAGGTGGGGGTCCGAGTGCTGGACCGGGCCGGAACCCCCGTCGACGGCGGTGGACCGACACCACTGTCCGCGCCAGCTGTCCGCCGGCTGCTAACCGGACAGGCCGTGTGGACGTACGAACGCGGCCGGCCCGGTGACCCGACCCGATGGTGGGGACGGGTGATCAACGCCCCGGACGGCACGCCCCGGCTGGTGGTGGCCGGTGCGCGGTCGCTCGCTCACGCGACGCTCGTCGGGCGAACCACGGTGCTGCTCGTGGTGGCCGCGCTGCTCGCTGCGCTGGTGATGGGGGTGGTGGGCTGGGTTGTTGCCCGGTATGCGTTGCGCCCGGTGACCCAGTTGCGGGTGGCGGCCACGGAGCTCCCGGTAGGGGAGCGGTTGCCGCTGCCAATGGCGCGGGATGAGTTGCGGGCCTTGGCTGAGGCGTTCAATGACCTGTTGGGTCGCCGCGACGCGGCGGCCGAGCGGCTGCGCCGGTTCACCGGGGATGCCGCCCACGAGCTGCGCTCACCGGTCGCCGCGATCCGCGCGCAGGCCGAGGTGGCGGTGACCTACCCGGACCCGGACCTCGCCGAGGCGACGCTGGCGGACATCGCCGCTGAGACACAGCGGTTGTCCGCATTGCTCGACGACCTGCTCGCGTTGGCCAGGTCCGACGCGGGGGAGCGGCTGCCGGTCGCACCGGTCGACCTCGCCGAGATGGCCCGTGCTGCGGCCTACCGCGCCGGGCAGGGACGGGTCGCGGTTAGGGTGACCGCGACCGCGACCGCAGTGCTGCACGCCGCGCCCAGCGACGTGGCCCGGGTGCTGGACAACCTGCTCGCCAACGCCGTGCGGCATGCCCGGAGCACCGCGCGAGTGCTAGTTCTGCCGGGTGCTGACGAGGTGCGCCTGCTGGTCGAGGATGACGGCGACGGGGTGCCCGTTGAGCACCGCGGCCTGGTGTTCGATCGGTTCCATCGGGTGCAGGACGACCGGGACCGCGGTACCGGCGGCACCGGGCTCGGGCTTGCCCTGGTCGCCGAGACAGTGCGCCGCTACGGCGGCACCGCCCGGGTCGGCCAGACCCCGGACGGCGGCGCCCGCTTCGAGCTGCGCTGGCCAGTTGGCCGCCCTTCAAGGGCCGCCAACCCGGGTCCGCAGCGCCGCTAACCGCCACCAACCCTGATCTCGAAAACCGCCATCACCCCGATCTCGAACGGGCATTGTGTGCCCTGTGAGCGAGGACTCGCCTCCTCACTCATGGCCGGTTGGGTCCGGCCCGGTACCGTGGGCATTTCCGGCACCCAATCGAGGAGTCCCTGCGTGCCCACAGCTGCCCCCGCCCGCGTGCGCACTGATTTGCGCAATGTTGCCATCATCGCGCATGTCGATCATGGCAAGACCACGCTCGTCGACGCCATGTTGCGCCAGTCCGGCGCCGTCACGGGGCGTAGCGAGGTGGACCGGGTGATGGACTCCGGTGATCTGGAGCGGGAGAAGGGCATCACGATCCTGGCTAAGAACACCGCGGTCAGCTGGCCTACACCGGACGGTCCGGTGACCATCAACGTGGTCGACACTCCCGGGCACGCGGATTTCGGCGGCGAGGTGGAGCGCGGGCTGTCGATGGTGGATGGTGTGCTGCTGCTCGTCGATGCCAGCGAGGGCCCGTTGCCGCAGACCCGTTTCGTGCTCCGCAAGGCGCTGGCAGCGCACCTTCCGGTGGTGCTTGTGGTCAACAAGGTGGACCGGCCCGATGCCCGGATCGCGACCGTGGTCGACGAGACCCACGACCTGCTGCTGGATCTCGCTGCCGATCTGGAAGGCCTCGAAGCCGCCACCGCCGAGGCGGTGCTGGACATGCCGGTGATCTATGCCAGCGCACGGGCCGGCCGCGCCGGCCTGGCCCGCCCGCGCGACGGCGAGATGCCGGACGCCGAGGACCTCACCCCCCTGTTCGAGATCATCCTCAAGCACGTACCACCGCCCGCTGGTGATGCTCAGGGGCCGTTGCAGGCGCACGTCACCAACCTCGACGCGTCGACCTTCCTGGGCCGGATCGCGCTGTGCCGGGTCCGCGCCGGGGAGCTGCACAAGGGCCAGACAGTGGCCTGGTGCCGGGAAGACGGGTCGATCCGGCCAGTCAAGATCACCGAGCTGCTGCGCACCGAGGGCCTCGACCGGGTCCCGGCGGCCAGCGCGCAGGCCGGTGACCTGATCGCCATCGCCGGCATCGCGGAGATCACCATCGGGGACACCCTCGCCGATGTCGACGATCCGCGTGCCCTGCCCCGGATCACCGTGGACGAGCCGGTGATCGCGATGACGATCGGTATCAACACCAGCCCGCTGGCCGGGCGCGGTGGGGGGAACAAGCTCACCGCGCGGTTGGTGCGCAACCGGTTGGATGCCGAGCTGGTCGGCAATGTGAGCATCCGGGTGTCGCCCACCGAGTCCCCGGACACCTGGGAGGTGCAGGGACGCGGTGAGCTGGCGTTGGCCGTGTTGGTGGAGACCATGCGACGGGAGGGTTTCGAGCTCACCGTTGGCAAACCGCAGGTCGTCACCCGCACGGTGGACGGCACGCTGCACGAACCGTTCGAGTATCTCACCGTGGACGTGTCCGAGGAGCACGTCGGCGCCGTGACCCAGCTGCTGGCCGCCCGCAAGGGCCGGACCGAACAACTGGGTGCCACCTCCGGAGACGGCTGGGTGCGCATGGAGTTCACCGTGCCCTCCCGTGGGCTGATCGGCTTTCGCACCGAGTTTCTCACCATCACCCGCGGTACCGGTACCGCCCACCAGGTCTTCGACAGCTACCGCCCGTGGGTCGGCGAGCTGCGCACCCGTCGCTCGGGATCGCTGGTCGCCGACCGGTCCGGGGTGGTCACCGGGTATGCGTTGGCGCAGCTGGCCGACCGGGGCACCTTCTTCGTGGAACCCGGCGCGGCCGTCTACGCCGGGATGGTCGTCGGCGAGAACCCCCGCGCTGAGGACCTGGACATCAACGCGTCCCGGGAGCGCAAACTGACCAACGTGCGCTCCTCCGCCGGTGAGGAGCTCGAGCGGTTGGCGCGGCCGCGGACGCTCGGGTTGGAGGAGGCACTGGAGTTCTGTGCCGCTGATGAGTGCGTCGAGGTTGCCCCGGACGTGGTGCGGGTGCGCAAGGTCATCCTGGACGCCACCCAGCGCGCCCGGCAGCGCGCTCGTGGACGGGTGGTGCGGAGCCCCAGCACGTCTGCCTGACCGAGACCGGCGGAGACCATGACCCCGGTCACACCTCAGGAGATCGTGTTGCGGCAGCATGTCGCCTCGTGAGAATGCTCGGTGGCGCGTGCAGAGTGGTGACGGCGCTGGTCGCCGGCGCCGCGCTCGCCGCGTGCACTCCGCAGCCGCCCCCCGCAGCCGCCCCCCCGACCTCTGCGGTGGCTTCACCTCCCGCGCGCGAGGTGGTGCTCGGCGTGGACCAGCTGGTCGGTGGTTTCAATCCGCATACCCTCGCCGACGTGACGCCGGTCTCGGAGGCGGTCGCCGGTCTGCTGCTGCCCTCGGCATTTCATCAGACACCGGATGGGCTGTGGGTGCTCGATCACACGCTGCTGACCTCCGCTGAGGTGACGAGCACCGCACCGTTCACTGTCACCTACCGGATCCGGCGCAACGCGCAGTGGTCGGATGTCACCCCCATTGCCGCTGAGGACTTCGGTTATCTTGCTGACCAGATGCGCACCCAGCCCGGTGTGGTGGACTCGGCTGGTTACCAGCTGATCGACCAGGTGGTGTCCCGGGACGGCGGCCGGACCGCCGAGGTGATCTTTCACCGGCCCTACGCCGGCTGGCGCACCCTGTTCCACCACCTGCTCCCCGCACATTTGCTCAAGGACGCGCCGGGGGGGTGGAGCAGAGCGCTCGACGCCGGCCTCCCGGTCTCCGGCGGTCCGTTCGCGATGACCTCAGTGGATCGGTCCCGCGGTGAGCTGGTGCTGGAGCGCAACGACCGGTACTGGGACACCCCCGTGCGGGTGGACCGGATCCGGGTGCGCCAGGTCAGCGAAGCGGCGCTGGTCGAGGCTCTGCGCACCGGTGGCGCCCAGGGCGCGCTGTTCAGCCGGCCCAACGCCATCACCGAGTCGCTGTTGCGCGCCGCAGGGTTGACCCCGTCGGTCGTGCCGCAACCGGTGCTCGTCTCGGTGCTGTTGCGCCCGGCCAGTCATGTGTTGCGCGATCAGCGGGTGCGCACCGCGGTGGCCGCGGTGCTGGACCGCCCGTCGTTGATTGCCACCGGAGTCGCCAGCGGGCCCTCCGCGGCGCTGCGCGCCGACTCCGCGGTGCTCGCTCCCTCCGCGCCGGAGTACCACGCCACCGCGCCAGCCACCGGTGTGCCGGTGGTGCCGGATCTGGACTCGGCGCGCCGGTTGCTCATCGCCGCCGGGTACACCCGTGCTCCCGCGGGGTGGCAGCGCGCCGGCCAGCTATTACGCCTGGTGGTGGTGGCGCCGGCGAATCGCGAGCCATACGGGACGATCGCCGCCCGGGTGGCCGATCAGCTCCGCACCGCTGGTCTCGACGCCGAGCTGCGCGAAGTCGATCCCGACGAGCTCTTCGGCACCATGCTCGGTCCGAACGCCGACGCTCGTGGCGGGATTGCCGAGGTAGCCACTCCAGCGGGTGCCTCGGCGAGCCAGCCAGGCATCGACATTGTGGTGCTGCCGCAGCCCGCCGCCGGGCACCCGGCAACCCAGTTGGCGTCCTGGTACAGCTGCCCGCTGGTGGTGCCGGCCAGGTTGGCGCCGGCGCCGCCCAACCTGGCAAAGTTTTGTGACCTGGCCCTACAGCCGCTGATCGAGCGGGCGCTCACCCAGGACGACGCGGCGGGCCCGGTCCCCCCTGCCGTCGAGTTAGCGCTGTGGGATCGGGTTGTGACGGTTCCGCTGTATCAGCCGGTTTCGCTGTTCGTCACCACCAGCCAGCTGTCTGGCACGGCACCGGGCACACCACTGGCGGGTCCGCTCGACGGCGCTGCCCGCTGGCAGCTTCGCCGGTGATCCTGGGAGGTCTCCCGTGAGGGGGAAGTCGCGGAGCATCCAGCTCCTGGTGGCTGTGCTCTGCCTTGCCCTCGCGGTCGCTGGTTGTGTGGCAGCCGGGGGAGCTGACCGCCCCGATGGCGGTGGTCCGGCGGATGCCGGCGCGCGCGGTGACAGCGGGGACGGGTCCTATCGCGCTCCCAAGGTCGCGCCCGGACCTGTGGTCTTCGTTGCGCACGATGCACCGTTTTCTGCGTACAACAACCGGACGGCGCGGGCGAACGACGACCAGGACAACGCTGTGGTGCTCAGCCAGGTGCTTGTGGACCCGTTTATCGTCGACGGAAAAGGGCGGTTCCTGCTCAACTCCGACGTTCTGATCTCAGCCGAGCTGACCTCGAAAGACCCTCAGGTCGTCACGTATAAGATCAAACCGAACGTCAAATGGTCGGATGGCATTCCGTGGAGTTGTCGTGACTTCTACCTGGCCTGGCTCGCGGCCAGTGGAAAAACTGAGTACTTCACGCCGTCAACCACGCGCGGGCTGGAGCGGGCGACCGCCGAGTGTCGCGACAACAACACCTTCGTCGAGACGTACAGATCGCCCTATGCCGACTGGCGCCGGAACTATATCCATCACGCTATTCTCCCCGCGCATGTCCTTGAGCGGGAGACCGGAATCCCGGACGTCACCGCGCTGAGCCCGACGTCCGCGCCGGCCGACCTGAAAAAGGCCGGTGATTTCTGGAACAGTGGCTGGGTCGGTTTCAAGGCCGCCACGATGCCGGCGTCGGGCCCGTATCGGCTGGACAGCTCGACGTCGAGCGGACGGGTTGTGCTGATCCGCAACCAGGTGTGGGTGGGAAACCCCGGCGGCCCGGCGATGATCGTGCTCGAGGCCGTTGCCGACGGCGCCGTTGCCGTGCAGGGCCTGGCGAGCCGGCAGTTCAGCGTCGTGCAACTGCCAGCCGATCCGTTGCTGGCCGATCAGCTGCGGGCATTGTCCGGTCGGGGTGTGACATTCGAAACCCGCGGCGGCCCCATGGTCGAGCACCTGGATATCAACCTCGCTGGCCCGTTGTTCAAGGATCCGGTCGTCCGGACCGCTCTTGCCCAGTGTGTTGATCGCAACCAGCTGGTCGAGGAACTAGTCCGTGGTGTGCGCCCGGAGACGCAGCCACTGGGCAGTCTCGCGTTTCTCCCCGGCGACGCGAGATACGATGATCTCTACTCCGACAAGATGGTCGCCGACGCCCGGAAAGCGCAGGTGACGTTGGAGCGAGCGGGTTGGGTGCTGGGCTCCGACGGTGTCTACTCCCGGGCAGGCCAGCGGCTGTCCTTCGCCATCGGTCACGATGGTTCGCCGGCCCACTCCCGGGAGGTGGCACTGATCAGGACACAATGCCGGCAGGCCGGCATGGAGATCGCGGACGGCGTCGGTCCCGGCAGTTTGGGTGACGCTGTAGCCCGCGGGCAGTTCGACGTCACCCTGACGACGAGCTCGCGTACTCCTCGAGTGTGGTCGCTGGCTGACCATTACTCGACCAACGGAGCACTCAACTACCAGCATTACCGCAATCCTGAGATCGACGCCGCGCTGGCCGTTGCAGAGACGGAGTACGTCGAGTCCACTCAGCTGGATGCTCTGGTGAAAGTCGATCGGCTCCTCGCCAACGATCTCGTGTCACTCCCCCTCTTCCAATTGCCCATTCTCTGGGCGTACACGAACACCATTGACAATGTCTACCGCCACGCCTCGGATGGAGTCACCTGGAACGCCAATGAATGGACCGTGAGCTAACTCACTCAGCCGCGTTTGGTGGTATACTGCAGGACTGCCTGGCCGTGCGCCCCGAGGCATCAGTTGCGCAGCACGACTGCGACGATCCCCGCCAGGTGCTCTAGCCGGGCAACCTCGGCGGCGCGGAACATCGGCCCGCCCGGGCGACCGACCAGCAGGACCCGCTCCGGCCTCCCCAGCGGGGTCGCGGCTAGCTCGGTGCCCAGCTCCTGCCAGGTCAACGGCACCCAGGGGTCCTCCCCGTCGAGGATTGTCGCGCGCCGCAGCGGCCACCATGGCAGGTCCCCGAGGACGCTCTCCGGTGCCGCGAAGGAGGCGGTGATTCGGCGGAGTCCGCCCCCCACAGCGGTGAGCACGATCGCCCAACCCGCTCGGATGATCTTAGGGACCCCGTCGGTGAAAGTCTGCAATCCGTGGGCGGGATCGGCGGCGACCTCTTCAATCAACTCCAGTTCGCGGTGGGTGTCCAGGATGCCCGCCCACGGGCGGACCGCGTCGACCTCGACCCCCTCGACCGACTCCGCCGCGGTGATCAACAAGTCGGGTAGTCGGCCGGAGGGAAGTTCCACGACGAGGTCGTCAATGGCGATGCCGGACCTCCGCTCGACGACGTCCAGGCTGAGGATGTCCACGCCCACCTTGCCCAGCGCCGTGGCCACCGCGCCGAGCGCTCCGGGACGGTCCGGGAGCTGCACCCGGATCAGGAAGGACATCCGCCGCCATGCCTGTTCATCCGTCGAATTAACTCCATGAAGACCCCCCGTCAGACGCGGACCCCGACAGCCCGCGCGATCCCCGGCCGTCGATTGTGACAGAGCGAGCCAGTCCGCAGACGGGTCCCCTACCCCGCGACAAGCCCGAGGCTAGACTCCCTAGGTCAACCCTCCAGCAGCGCTTCAGGAGTCACCTGTGCCTACCCTCTCCCGTGACGAGGTCGCCCACCTCGCTCGGCTCGCCCGGCTGGCCGTCACCGAGGAGGAGCTGGACCTCTTCGCCCGCCAGCTGGAGGTGATCCTGACCTCGGTCGCCCGAGTCAGCGAGGTCGCCGCCGCGGACATCCCGCCCACCTCGCACGCTGTCGGGCTGACCAATGTGTTCCGGGCGGACGTGCCGCGTCCTGGGCTGACCCAACAGCAGGCGCTGTCGGGCGCCTATGCCACGGAAGACGGCCGGTTCCGGGTGCCGCGCATCCTGGACGAGTCATGAGCTGGCTGACCAGGTTGTCCGCTGCCGAGCTGGCCGGACGGATCCACGCTCGGGAAACCACCTCGGTGGAGGTAACCACGGCGTATCTGGACCGGATCGAAGCCGTGGACGGTGCGGTGCACGCCTTCCTGCACGTGGACGCTGAGGCCGCACTCGCCGCCGCCGCCGCCGTGGATGGCCGGCTGCAGCGCGGCGACCCGCCGGTCTCGGCGCTGGCGGGCGTGCCGCTGGCCCTCAAGGACGTGTTCACCACTGTCGACATGCCAACCACCTGCGGCTCGCGGATGCTGGCAGGCTGGCGGCCGCCGTATGACGCCACGGTCACCCGTCGGCTGCGGGAGGCCGGTGTGGTGATTCTGGGCAAGACCAACATGGACGAGTTCGCTATGGGCTCCTCGACGGAGAACTCCGCCTACGGGCCCACCCGAAACCCCTGGGACCTCGACCGCGTCCCGGGCGGATCCGGCGGTGGGTCGGCGGCGGCGGTGGCCGCATTCGAGGCGCCGCTGGCGATCGGCACCGACACTGGCGGCTCGATCCGCCAGCCCAGCGCGGTGACCGGCACCGTCGGGGTCAAGCCCACCTACGGCGGTGTCTCCCGGTATGGCCTGGTGGCGTTCTCGTCCAGCCTGGACCAGGGCGGCCCGGTGGCCCGCACGGTGCTCGATGCCGCGCTACTGCACGAGGTGATCGGTGGGTATGACCCGCTGGACTCCACTTCCATCGACGCGCCGGTGCCGCCGGTGGTGCAGGCCGCTCGCCTGGGCGCCCACGGTGACCTGGCCGGGGTCCGCGTTGGGGTGGTCAGCCAGTTCCGCGGGGAGGGTTACCAGCCTGGGGTGCTGTGTGCGTTCGAGGTCGCGGTGCGCCGGTTGGGTGAGCTGGGCGCGAAGGTCGTCGAGGTGTCCTGCCCGTCGTTCGACCATGCGCTGCCGGCCTACTACCTGATCGCGCCCAGCGAGTGCTCCTCGAACCTGGCCCGCTTCGACGGCATGCGCTACGGCCTGCGGGTCGGTGACGACGGTGGCCGCAGCGCTGAGGAGGTCATGTCGCTGACCCGGGAGGCCGGGTTCGGGCCCGAGGTGAAGCGCCGGGTCATGCTCGGCACCTACGCGCTGTCCGCCGGGTACTACGACGCCTACTACGGCCAGGCGCAGAAGGTCCGCACCCTGATCATCCGGGATTTCGCGGCTGCTTTCGAGCAGGTGGACGTGCTGGTCTCGCCGACCACCCCGACCACCGCGTTCCGGATCGGGGAGCGGGTGGACGACCCGTTGGCGATGTACCTGTCGGATCTGTGCACGATCCCGACGAACCTGGCGGGCAACGCCGCGCTGTCCGTCCCGGCCGGGCTCTCCGATGACGACGGCTTACCGGTGGGCCTGCAGGTGATGGCGCCCGCGCTGGCCGACGACCGCGCCTACCGGGTGGCGGCGGCCTACGAGGCGGCTCGTAACACTGCCGACGGCGGCCCGCTGGCCCACCGGGTGCCCGATTTGGAGGTGGTGGCCCGATGACCGCTGCTCAGATGGACACCGCGCTGCTGGACTACGATGAGGTGCTGGCGCACTTCGACCCGGTGCTCGGGCTGGAGGTGCACGTCGAGCTGTCCACCGCGACGAAGATGTTCTGCGGCTGCGCCAACGTCTTCGGGGCGCTGCCCAACACCCAGGTCTGCCCGACCTGCCTGGGGTTGCCGGGAGCGCTTCCGGTGCTCAATGGTGCCGCGGTGGAGGCAGCCATGCGGATCGGGTTGGCGTTGGGCTGCTCGATTGCCCCGTGGTGCCGCTTCGCCCGGAAGAACTACTACTACCCGGATATGCCGAAGAACTTCCAGACCTCCCAGTACGACGAGCCGATCGCGGTGCACGGCTTGCTGGATGTACATCTGGCGGACGGCTCGACGTTCCCCGTCGGTATCGAGCGCGCCCACATGGAGGAGGACACTGGTAAGTCGCTGCACGTGGGCGGTTCGGCCGGGCGGATTCACGGCGCGAGCCACTCCCTGCTGGACTATAACCGCGCCGGCGTCCCACTGGTTGAGATCGTCACCAAGCCGATCGTCGGCGCGGGCGCCCGCGCGCCGACGATCGCCCGGGCTTACGTCACCGTGCTCCGCGACTTGTTGCGTGCGCTGGGTGTCTCCGACGTGCGGATGGACCAAGGGTCGCTGCGCTGCGATGCCAACGTCTCGCTGATGCCGCGGGGCTCGTCGACCTTCGGCACCCGAACCGAGACCAAGAACGTCAACTCACTGCGGTCGGTGGAGCGCGCGGTGCGCTACGAGATGTGCCGCCAAGCCGCGGTGCTGACCGGCGGTGGCGAAATCGTGCAGGAGACCCGGCACTTCGATGAGGCGGGCGGCACCACCTCGCCCGGGCGCCGGAAGGAGACCTCGGAGGACTACCGGTATTTCCCGGAACCGGACCTGGTGCCGATCACCCCCAGCGACGAGTGGGTGCAGCGGCTGCGGTCCACGCTTCCCGAGTTGCCCTGGCAGCGCCAGGCTCGGGTGCAGGCCGAGTGGGGCCTGTCCGACCTCGAGCTGCGGGACCTGGTCAACGCCGGTGCGCTGGAGCTCATCGTGGCCACCGTCGACGCGGGGGCACCCGCCGCCGAGGCCCGGTCCTGGTGGGTGTCGTACCTGTCCCAGCAGGCCAACTCCCGCGGGGTGGAGCTCGCCGAGCTGCCCATCACCCCGGAACAGCTGGCTCAGGTCATCACGCTGGTCGGTGCGGGCACGCTGACGAACACCTTGGCCCGCCAGGTCGTCGACGGGATCCTGGCCGGTGAGGGTGGGCCCGACGAGATTGTTGCCGCCCGTGGCCTGGCCGTGGTCTCCGACGACTCCGCGCTGACCGTCGCCGTGGAGCAGGCCTTGGCCGCCCAGCCCGACATCGCAGCGAAGATTCGCGGTGGCAAGATCGCCGCCGCCGGTGCGATCGTGGGTGCGGTGATGAAAGCCACCGGCGGCCAAGCCGACGCCCAACGAGTGCGCGAGCTGGTC
>JBOHFG010000078.1:0-14495 GCA_050699575.1 Pseudonocardiaceae bacterium
AAGCATCGGGCTGGAGACCGTGCCTGATTGCCACACCAATGGCGCTGCGCTTCATTGACCAACCCGCACTCGAAACCCAAACCGGCTACCCGGTCCGGTCAGATTACAAACAGCCTGGCTCACCAGACGTGTTGCCGCCAGCTGACGCCATCATCGTGGGCAGCGCTAGTTCCAACACCATTAACAAGTGGGCAGCGGGGATCTCCGACACGCTGGCGCTGGGACTGCTGACCGAGGGCATCGGCCTTGGCCTGCCCCTTGCGGCATTGCCGTTTCTCAATGCTGCTCAGGCAGCACATCCGGCCTTCAGCCGCAGCGTCCGGGAACTGCGCGAGGCGGGCGTGAAAATCTTGCTCGGATCGGGAGGCTACGAACCACACGTACCGCACCAAGGCTCGAAATATCTAGCGCAGTACCCCTGGCATGCCGTCCTGGCGGCCGTGGAGACCAACCTGGGGTGAGAAATCATGGTCCCGGATCTCAGCCGCCGACTTCGTCACGCAGCGTGATCGCATCAGCTGGGCAGATCTCCACGCACTCGCCACAGGAGGTGCAGCGGGCCGCAACAACCACCGGGCGCCGTGGGGCTGGGCGCAGTGCGTGCTCCGGGCAGGTGCGCAGGCACGCCCCGCAGGCAGTGCACGCTGAACTGATCGACAGCGGATGCAGCGCGGCGACCGCGACGGTGACGTGCTCGCCGCGCAGTTTGGGCACGACCAGTGAGCCCCCGCCGAGGTCGCGGGCCGCCAGCAGGGCGGCGGCCTCGGCGACGCTGCGGGTGCCGACGTGGCCGCGGACCACGTCGCTGGGATGCGGCACGCCGACCGCGTCGAGCTCCGCCGCCAGGTAGCAGTGTAGCGGCGCACCGTGTTCCCGGATCACGGCGAGTAACCCGGGCTCGTCACGGCGCCGGTCGAGGGTGCCGAACGCGATAATCGCGGCCAGATCCGGCACGGCCGAGCGCAGCACCGACCACACCGCCGACGCGCGCACCCCGCGGGAGGAGCCCAATCCCACGACCAGGCCAGTCACCGCTGGCCCCACAGCAGCAGCACCGGGTTGGTCGCGGCCAGCCGCACCGACCCGTCAGGCAGCTCCGCGAACCGGGACGCCGCCAGCTGCACCCCATCGACCTGGTGGCCCGCCTCCCGCAGCGCCGCGCGGCAGGGCGCCAGGCGGTCCAGCGCGGCCAGCGCGACCACGACGCGGGGTGCGGCCCGCGCCGCGGCCCGCACCACCTCCGGTCCTCCCCCGCCGACGAACACCGCGTCGGGTTCGGGCAGCCCGCCCAGCACGGCCAGCGCCTCCCCCTCGACTACCCGGACGTCTACCTGGTGCGCGTGCGCGTTGGCCACCAGCCGGGCGCACTGCGCGGGATCCCGCTCAACAGCGACCACGGCGGCCCCCAGCCGGGCGCATTCCACCCCGACCGAGCCTGACCCGGCGCCCAGATCCCAGACCAGCCGGCCCGGCCCGGGGGCCAGCCGCGCCAGGGCCAGGGCCCGGACCTCCGACTTGGTGATCATCCCGTCGCGGTGCGAGAACTCCGCCTCCGCCAATGCCCAGCCGACCGCGGGGGGCACCGGTTCGCCGCCGGCGATCCAGCCCCGGGCGGGCACCGCGTCGTCATCGGCCAGGCACAGCACCACATGCGGATCGCGGACCAGCCCGCCCTCGAAGCGCCGCACCCGTTCGCCGGGACCGCCGAGGTCCTCGGCAACCAGCACACTGCGCCGCCAGCCGGCCAACCCGGCGAGGACCTCGACGGCCCCAGCACCCGGCGCCGTGAGCACGGCGACCGCGGGATGCGCCCGGCAGATGTTGAGCGCGGGGCGCAGGGACCTGCCGTGCGCGGAGACCACGGCGACGTCGTCCCAGGACCGGCCCAGCAGCGCGAACGCCCGCGCCACACTAGGGCGCGCCGGCAGCACCACCGGGCGCAGACCGCGCTTGCGTAGTGCTCGCACGATACCGAAGAATCCGGGATCGCCGCTGGCCAGCACGACCGTGGCCGAGGTGTCCGGCAGGCCGTCCAGCTCCGCCGGACCGAGCACGACCGCACCTGCGGGCACCGCCACGGCGGCGAGCTGGTGCGGTGCGCCGACCAGGACCTGCGCGCTCGCCAGCGCCTCGGCCGCGCCGGGCGGCAGCGTCACACCGTCCAGACCGACCACGGTGACGGTCATTGAACCCAGTCCGGTTCGGTCGCGGCGACCACTCGGAGCCCGGTGAAGTCGACCATCGCCGCCCGCGCGGCCAGCGGGCGCCCCAGCTCGGCGCTGAACCGGCGCAGCGTATCGGCCACCCGGGCGCAGACGTCGTCCCCGCAGGTCCGCAACCGCCCGCCGGCCTCCCAGATCTCGTAGGCCCGCCGGGCGGTTGGAGCGCCGCGGATCTCCGCGATGTCACCCGGGTCGCCACCATGCGTGGCGGTGATCTCTGCCAGCAGTCCCGTATCCACCTTGGACCGGGTGTAGTGGGTCATCAGGACCCCGGAGGCCAGCTTGGTCAGTTTGCCGATCATGCCGACGAACACCACCTCGGTGAGCCGATGCTCCACCGCGCGGCGCAGCGCTGCCCCGGTGAAGTCACCGACCTCCACGAACGCCATGTCCGGCAGGTGCGGCAGCAGCCGCATCGCCCCACGCTCGGTGCGCCCGCCGGTGGCCAACACCAGCGTCGGCACCTCCTGGGCGGCCAGCACCGCCACCG
Organism: Pseudonocardiaceae bacterium; assembly: GCA_050699575.1. Lineage (GTDB taxonomy): Bacteria > Actinomycetota > Actinomycetes > Mycobacteriales > Pseudonocardiaceae. Next base: position 2,713 of record JBOHFG010000078.1, read on the forward strand.
CCTGCTCGACCGAGGCCCGCCAGGAGGCGGTGGAGAACGGGCGGACGATGCCGGTGGTGCCCAGGATGGAGATCCCGCCCTCAATGCCCAGCCGGCGGTTGGTGGTCTTGCGGGCCATCCGCTCGCCGCCGGGCACGCTGATCGTCACGTCGACACCCCGCCCACCGGATGCCTCCCGCACCGCATCGGTGATCATCTGCCGGGGCACCGGGTTGATCGCGGGCTGCCCGACCGGCAACCCCAGCCCCGCGCGGGTGACCACGCCCACCCCCTCTCCACCGTGCAGCATGACCTCGCCGTCGCTCCGCCAGGCGACGGTGACCGTCAGGTGCGCGCCATGGGTGACGTCAGGATCGTCACCGGCGTCCTTGACCACCACGGCGGTGGCGGTGCACCCCGCATAACGCAGCGAGTGGACGGTGAAGGTGTGCCGATCACCAGAAGGAAACAGGATGGTCACCGTGGACGGCTCGGTGCCGCTCAGCGCCGCCACCGCGGCCTTGGCCGCCGCCGCCGAACAGGCCCCGGTGCTGAACCCGGTACGCAGCGCATGCGGCCGCATCGTCGCGGTCCGCGGCAGGTCCGGCTCCCGCAGCGGTGGGCCGCCCATCACAACTGCGCCCCCCTGCCGTTGCGCGACGGCAGGACCACCACCGTCGACAAGTAGGCCGCGACGGGGTCAGCCTGCGCGAGCGGGGTGATTCGCTGGTCCGGGGTGCCAAGGTGCTCGGCGCACCAGGCGCGGTCCAGCGCACCGGCGGCGGCGATCTGCTCGCGCAGCTGCGCCAACCGGCGGCCACCTTTGTAGGCGACCACTGTCCCGCCTCGGGCCAGTGCGGCCTCCACCACGGTCAGGTCGCGGGCCAGCGCCAGCAGGGTGAGCGGTTCGGCACCCTCGACCAGGGTCAGACCGGCGGCGCTGGCGGCGGCCTGCATCGCGGTGATACCCGGGATGGTGCGGATCCGCACTTCAGGCAGCAGTTCGCGTACGGTCTCGGTGAGATAGCCGAACGTGGAGTACACCGACGGATCACCTAGGGTGGCGAACGCCGCGGTGCCGCCGTACTCACGCAGGTGGGCAACCACCCGGGCGGCAGCCGCGTCCCAGCAGCCGTGGCGCCGCCGCTGCGAGCCGGCGACGTCGTCGTTGAGGGCGAATACCAGCCGCTCCAGCCGGTCATGGGTCAGGTGCGCCCGCACCACGGCCTCGGCCCGGCCGGCCACGTCGGGGGCCATCACCGGCACGAATACCCGCCCCGCGGTGGAGAGCTCGCGCACCGCGGCAACGGCCAGCAGGTCGGGGTCCCCCGGACCCACCCCGATGCCGACCAGCTCCACCGTCATGCCCCGCCCTTCACACAGCTCGCCACGAAGCGTGCCACCGCCGCTGGATGCGCAACCGGGTGGGTGTGCAGGAACGACGCGTGCACCCCGCCGTGGACGAATCCCTCGGGTGGCACGCCCGTCCAAGCCCAGGCGGGCTCGCCCGCGCGAGGGGTGACGGTGGTGCGGTGGAACTCGTGACCGGTCACCCGGGCGCCTTCCTGGTGCAGCACCGATCCGCGCAACGCCACCGCGTCGCGGTAACCCAGCACCAGGTGCCCGGTCATCGTCGCCTCGGCGTCGAGCACCCCGCACATCGGGGCGCCGTCCACTGAGCGGCACAGGTACAGCAGCCCGCCGCACTCGGCGTGCACCGGTGCCCCGCGGCGGGCCAGCGCGGCAACCTCGGTGCGCAGCACCGCGTTGGCCGACAGCGCCTCGGCGTGGCATTCCGGGAACCCGCCGAGCAGCACCAGGCCGGTCGTGCCGGGGGGCAGTGACTCGTCGCGCAGCGGGTCGAAGACCGCGACCTCGGCCCCAGCCGCGGTGAGCAGCTCGGCGTACTCGGGGTAGCCGAAGGTGAACGCCGGCCCGCCGGCCACCGCCACCACCGGCTTCCCGACCACCCGCTCCCCCGGCGCCCCGACGACCGGCGCATCCGGCACCTTAGCCACCCGTTCCCCCGGCACCGCGACGAGCTCAGCGCCCGGCTCCCACCGAGCCACCGCCGGCGCCGGCGCGGCGAGCGACAGCACTGCGTCGAGGTTGACCTGCGCGGCCATCGCGTCAGCCCAGCGTCCCACCACACCCGCCGCAGTAGCGTGCTCAGCGGCGGTAACCAAACCCAGATGCCGCGACGGCACCGCCAGTGCGTCATCCCGGCGCAGCGCACCGAGCACCGGCAGGCCCACCTCGTCGCACGCCTGCCGGCAGACTTGTTCGTGGCGCGCCGAGCCGACCTGGTTGAGCACTACCCCGGCGATCCGAACCCCGGGATCGAAGGATCGGAACCCGTGTAGCAGCGCGGCGAGACTGCGGCCCTGGCCGCGCACATCGACGACCAGCAGCACCGGCGCCCCCAGCAGGGCCGCGACGTGCGCCGTCGAGCCGTGGCCGGCCGTGCCGGTGCGGCCGTCGAACAGACCCATCACGCCCTCCACGACCGCCAGCTGCGCCCCGGCGGCGCCGTGCGCGGCCAGCGGTGCGATGTGCTGCTCGCCGACCAGCACCGGATCGAGGTTGCGACCCGGGCGCCCGGTGGCCAGCGCGTGATAGCCCGGGTCGATGTAGTCCGGACCAACCTTGAACCCCGCCACCCTGATGCCCCGCCGCCGCAGCGCCGCCATCAACCCAGTGGCCACAGTGGTCTTGCCGGCGCCCGAGGCGGGCGCCGCCACGACCACTCGTGAGTGGGAAACAGTGTTATAACACTGTTTCCCACTCACGACCTCACCACTCAATGCCACGCTGGCCTTTCTGGCCGGTGTCCATCGGGTGCTTGACCTTGGTCATCTCCACCACGAGATCAGCGGCGTCGAGCAGCGCGGGCGGCACGTTCCGGCCGGTGATCACGACGTGTTGCCGGCCAGGCCGGTCGGCCAGTGTGACCAGCACCTCGTCGGTGTCCACCCAACCCCAGTGCAGCGGGTAGCTGAACTCGTCGAGCACGTACAGGTCATGGACCTTCGCCGCCAACCGACGGGCGATTTCTACCCAGCCCTGCGCTGCGGCAGCAGCGTGGTCGTCGGCACTGCCCGGCTTGCGCGCCCAGGACCAACCCTCACCCATCTTGTGCCACTCGACCGGCCCGCCGGCCCCGGTCCGCTGGTGTACCTCGTGCAGCGCCCGGAACGCGGACTCCTCCCCCACCTTCCACTTCGCGGACTTGACGAACTGGAACACCCCGATCGACCAGCCGGCGCTCCAACCCCGCAACGCCAAACCGAACGCGGCCGTGGACTTGCCCTTCATCGCGCCGGTGTGGACGATCAGCAGCGGCCGGTTGCGCCGCTGCCGGGTGGACAGCCCGTCGTCGGGGACGGTGACCGGCACACCTTGGGGCACGGTGACCTCCTCCCTGGCTAAGCAGCTCCCCAGGCGGCGCGGACCACCCCGGCCACCGCGTCGGCGGACAGCTCCGCCAACCGCACACACGCACCGCCCATCGCGACGGCGAACCGGCTGGGCAGGCCCAACCGGACCGGACCGGACTCGCAGTCCACCACGATCGACGCCACCCGGTCGCGCCGCAGCAGGCCGGACGCGGCCAGCGCGGCGTCCATCCCACCGTGGGTGGCCCGGCCGTCGGTGAGCACCACCAGCAACGCCCGCCGGGTGGGGTCGCGCAGCCGCTCCGCGGCCAGTACCTGAGCCGAGCGCAGCAACCCGGCGGCCAGCGGGGTGCGACCGCCGGTGCGCAACGTGCGCAATCGGGCGGCGGCGGCGTCCACCGCCGACGTCGGTGGCAGCACGACCTGCGCCTCGGTGCCCCGGAAGCTGATCAAGCCTACCTTGTCACGGCGTTGGTAGGCGTCGCGCAGCAGGGACAGTACCGCGCCGGTCACCGCGGACATCCGGGCCCGGGCCGCCATCGAACCGGACGCGTCGACGGCGAACAGAACCAGGTTGGACTCCCGACCCTCGCGCACCGCCCGCCGGACGTCGGCCCGGTGCACCACCAGCCCCGGGCCACAGCGCCCGCGCTCACGCTGGTGGGGAGCGGCAGCGGCCAACGTACCCAGCAGGTGCAGCCCACTGCCCTCGGAGATCGACCCCCGGATCGTGCGCCCGGTACTGGTCCTGGCCGCCGACCGCCGGCCAGGGGACCCAACCCCGACGCCAGACAGCGCCAACAACCGAGCCCGAAACAGCGGCGCCCCCGTTGCCGACATCGCCCGATCAGGCGCGACACCGTTACTTCCAGAGCCATCGCCTCGACATGGAGACATATCGGGGCTATTCGACCGCTGATTACCCCGATATGTCTCCATGTCGGGGCTAGCGCCGCTGCTGGCGGGGGGGTGTAGGGCATTGTCTAGTTGTTGGTTGTCTATGCCGGGCTGGTCGAAGGGGTCGCGGCGGCGGCGGTGCGGCAAGGTTAGGGCTGCGGCTACTCGGATGTCGTTCTCAGTTACCGTTGTGGCGCCTTGCCAGGCGGCGTGTGCCAGGGTGGTGCGGGCCAGTACCAGATCGGCGCGCATCCCATCCACCTCGAACGCGGCACACACCGAGGCGATCCGGCGCAGCTCGTCATCCGGCAGCACCACCCCCGGCAACACATCTCGGGCCACCATGATCCGCTCGGCGAGGGCAACGTCGGAAGCTCGCCAGTCCGCCGCGAAACCGGTCGGGTCGGCCTCGTAGCGCAGCCGGCGGCGTACTACCTCGGCACGCGTCTCGACGTCCCGGGAAGCCGCCACCTCGACGGTGAGCCCGAAGCGGTCCAGCAGCTGTGGGCGCAGCTCGCCCTCCTCCGGGTTCATGGTGCCGACCAACAGGAACGACGCGGCATGCGAGATCGACACGCCGTCGCGCTCGACGTGTGCGCGGCCCATCGCGGCGGCGTCAAGGAGCACGTCGACGAGATGGTCGGGCAGCAGGTTGACCTCATCGACGTACAGCACGCCGCGGTGCGCCGCGGCGAGCAACCCGGGAAGGTAGGCCGAGACGCCCTCGGTGAGTGCGCGTTGCAGATCCAGCGAGCCCACCAAGCGGTCCTCGGTGGCGCCGATCGGCAGCTCGACCAGCCGGGCCGGGCGAATGAGCTGGCCGGCCACGTCGGCGTGCGGGCCGTCCGGGCAGGCCGGATCCAAGGCCACCGGATCGCAACCGAAACGGCATCCCGGCACCGCAGCCACCGCGGGTAGCAACGCAGCCAACGCCCGGACCACGGTCGACTTCGCGGTGCCCTTCTCCCCGCGGACCAGCACGCCACCAATGCCCGGATGCACCGCGTTCAGCAGCAACGCCAGACGGAGATCGTCGTGCCCGACGATCGCCGAGAACGGGTAACGGGCAACGGGCACGATCACCGCCGGATCCGCGCCGCGGCAGCGCGGCGCATCGGCACGTGCGGGATGCCGTCCTCGGTGAACTCCTCGCCGTCCACCACAAAGCCGTACGCGCCGTAGAGCTCGACGCAGTGGTGCTGCGCGTCGAGCGTGACGGTGGCACCGCCGACCTCGGCCAGCGCCGCCTCGAGCAGCCGCCGGGCAGCGCCTTGGCGCCGGGCCTGCCGGGCAGCGCAGACCCGGCCGATCCGGAACTGACCGTCGGTGGGCTCCAGCAGCCGCAAGGTGGCCTGCGGGTGCTGGATCGCAGTGTCCGGCGCTAGCCAGTAATGTCGAGTTGTCCGGTCCAGATCATGGCCGTCCAACTCCTGATACGGGCAGACTTGCTCGACCACGAATACCTCGATCCGCAGCCGCAACAGAGCGTAGATCATCGCGGTCGGCAGGTCAGGAGCAAGCCTGCGGTGTAACACAGTGTGGTCCACCGTTCCTGCCTACCAGAAGGTCTGACATTGTGGCGGGATGGCGCAGCATCGGCCTTGGCGACTCACTCTGCGGTGGCACCTCAGCTGGCTCCTGGGCGTCGTGGTGGCGGCGTGTGGCACCGCCGCGTCCCCCGGAGCAGCCCCAGTCAGGCCACCCGTCGAGCAGCCGGCAGCCGCCACTGCGGTACCCCGATCGGTGCCAGCCTGGGTGCTGGGAGCCATGCCGCTGCCCCGGCGTCGGGACGGGTTCGGCGTGGTGCGCTCCACTCCCCCGGCGCTGATGAACCGGCGGCTGCCCACTGTGGATCGGCTGCCCCCACCCACCTCAACTTCGTTCCAGTCGACGATCAGCCCAGTGCCCCCACAGGTGCTGGCCCGCAGCACCTGGAAACCAAGCTGTCCGGTGAAGCCCGACCAGCTGCGCTACCTCACGATGTCCTTCCGCGGCTTTGACGCCCGCGCGCATACCGGCGAGATGCTGGTGAATGCCGATGTCGCGCAGACCGTGGTGGGTGTCTTCAAGCAACTGTTCGCCACCGGATTTCCGATCGAGGAGATGCGGATCACTCCAGAAGCTGAGCTGAAGCTGCCACCGACGGGGGACGGCAACAACACCAACGCCTTCGTCTGCCGCCAGACCCCTGGTCAGACCCACTGGTCGGCGCATGCCTCCGGGCTGGCCATTGACCTCAACCCGTTCAACAACCCCTCCGTCAAGGGCGATCTGGTGATACCCGAGCTGGCCTCGTCCTACCTCGACCGGGACTGGGTGCGCTCGGGCATGGCCCTCGACGGCGGACCAGCGGTCGTCGCCTTTGAGTCGGTGGGGTGGACCTGGGGTGGGCGCTGGTCGGAGCCGGTGGATTTCATGCATTTCAGTGCCAATGGGCACTGAAATGCTCGTGAGTGCGTAACAGTGTTCTCACACTGTTACGCACTCACGACCTAGCCCTCGAGGTCTCCCTCGAGGGCTAGGTACAGCGCTCGCAGCGCGTCGAGATCAGCCGGGTCGGGCTGCTCCCACAGGCCCCGGTCGGCGGCTTCGAGCAGCCGCTCGGTCATCCCCCGCAGCGCCCACGGATTGGACTCGCGCAGGAACTGCTGCACACCGGGATCGAAGAGGTAGGACTCGGCGAGCTGGTGGTACATCCAGTCCTCGACCACGCCTGCGGTGGCGTCGAAGCCGAACAGGTAGTCGACGGTGGCAGCCAGTTCGAAAGCGCCCTTGTAGCCGTGCCGTTGCATGGCGGCGATCCACCGCGGGTTGACCACCCGGGAACGGAAGACCCGGCGGGTTTCCTCGGCCAGTGACCGGGTCTTGACGGCGTGCGGCACCGCGGAGTCACCGACGTAGGCGGCCGGGTTGCTCCCGGTCAGCGCGCGCACCATGGCGACCATCCCACCGTGGTACTGGAAGTAGTCGTCGGAGTCGGCGATGTCGTGCTCGCGGGTGTCGACGTTCTTGGCGGCCACGGTGATGCGCCGGAACGCATGTTCCATGTCGCCGCGCGCGGCGGCGCCGTCGAGGCCCCGCCCGTAGGCGTAGCCGCCCCAGGTGGCATAGACCTCGGCGAGGTCGGCGTCGGTGCGCCACTGCCGGCTGTCGATCAGCGGCAATAACCCGGCGCCATACGCGCCAGGTTTGGACCCGAAGATCCGGGTGCGGGCCCGCCGGTCATCGCCGTGCGCCGCGAGGTCGGCTCGGTAGTGCGCGGCGACGTAGTTGTCCTCGGCCAGCTCGTCCAGCCGGGCGACAGTGTCGATCGCATCGTCGATCAAGGCGATGACGTGCGGGAAAGCGTCCCGGAAGAAACCGGAGATGCGCAGGACGACGTCGATGCGGGGCCGGCCGAGCTCAGCGAGCCCGACCACCTCCAGGCCGGTGACCCGGCGGGAGGCATCGTCCCAGGTCGGGCGGACTCCGAGCAGCGCCAGCACCTCGGCGATGTCGTCGCCCTGGGTGCGCATCGCCGAGGTGCCCCAGACGGTGAGGCCCACCGAGGTGGGCCAGTGGCCGGTGTCGGCGCGATGCCGGGCAAGCAGCGAGTCGGCCAGCGCGGCGCCGACCTCGAAGGCATTGCGCGACGGGATGGCCTTGGGGTCCACGGAGTAGAAGTTGCGTCCGGTGGGCAGCACCGAGACCAGACCGCGGGTGGGGGAACCGGAGGGTCCGGGTTCGATGAACCGGCCGTCCAGGGCGCGCAGCACGTTGGTGATCTCCGCGGTGGTCCCGGCCAACCGGGGCACCAGCTCGGTGCAGCCGAACCGCAGCACGGCCGCCACCTGCTCAGCGGAGCGGACCGCATCGCCCCGGCAGCCACCGAGACATTCGGTGATCGCCGGCAACGCCAGCTCGGGCGACCACGGCTGACGCCCGGGTCCCGGATCAGCGAGGTAGTTCAGGAGCTTGCGGGCGGCCTGTTCAAGACAGTCGACGACGTCGCTGCCCCGGACGTCCCCGTTGCCCGAGTCAGCACTGGTCTCCCAGAACAACGCCGGCGGGACCTTGACCACTGCACCCGGCTCAGCGAGCAGCGCCTGCTCGTCCAGGCCGATCCACTCGGCGATCGCCGCGCGCAGCCCCGGCAGCGGCTCCCCCGAGCCGAACACCTGGCGGGCGCGCAGCACCGCGAGCACGTCGTTGATCAACTCTTCCCCGGTGGGGACCCGGCCGAGCACGTGCAGCCCGTCGCGGATCTGCACGTCCTTGATCTCGCACAGGTACCCGTCGAGGTGCAGCACGAAGTCGTCGAAGTCGGCCTCCCCCGGCGCCGCGTCGGCGCCCAGATCATGGTGCAGCTGCGCGCTTTGGATCAACGTCCAGATCTGCCCGCGCAGTGTGGGCAGCTTCTCCGGGTCCAACGCCGCCACCGTGGCGTACTCGTCGAGCAGCTGCTCGAGGCGGGCGAGATCACCGTAGGTGTCGGCCCGGGCCATCGGCGGGATCAGGTGGTCGACGATGGTGGCGTGCGCCCGGCGCTTGGCCTGGGTGCCCTCACCGGGGTCGTTGACGATGAACGGGTACACCAGCGGCAGGTTCCCGAGCACCGCATCCGGAGCATCGTCAGCGGCCAGTCCCAGGCCCTTGCCGGGCAGCCACTCCAGGTTGCCGTGCTTGCCCAGGTGCACCACGGCGTGCGCCCCGAAATCCAGCTCCAGCCATCGGTAGGCGGCCAGGTACTGGTGCGACGGCGCCAGTTCGGGGTCGTGGTAGATCGCCACCGGGTTCTCGCCGAACCCGCGCGACGGCTGAATGAGCAGCACCACATTGCCGAACCGCAGCGAGCCAACATAGATCGCGCCTTCGGCCACGTACAGCTGCCCGGGGGGCTCGCCCCAGGCCGCCACGACGGACTCGCGCAACGGCGCGGGCAGGTCAGTGAACCACTGGGCATAGTCAGCGATGGGCACCCGGATCGCCGCACCCGCCATCTGGTCCTCGGTGAGCCATTCCACGTCGTGCCCACCGGCGGCGATCAGCCGGTGGATCAGCGCATCACCCTCGAGAGCATCGACGTCCAGATCGCCGAGGTCATAGCCGGCGTCGACGAGGGCGCGCAGCAGCACCACAGCTGACGCGGGGGTATCGAGCCCGACCGCGTTGCCGATCCGGGAATGCTTGGTCGGGTAGGCGGACAGCACGATCGCCAGCCGCTTGTCGTGGGCCGGCACCTGCCGCAGCCGGGCCAGCGCGACCGCGGTGCCGGCCACCCGGGCGGCCCGCTCGGGGTCGGCCACATACACCGGGATCCCGTCTGACCCCGGCTCCTTGAAGGAGAACGGCACCGACACCAGCCGCCCGTCAAACTCCGGGATAGCGACCTGCATGGCGGCGTCCATCGGGGACAGCGCCGCGTCGCTGGCCTGCCAGCTCGCCCGGGACGTGGTCAGGCACAGTCCTTGCAGCACCGGGACGTCCAGCGCGGCGAGCATGCCCGCGTCCCAGGACTCCTCCTCGGCTCCGGCGCTGCCACCCGCGGCGAGCACCGTGGTCACCACCGCGTCGCAACGGCCCAGCAGCGCGCGCAACCCGTGGGCCTGCTCGTCACCCAGCCCGCGCAGCGAGCCACAGAACACCGCCAGCGCGTTCGCGCCGGCCGCGCGCAGGGCCTCAGCCAGCACGTCGACGAAACCGGTGTTGGCGGCCAGCGCGTGCGCCCGGTAGAACACGATGCCGACGGTGGGGAGCGCGGGGTCTTCCGGGGCAACGTCGTGCACGCCGTATTCCGGGGTGGGAGCCGGCGGCTCGAAGCCTTCCCCGGTGAGCAGCACCGTGTCGGACAGGAACCGGGCCAGCTCAGCCAGGTTCGCGGGCCCACCGGCGACCAGGTAGCGCAGTGCCTCCGCCGCCACTCCCGCCGGGACCGTGGAGGCCGCCATCAGCTCCGCGTCCGGGGTCGCCTCGCCACCCAGGCACACCGCCGGCAGGCCGGCCCGCAGCAGCGCCCCGAGGCCGGGTTCCCAGGCTCGCCGCCCGCCGAGCAACCGGAGCACCACGAGGTCCACCCCGTCCAGCAGCGCGGGCAGCGCGGCGGGCTCGGTCCGGGCCGGGTTGGCAACCCGGTAGTCAGCTCCGCTGGCACGGGCAGCAAGCAGGTCGGTGTCAGCGGTGGACAGCAGCAAGATCCGCACAACAACCCAACCTACCGGCCGACGTCGATCACCACCCGGGTCGGCGCGTCCAGCGTGAACGTCCTGACCCAGGTCTGCTTGCGGCATCCCGACCCCCTAGCCAGCGCCCATTTTCCCGCCGGGAGCCAGGCTGACACGAAGTTCCTCCGCGTGGGAGGCGAAGATCACCTCGTAGCGCATTCGCCTTGGCGGACCATCTCTGCACGCAGCTCGGCTGCGGTCTTGGTGAGCACGAACTGGTCACCGTCGACGAGGCGATGTCCTATGTAGTCGGCGATCGGGTCGGGGTGGGCGTCCAGCACCGCACGAGGCCACCACCGGCGCACCACCTGGGTGAGCCGGTCAACCTCGAACGTATCGGCAACCTCGGTGAGCACGGCCCGGAACGCGGCGCGGTGCTCCCCCTCGAGGGCCCTCCAGACAGCCGGCCCGCTCTTGTCCAACCGGGGCCCGAACGCAATAGGCATGTGCGCACACTAGCCTGCCAGCCTGACGATAACTCGACGACGCGGCTGCGGATCACGCCGTCGGACAGTCCTCGTCGTCGACCATGCTCTGGACCTCCCGGAGGGCCTCCTGGGCGCGGTCAGCGAGGTTGTGCAAGCCGAGCTCGGTGGTAGCCAGCACGAACCCATGGCGACCCCCTATCGAGAACTCAACCTCTCCCTCGTTGCACACGTGGTAGTCGATGCGAGTGGTGTCGCAGACCTTGACCCAGGTGGAGACCAGTACTCCCGACGTGTTGTCCATGGACCACCCCAGAAACTCAGTCGCCATGCCCGATGCATGACGAACGTAGATAGCGTCGAGCATGTCACCAGAACGCGTGCCATGCAAGTTTGCTTCCAGCGGGTTGACAAGAGTGGCATGATGGCGCGATGCCTACGAAGTCAAAGCTGACGTTGCGAGCGCAGTGGTTGGGCCAGAGCCTGCGCGAACTACGCGACTCGACCGGGATGACCTTGACGCAGGCCGGCGAGTTCCTGCAGCGCAACGCCTCCACGGTGAGCCGGTTCGAGTCCGGCGAGTACCCGATCCGCCGCCCAGACCTGATGGCACTGCTCGACCTGTACGGCGTGTCGGACCGCCGTAAGCGCGACGGCCTGCTCCGGCTGTCCGAGGACGTGTGGCAGAAGGGCTGGTGGGACGGCTACGAGGAACTCGAACAACCGTTCGTTGACTACGTGTGGCTTGAGTCCCGCGCGACCACGATCCGGGTCTTCGAGACCAACGTCGTCCCCGGGCTGCTGCAGACCCGGGACTACGCCCAGGCGGTGATCACCGCCGCGGCCTGGGCGGCCGACGCCGAGCAGATCGCCCGCTGGGTCGAGGT
>JBOHFG010000079.1:0-6361 GCA_050699575.1 Pseudonocardiaceae bacterium
GATGGACGTCATCATCTGACCGGCCGCTACCGTGTCGATGGCGAACATGCCCTGTTGCGCCGCCGTCAGGAAGGTGCCGCCTTCGCCCGCCAGTTGCATCGCTCACCCCAGCGTTGCTTGTGCCCGACCGTGCTCGCAGCGTCACGGCCGGCGCCATCATGCCAGATGCGTGGACCACGTGATCTGGTCCCACCGAACTCCCGGCAAGACCACGAGGCTGAGGAGCGAGCCGCACCCGCGCACAGTCGCCCACGTCACACCCCACCAGCAACGTGCCAGCACAAGCCCAGTCACCTATCCGCGTTCTGGATGCAGACTGCGGTAAACAGTGCCCAAACTAGTGCAGTCTGCATCCAGAACGCGGTCGAGCTCACCGGAGGGTGGTGTCCTGGAGTGCGGTGAGGAGAGAGGCCCACTGTGGCGTGGGGAACGCCAGCACTGGGCTGGTGGTGCCGAGTTTGGAGTCACGCACCCCTACGTGACCCGCGAGCGAGTAGTTGACCTCGACGCAGTCGTTCTGCCCACCGTTGCTGTAGCTGGAGGTGAACCAGGCCCTGTCCTGGAAGGAGGCGGTTGACATGGGGCTAGCCCTTCTTAGTCTGGTTTCGCAGCGAACTGGCCGACCAGTTCCACGATGAAGTTACGCGACTCCACCGGCCCGAGGGCGATGGCCTGCAGCCGCCGCTGCAGGTCGGCGTAGCGGCGTACCGTCTCCGGCTTCTCCAGGCAGGACCCGTCGTCGTACATCTCGAGGTAGACGATGTCAGTAGCTGAGTCGTAGTCGAACCGCAACACGGTGAAGTCGTAACTGAGCGGCACGTAGGACAGCGTGTCGAAGGGGATGACCTGGATGTCCACCTGGGGCAGCAGGGCCAGCTCGGCCAGGTGGCGTAGCTGCCCGGCCATCACCTTCGGGCCGCCGATCACCCGGCGCAGTGCTGACTCGCTGAGCACGAAGGAGAACTGCGCCGGATCCTCCCGGGTCAGCAACGCCTGGCGGTCCCGGCGCACCCGCACGATGTCTTCCATGGTCTGGTGGTCCGGGAAGCTGCCCTGACCGCTGACCATGGCCCGGGTATAGCTCTCGGTCTGCAGGTTGCCGGGCACGATCTCCGAGCCGACCTGCATGATCTGCGACGCGGACTGCTCGAAGTCACGAAACGCGCGGAACCACTTTGGGCCCAGGTACAGGGTGGTCTCCGCGATGGCCCGGGTGCGGCGCCGGCGCGAGCCCTGGGCCAGCTCCCGGCACCACAACGCGTCCTTCGCCGAGGCCTTGTACAGCCGCAGCAGCTCGTCCAAGTCGGTCTTGGTGATACTGACCTTGCCGTTCTCCACCCGGCTGATCTTGTTGGCCGCCTTGCCGAGACTCGCGGCGGCCTGCTCCTGAGTGAGCCCGGTGACCTCGCGGAGCTTGCGCAGCTCGTTGCCGAGCTGGCGGCGCTGGAGGCCGATCGCGGTGACCGGAGTGGTCATCTACAGATCCTTTCCGATGCGTCACAGAGCGTGCAGGACAGCGTTCACTCGATTGATGAATTTACATCTTGTACTTCCATTTTATATCCTGGCTTTCGTTGGTTCATCGTCCGAAAGGGTACAAGATGGACGTTCACCCTTGCTCTCCGCCTCGCCCACGGTGGACACAGGACACGAGCCACTGCATGGTCGCCCGGTGGGCGGGGTCGGCCCTGATCCAGCCTGCCCACTGGGTTTCCACTCCGACCGGCTCTCAGGCCTGCGGGCCCATCCGGTCGGTGATCCTCGCGGCACACCTCACGGCGGTCACCCCCCGCCCGCGGTGTTCGTGACCGCGAGGTGACCCATCAGGTGCGTGGCGTTGTCTGTCGGAGGGTGGGTTCCCTGTGCGGGTCGTGCGTCACCGCCGCGCGGCCCGGCCCACCTGCCGCGCACCGGAGCCGGCCCGCGCGACCCGGTCCTTCGCAGCACCGGATTGCGCGGGCCGGCGCCCGTCCTGACCCACCAGCCAGCGCCGGCGCCCGACCTGACCCACCGACAAGGAGCCCGCCGATGGCCCGCATGCCCTGCAGTACAGGCAGTGCCGGCGCGTACTACTGCGGGTGGGCGATCACCGGTCGCACCACGGTCCCGCACCTGGTCGCGTCCGCCGAGTTCCCCCTCGCCGGCTCCCGACACCGTTCCTGGTGCGGCCAGATGATCACCGTCATCGCACTGACCCTCGACGCGCGTGACTGCCAGGGAGCTGCGCCGAGTGCAACCAGCAGCTCCGCATGATGGCGGTGACCCAGCGGGTTCCGTGAAACTGTCGGTGCTTCCCGGCAGCATGTAACCATGGTCACGCCCCGAGAACAGAGGTGAGCTGCGGATGTCATCGCCTGCCCAGTCCAACCTGCTCGATCACGTCGGACCGTGGACCGAGCCGGACTACTTCACATTGCCCGAGGATCGTCGCCGCATCGAGCTGCTGGACGGCGGGCTGCTGGTGAGCCCCGCAGCCGGGGGCCGGCGCCAGCAGCTGTCGTCCCATCTTTGCCACGCGCTGGGACGGGCGGCGCCGAACTGGCTGGAAGTGCTGCGCGTCGAGCTCGCTCACCCGGGACCGGGCTCGACGGCGTACCAGCTGCAACGGGGCCACTACGTCGAGGTCGCCGCATCGAGGCCCGGTCAGCTCCTGCGCCTGACGCAACCGTTCCCGGTTGACCTCGACCTTGCCCAACTCGCTGACGCGACCCGCCCGTCAGGTTGACCCCGCGATGACGGATCCCGACTATCGGTTCACGCTCGCCAACGAGCGCACGCTGCTGGCCTGGCTCCGCACCGCACTGGCACTGCTGGCGGCCGGGGTCGCGGTGGTCCACCTGGTCCCGGACCTGGGGCTGCCCGGTGCCCGACGGGTGATCGGAACGACTCTCGCGGGCCTGAGCGCCACCGTCGCGATCACCAGCATGCTGCGGTGGCGTGCCGTGCAGGCCGCGATGCGTCGCGACGACGAACTGCCACCGTCACGGGCGCCGCTGCTGCTCAGCATCAGCCTGGCGGTGCTCAGCCTGCTGGTGCTCGTGCTGCTGGCCCTGCGCGGTGGCCCGGGGTGTACCCCGCGCCGGGCTACCCGGGTTGCCAGCGCAACGCACCCTGTTGGCCTGGGAGCGGACCGCTTTGGGTCTCCTCGCCAACGCCGCTCTGCTGCTCTCGCGCACCGACCCGGCTAGGTTGATCCCCGCCGCTGCCGCGCTAGTACTTGCCGTGATCGCCGCTGTCATCGGCCCGCGGCGGCGGCGCCAGATCGCCCAGAGCCCGGGCGAGACGGTCCCCGAACCGTCGCTCGAAGTGCTGGTGCTCGGAACCGGCGTGACGATCCTCGGGCTGCTGGCCATCCTGCTCTGAGACACCACGTGCCCCAGGTAGATGGCCTGCGCCGATGACCGCCTGCCAGAATGACGGTGGTGACCAACTCCCCCACGGTGACCTTCCGGCTACCGCTGACCGCCCTGATCGGGGTGTTCGGGCTGATTGTGTGCATGACCCCAGTGGCCTTCGGGGCACCGGGGCTGCAGGTGCTGTACCTGGTGCCGTTGGCCCTGGCGGTCTGGCTGGTACGAACCCGGACGGTGGTCGGCCCAGACACCATGGTGGTGTACCGAGTGCGGGGCTCACGCCAGATCACCTGGTCCGACCTGTCGGGTCTGCGGATTGATGAGCGGTCCCGGGTCTGGGCCGTGCTGCGTGACGGGGGCGAGGTAGGGCTGCCCGCGGTGCGCGCGCGGGACCTGCCCGTACTGGCCACGATCAGCGGGGGGCGGCTACCTGACTCGCTCGCCGAAACCAGTGAGTGACCGGGCGTGCCTACCGCTGCCCACTCACCAGCGGCATACGGGCATGCACCTACCCTGGCCGACCGTGCGACCTCCCGTGCCGAGTCCCGCTGGGCCGGCACTCGTGCGCGTGATCCCGGTACTGCTCGCGGCGGTAGCACTGGTCGGTGGCTGCGCAGTGACGCCGACCTTTCCGGAGCGCGACGCCGGACCATTCCACGCCAAATTGGAGGTCGGGTCGGAGGCCGGGCCGGGGCCCGAGGTCCCGGGGCCCACCAGGACACCCGGCCCAAGCATCCCGGGCCGGCCACCGCCGGGTCCGCCGCGCGGCTGCACCGACCCGGACCCGCAGGTCATCGCGACCTGCCTGGAACCGATCTCCGCGCTGGTCGTGCTGCCGGGCTCCGCGCCGGTCGGTCTGGCCGCGGAGCGCACCACGGGCCGGATCCTGCAAGTGCAGCGGCAACGGGCGAACCGGGAGATCACCGCCCTGGCCGTGGACCCCGCGGGGGATGGCGGGCTCACCGGGCTCGCGCTGTCTCCCAGCTACGCCGAGGACGAGTTGATCTACGCGTACCTCACCACCCCGGTCGACAACCGGGTGGTCCGGATCGCCCCTGGCGATCTGCCCAAACCGGTGTTGACTGGCATCCCACGAGGTCCGAGCGGCAACGCCGGTGCGCTCGCGGTCGACTCGCACGGGATGCTGCTGGTCGCCACCGGGGATGCGGGCAACCCCGCTGCGGCTGAGGACCCGCAGTCACTGGCCGGCAAGGTGTTACGGATCGACACCTTCGGCCACCCCGCGCCGGGCAACCCGGCGGGGTCAGCGGTGCTGGTCAGCGGGTTGCACGCGCCGGGCGGGCTGTGTCTCGACCCACTGACCAGTGAGTTGTGGGTCACCGACCGGGTGCCCGACCATGATCTGCTGCGCCGGGTGCGGCCAGGGCACCCGCTGGGCCGAGCCGCCTGGACCTGGCCAGGCGGCAGCGGAGCCGCGGGGTGCGTGGTGATGTTCGGCCGGATTCAGGTCGTATTCACCAGTGCAGCGCCGATGTTCGCGCTCGGGATCGGATCGGGCGGGACCTTCATTGGCCCACCCCTGCAGATCCCGCTGGAGCGCTACGGTCGGATCTCCACGGCCGCGCTGAGCCCGGACGGTAAGGCAATGTGGCTGGGCACGGTCAACAAGACGGCAAGGACACCGATCTCCAGCGACGAGCGGGTCTTCGTGCTACCCGACCCGGTCGGCCCCGGCGGGGGGCACGACTAGTCGTGCTCGTGAGTGGCAAACAGTGTTATAGCACTCAATGCCGCTCACGAGCACTTCGCGCACAAGCGCGAAGTGCCATCCCACCCGTGCCTCCTCAGCACAGTCAGCACCTCCCGGGCGGCACCGCAGGAGTCCTCCTTGATGTCCCGCCAGCCGAAAACCAGCCGAGCCCGTCCAGCCAACTCGGCTGCGTTGTCCCGTCGGCGATCACGAAAGGCCACCTTGGGGTGCGAGTGGTACTCCCGTCCGTCTAACCGGACAGTCAGCGGCACGCCAAGGTGGTCGTACACCGCGTCCTCCCACAGGGTGTAACCGTCCACCTCGACAGGCACCTGCCGCACCGCAGCGGGAATTCCATGTGCGGCCTCGACGTCCATCGCGTACAAATCCTCGAGCACCGACGCCACACCGCCCGACATCCGAGCCAGAGCCGAGGCGAACGCTCGGCGGTAACGGTACGGGGGACGTTCGGTCAACTGCCGCTCAAGCTCGACCAGGGAGATGCCGCACGTGGTGGTAACGCCCACCAGCCGACGCATCGCCTCACGGGCGCTCGGCTCAGCAACAGCGAGATCAAGAACCGTATCGGCTTGACTGGTCCGGGGCGGCACGCTGGCCACCGCGATATACGCGAAAGCCCTCGATCGGTGCACCACCACCTCCGGGAGTTGGGATATCGCCGAGCACCCGTAAGGGACTGTGACATGCACCGGGCCTTCCGAGACCGGTACCATGCCCCATTCCTCAGCGGCGGTGCGATGGCTCAGGAGAGCCCAGGAGCCGGCGTACAGCAACGCGGCTTGCAGTTTGGTG
This sequence comes from Pseudonocardiaceae bacterium, assembly GCA_050699575.1. Lineage (GTDB taxonomy): Bacteria > Actinomycetota > Actinomycetes > Mycobacteriales > Pseudonocardiaceae. Next base: position 5,878 of record JBOHFG010000079.1, read on the forward strand.
GGTCTCGGGGGCAGGCCGGTGGTCGTCGTATAGACCCGAGGCAGCAGAGCCCGCCACCGACCAGCGTCGACATTGGCTGCAATGGCATCAGCAGTGACGCCGAGCGCCGCAAGCTGCTGAGTCTCGACAGCACCGTGCTGCCCGAGCAGGAGATGTTCCCACGCCACTAGTTCGCGAACCTGGCGCGGGACGAGTTGGAAACGATCGGTGCGAGGTCTCGGCATGCCGACCACGCTGCCGCCGCGACGCCTCCAGTGTCCGTTGCCCTGACCCCAGCTGTGGACAGCAAGGCCGGTTGTGGATAACTCGTGAGTGGCATTCAGTGCAGGAACACTGTTACGCACTCACGAGTGCGAGGACCAGCTCGCGCACTCGTTGGGCGTCGGCTTGGCCGCCGGTGGCTTTCATCACCGCACCCACGATCGCACCGGCGGCGGCGATCTTGCCACCGCGAATCTTCGCTGCGATGTCGGGCTGGGCGGCC
>JBOHFG010000080.1:0-8458 GCA_050699575.1 Pseudonocardiaceae bacterium
ACGAAGGAGGAACCCACCCGCGGTGGGTAACTTGAACAGCGTAGGCAGATCCTCAAGAAGACTGGTCAACTCCTCTCCGCGGACCGTGGCGCGCTCAGGGGTGTCGGTGTAACGGAGACGGACAGACCATCGCATCAACTTGTCAGCCAGCCAGGAGGTGGTCTGGTAAGACTCCATCACGAGCAGGCCCACAACAGCGGTAACGACAGCAGTGAGGAGTACCTGCCCTAGATTAATACTCACTGAACACCTCCCGTAAGGAGGTTGCTCAGCCAGCCGGTAAACGTTAGGCCGGGCTCGGTGGGTCGTTGCGGACAACGCCGTGCATCAGGGCGGCGCGCGGTCAACAGGCGAACAGCCGAGACAGCGCCGGTCGGAGTGAGTCGGTAAAATCGTCGCCGTGGTTTGTTCGACTGCGGGTGGTGATCTTCCCAGCGGCCAGTGATCCAGTCGGCGTCCTCCAGTCGGTCAAGGACCCCGTACACGGTCGGCCCGGAGCGCGCCGTGGCCTTCATGATCGCCCAGCCGTGCAGCTCCTGCCTGTCGTTGTCAAATGCCTCCAGGAGCACTTCCACGACGTCTAGCAGCGGGTTGGTCACCCGGACCGGTCCATCCATGGGGTTATCTTGCCTAAGTCAAGTACGCCAGCAAGAGCTACTCCGGGGTGGAACACTCCGGTGAGGGTGCGAGGGTCAGGCTGCTGATCGCCCTCCCGTGGTCCGCCGGGCGCGGGGGTGATCACCGCCGCGATGTTCTCCACGGTGCACGTCTCGAACCCGGCCAGCCACGTCAGCGACGCGCGCTCGGCGTCGGACAGCGGCACACCGGAAAGCGCGTCGAGCAGCACGGTCAGCTGCGCGCTGGCGAGGAGGTGGAATCGTTGCTCATGGGTCGGACCTCTGGTGTCCGATCAAGGTCCTGGCACTGGTGTGTCGGCACCGTGCCCAGGGCCGTCGACTGGAGCCGTCTGGTGCTCCGGCGCGACGGCGGCGCGCGAGCCTCACAGGGGACGGCGGCGGAGTCCACGGGGGACGGTACAGATGATCTCCGCCTGTCCGCGGCTTGACCGCAAGACGTCCGCAGACGGCCAGCGGTGGCCAACGCTGCCAAACGGTGTACGTGCAGATCAGAGGGGGCGCGGGGGCCTTCCTCGCTGGTCAGCGCGGTACAGGTTCCGCTTGCTGATGTAACGCCGCTGGGAGAACGCCGGTCAGGGCTTTGACGGTCGGGACGGCAGGGGGCATGCTGGAACATGGGTTGAGGTTGGCCAGTGTTGGGTGACGCGATCTGTACCCGATTAGTACCGCGGCGACTGGCACCTCATGTCCTGGACCGCTCGATCGTGAGCCGCACTCCACCTTTGACCTTCTCCGGCCGCAGCACGGTCAATGACATCCCAGCGGCGTCGGCGGCCGGCTCGGCGAAGGTCACCGGCTCGAAACAGTGCACAGGCGCCGAGGGTCGCAGTGGCGAGATGCTGGCCCGCACCGTCCGCATGGAGGGATCGGGCGGACGGGGAGCCGACGGGACCAAGCCATGCCGGCGCCTCCAAGGGCAACCCCCAGCAGGAGCGACACCACGACCGGCACCACCGACCTCGCGACAATCCACGATGACGGGCGTTAGTCGACTCGACCGTCTTCCTCCGCGTCGGCCGTCAACCCGGTGCGTGGCTGTGTGAGCCGATTACCAGGTCGTGAGCAGGAGGTGGTTGACGGTCAGCGTGAGCATTGCCTGGGCGGCCAGCCACCCGCGGGCCTGCCGTGGTGGGAGTAGCCCGGCTGCGGCGATCAGCCAGACCGCGAAGGGTAGCCAGATTCGCTCCACTTCGGCTTTGCTCAGCCCGGAGAGGTCAGCGACCAGTACCGCCAGCGCGGCCGCGGCGCACAGCAGTACCAGTACTTGCGGTTGGTGCTGCTTCGGGGTGAAGACGCGCCGCAGCCCGGCTACCCCGGCCGGCCCGAGTACCACCGCCAGGCACGCCAGGTCCGCCCACACCCAGTAACCGTACGGGCGCACCAGGCCGTACTCGCCTGGCTGGTAGTAACGGATCGTGACTTGTTGGTATCCCTGCAGCCACCAGAAGCCTGCGGCGGCGAAAGCGGCTACCACGGCGGCCACGCCGGCGCCGGCGACCAACAGGGGGGCGACCCGGCGGGCGGTGATCGCGACGGCCACCGGGAGCAGCCCGGCCAGCAGCAGTCCGTAGGATAGGAACAGGGTGGCGCCGAGCAGCAACCCGCCGGCCGCGGCCGCGGCGACGGCCGGGGTGTCGAGCCGTTGCCGGGCGGCGCCGATGGTGAGCAGCGCGATTCCCCAGGCCAGCACCCCGGCGAACAGGGCGTCAGCGGAGACCCCTATCCAGATCGCGCCGGGAAACAGCACCCCGAAGGGCAGCGCGGCTCGAGCGGTGGCCTCGGCGCCCAGGGCGTGCAGCGTGATCGCCACTGCGACCCCCGCGCTGGCCCCGACTAGCACGCACAGCAGCGCCGCCGGCGCCCCGCCGGGCAGCCCGATCCGGTCCAGGCCGACGAAGATCAGCAGTGCCCCGGGGGGATGCCCGGCGACGTGCGCGGTCCAGGACTCCGGTCGCAGGCCGGGGATCCGCTCGGCGAAGGTCCGTAGCATCGCGCTGATGTCTGCGACTCTCGGGACGTCGTGCAGGTACTCGGTGTCGGTGGTCAGCCGATCAGCCACCCCGCGCTGCCACCCGTCGATCAGGGCCAGGCTCATCGTCCAGGCCCCCGCGGTGGCCGCGGCGATCCCGAGCAGCGGCCGCCAGGGCATCCGGGCGGCCAGCTCGGGTCCGCGCAGGACGACGAGCAGTGCGATGAGCACCGCGGGGACCGTGCCCGGGCCGGTGTGGGGCAGCCACTGCGCACCCAACGGGGGTGCGTCGACGTGCAGCGGGACCCCTTGGTCGAGCAGCCAGGAGCCGACCACCGCGGCCACCGCAACGAGCAACGCGGCGCTCCCGGCGGCCATCACGTCCGCCCGGAGACCTTGGGAGGAACCCGTCGGCGCCTCGAGTGGCGCGGTTGTTGTCACAGCCCGGAGTTATACCCCTCCTGCTGCGCGATCCACCGCAGCCGGGCCTGAGGCGATCCCGCTCGCGCTCCGGCCGATGACAGCGCTGTCGCTGCCGACGAACATCGCGAACACGATGTCCCGGCGAGTGCCCGTTCAGGGTGCGGGAGATCAACCCGGAGGACGTGGTGGAGGGAGCGGAGCTGATCGGCTCTCTTCGTCTGCCACCCCGGGCATCGGTGGTGTTGGGGGCGAGCCTGTCCTGGGGTGCGGGGTCGGTCGGTTACCCACAGAGCCGATGTCGCCTGATTGTGAGTTGCACGATCATCCGGCGCGTCGAGCTGATCCTTGAGTGTCGAGGATGTCGATGGCGGCGAAGTGCACGCCGATGAGACCGTCACGTCCAACTCCTGAGGGTCTTGTTCTGCGAGGGGTGTTGCGCGTCGAGCCTCGCGGCGAGGGTGCGGGGACCTGCCGTCGACAGATTCGTCCAGCAGCAGCCGGGCGACCTATTCGGTCACAGGGTCCCGCCGAGCATGCCAAGCAGCCGGCTTTTGGCTGCCGGCCAGGCGTAGGGCGACGCGGCTCGTTAGCGTTAGCAGCCGCGTCTTCGCCTCCACCACGGTCACCGTAGCGTCGAAGCGGGCGAGGACCTGGGCGACTCGCAACTCACGGGGCCGCTACCGTGCACGAGCAGCGCATCGGGCACCTACTCGAGCGCCACCGGCTCCCGGTTGGTCCAGTAGGGCTCAGCGGACAGAGCATCGATCGGGGGGATGGTGGGCTCGACCCGCGGCTACCGGCGCCTGGCGACCCTGTGCCGGCCGAGCAGCGCGGCACTGAGCACCAGCATGCCAAGCACGACCAGCAAGGGCAGCACTCCGATGCTGTCCACTCAGGCGGCCAGTGTTTCTTGGATCGCGCTAGCTGCCTGGATTACCGGGTCGGTGGTGTTGCCGTTGCCGAAGTACTGCCGCAACTCATAGACACCGTAGTAGCCCACGTAGCACCCGATGAGCACAGCAGGCCACCGCCGATCCGGTTGATGTGGGGCAGCAGCCACCGGGCGCCGGTGATCACCGCGGGGCTGGCCAGCGCGACCGCGGTGGCCAGCACCCCGACGACTAGGGCCATGCCTAGGCCGTAGGCGAGATAGGCCGCGACACCGCCCAGGAGTGAGCCGCTGCGGAATGTGGCGCTGGTGACCACGAGGAACGGCCCGATCGTGCAGGACAGCGAGGCGATCGCATACGCCAGCCCGTAGCCGAACATCGAGCCCAGCCGCGCGGTCGGCGCGCCCCGGACCGGTTTGGGCAGCAGCAGGGTGAGCTGCCGGTCGGTCAGCATCCAGATCCCCAGTGCCACCAGGCTCAGGCCGATCACCACGGTGATCGCGGGCAGATACTGCTGCACCGAGGCCGCCAGCGGCGCGATGAGCAGACCAAATGTCCCGAAGACGACGAGAAAGCCCAGCGCCATCGCCGCGGTGGCGACCAGGGCGCGCCCCACCGCCGTGGCGCGGCTGCACGTTTCGCCGCCGTCTCCGATGACGACCAGGGTCAGGTAGGCCGGAAGCATCGCAAAGACGACGCTGCTGCGCATCCTCTACGCCTCGCTACGGCCGAGCGCGGGTGCGGTCAACCTAGATGACACGCTGATCGAGTCGCTCAGCGTCCGCACCATCTCCCGGCCGGTCGGAGTGGTCGCCCAGGAGTCACCATCGGAGATCCCGCTGAGGGTGTCCGAGATGGTCCTGCTCGGCCGCTCGCCGCACCGGTCCACGTTCGAGAGCTACAGCAGCGAGGATCATCGGATCGCGGCGGCGGCACTAACCCGCGTCGGAGCCCGACACCTCGCCGACCGCGACTACGGGCGGCTCTCAGGCGGCGAGAAGCAGCGGGTGCTGATCGCTCGCACTCTGGCCCAACAGGCGGATCATCTGCTGCTCGACGAACCCACCAACCATCTCGACATCCGCTACCAGCACGAGGTGCTGAATCTGGTGCGCGGTATCGGGGTGACGACAGTGGTAGTGCTGCACGACCTGAACCTCGCCACCCGCTACTGCGACCGGCTCGTGCTGCTCGACCATGGCAAGGTCGTCTCCGCTGGACGCCCCGAGGAGGTCCTGACCCCGGAGGTGCTGGAGCCGGTCTACGGCGTCGCGGTCCGCAGGCTGTCCGAGTCCTCCTGCGTACAGCTGATCTTCAGTCTGGACTCGAGGATTGGTCAAATCTGACGAAAGGACGCAGATGACAGACATCGTGACACGGATCCGCGGCTACTGGGACGGCACCGCGGCGACCTACGACCAGGTGCCCGGCCACAACCCACAGACCACGCTGGAGTGGGCGGCCTGGCGAGGCGTGCTGGCCCGGCTGCTGCCACCAGCGCCGGCCCGAGTGCTCGACGTAGGAGCGGGTACCGGCGCCCTCAGCGTGATCGCCGCCGAGCTCGGCCACATCGTCACAGCGGTCGATCTCGCACCGGCGATGCTGGAACGGTTGCGCACCAACACGGCTACCAAGGACCTGCAGGTGACCACGGTCACCTGCCGAGCCGACGAGCTGCCAGCCGGCGGAAGCTGGGACGCGGTGATGTCCCGGCACCTGCTGTGGACGCTGCCCGATCCGCTGGGGGCATTGCGGTGCCGGCACGCGGCGGCTCCCGATGCCCGACTGTTGCTCCTGGAGAGCATGTGGGGAAGTGCTGGAGGTCCGGTCGGGCGTGGCCGAGCCCGCGCCAGCGGCTGGTTGAACCAGGTGCGCGGCACCCACCATGGTCACAACGGGCACTACGACCAGGCGATGTGGGCCGCGCTGCCGCTCGCCGGTGGCACCACGCCGGAGCGGCTGATTGATCTGGTCACCGCGGCCGGCTGGCGCTGCCCCCGGATGGAGCGGCTGGTCGATGTCGAGTGGGCAATGCGCAGGCAACTGCCGCTGCCGGATCGGCTGCTGGGCGTCAACACCACCTTCCGCCATCGTGGCCGGCTGAGACCGCAAGCCCGGACACCCGCCAACCACCAGGATGCCTTACATGACACCACGCATCACGTCGAGCTGCGTGGGCATAGTGCGCGAGCTCGGCCTCGAACCGGTGGCCGTGACCAAGGCCAGCGGCAAGTCCCTGCAGCAGATGTCGTCCAGCACGGTCGCCCGCGAGCTGGCCGTGCTCCCGCAGGCGCCCACTGCCCCGGACACCCTCACCGTCTACGAACTCGTCGAGCAGGGCCGGTTCCCCCACGTCGGCGGTCTGCGCACACTCGGGCAAGCCGATCGCGCGGCAATCCTGCGAGCGCTGGAGGGCACCCACACCGTCGAGCTGGCCCGGCGGACGATCGGCGAGCTATCCGGTGGGGAGCGGCAGCGCTGCTGGACCGCCCTGGCGCTGGCGCAGGATACGCCGCTGCTGCTGCTCGACGAACCCACCACATTCCTCGACCTGCACCATCGCCGACCGGCGAGCCTTTCCCACGCCGCCACCCGCAGTATCAACTTAAGTTATCGGCACCAGAGTGATCGTGGGAGTTCTCATGGTCGCCATATTCCGTACCACCGTCTCGCCGAGTGCATCCGGTGGCTGCCACCCGGTCGGGTGAACTCGGATGGTGGCTGCGAGAAGTGGCCAGTTCTGTCAGGGGTCGAACATATGATCGATCCATGTCGACGGCGGTGAGCTCGGTGATCTCCGAAGAGGAGACCGTCGACGAGCTGCGCGCGGCGTGGGCCGAGGTGTCCCGGGGTTATGCCCGGTGCTGGTCAGCGATGGCCGAGGTAGCCCGGCGCACCACCAGCGGGTGGGAGCCTGCCGAGATCGCTGCAGCGTTGACGTTCACCGCCCGCCGAGCGGACTACGAACTAAGCTGCGCCCAAGTTCTCGTCGATCAGCTGCCCCGGGTATACACGGCCCTGGCGGCAGGCGAGCTGGATCACCACAAGGCACGGGTATTCACCGACTACCTCAGCGACCTCACACCCACCCAGGCCGACCGGATCTGCCAACGGCTGGTCCCCATGGCGCCCGGGTGGACCACCGGGCAGCTGGCCGCACGGCTACTACGCGAGGTACAGGCCCTCGATCCCGAGTACACCCACCGCACCTACCAGCGCGCCGTACGCGAGCGCGCTGTCCACGGCTACCTCGACCACACCGGCACCGCCGTGCTCACCGGCTCCGGACTGCCCGCCGCTGATGCCGCAGCCGCCGCAGCGCGCCTGGAGGCACTAGCCGACGATCTACGCGCGGCCGGGTACCCAGCCACCGTCAGCCAATCTCGCGCCGACCTGTTCCTGCGCCTGCTCGATGGCACCCTCGACGGACTGACCCGCGAGCAGATCCTGACCACCATGCTGCACCTAGGTCCCCTCACACCCGCCGACAGTGATCCCGAAACCAAGCACAGCCGGGAGGAACAAGACGACGAACCCCCGGAGCACGAGGTACCCGACCAGCCCCCGCCAGCCGAGCAGTCCCCGCCAGCCGAGCGACCCGCGTCACCCGAACGACCCGCGTCACCCGAACAGCCCGTGTCGCCCGAGCAGCCCCCGCCAGCCGACCAGACCGAGCAACCCGAGTCCGCCCAGCGACCCAGTACCAGCCGTTGGGGACTGATCGGGACGAGTCGGCCGGTGAGGTACGGCGTCGAGGTGCGGGTGAAACTGTCCACTCTGCTGGGCATCGACTACCACCCCGCGGAGCTACCCGGATGGGGGCCCATCCCCGCCGCAGCCGCGAGGGACCTGGTCGCCGCTCAACACAACGCCGAATGGCGCATCGCGATCGTCGATTCCGAGGGATACCTGCTCCACGGTGATCTGACCCGCCGCCGCCCCAGCCGACCCGGCGCGCGCGAGGACCGCGTCGGGGGGATCGTGGAGATCGCCCTGCCGGTGTCGATGCTCGACCAGTTTCCCGCGCTGGCCACCGACCATCCCGAATGGGCACGGCTCCTGCACGGCATCTCCGGCAGCTGGACCCACCGCCAGCAGGCCCGCGCCGCACTGAACCAACACCCCCACCGGCGCTTCGCCCACGCCGCGCTACGCCGCCACGTCCAAATGCGCGACCGACACTGCGTCGGCGTCGGCTGCCACCGCCGCGCCGCCACCACCGACCTGGATCACACCCACGATCACGCCCACGGCGGACAAACCGTCACCACCAACAGCGGCCCGTGCTGCCCACGCCACCACACGATGAAACACCAGGGCGGCTGGACCCTCACACAAGCCCAGGCCGGACACTTCATCTGGACCAGCCCCCTCAGGCAGACCTACCGCACCCGCGGCGAACCACTCATCCCCAACCTGCCCCAACCTCTACCCCGCGACGACGACCCTGGCTCGCCAGGCATCCCGATGATGTTCGAGGGACCGGTCATTCTCCTACCCAAACCAGACCTGCCGCCAACACGGCCACCACCCGCTGA
>JBOHFG010000081.1:0-48408 GCA_050699575.1 Pseudonocardiaceae bacterium
CAGCGCAGCGCGACCCACCGCGGCGGCCTGCTCGAAATCACGGCCGAGCAGGTGGGCGCCAGCGAGGTCGGTCTGCGCGAAACAGCGGGCCCGGACCCGCCACGGCTCGTAGTCGCGCACCGCGGCGGCGCTCAGCTTGATGGCCTGGTCAGCCTCCCCGAGGACACCCAAGCACGTGCGAGGTCCGCAGCGAACGCGGCTTCGGTGTAGGAGTCCTGCCACAGGGGCTCGCCCTCGGGACGCAGCGACTCGTAGGAGCGCTGGGCTTCCAGCATCGCCCGGTGCGTCTCACGGGTGTCGCCGACCAAGGCAAGACCGCGTGCCTCCATCGCGTGCAACTAGGCAGCCAACACCGGGGTGGCCGCGCCTTGGGTGACGGCCACCCCAGCCCAAGCCAGTGCCACCGCCTGGCGCCCGTTGCGGAGCCGATCATGCTCGGTGAGCCATTCTGCCCGCCGTGCCACCAACCAACCTGGTGGCCCGCGCGACGACAGTCAACAACGCCTTGCCAGTCTTGTCCGAATAGGTGCCGTGCAGGAGCTGGTTGGCCTCCCGGTGCAGCAGCGACACCGCCTGCTCACGCAGCCGCCCCGACCCGTAACGGTAATCGAGTCGGAGCAGCTGGGTGACCTGCTCGGTCAGGATCTCCACATCAGCCGGGCCCACCCGCCGGCCACCAGCACGAGCGGTGCTCTCCACCGGAGGCACCGTGAGCGCGAACAGCCCAGGCTCGGAGAAGGCCGCCGCGTTGAACGCGGAGCCCCACAGGAACTTCCGTCGGCGCATGTCCCGTCCCGACAACTCGACGATCGTGCGAAGCGTCCCGTCCAGTGTCCCAGAACAGTGCAACCCATCATAGTGATCCTCAGCCGCGGGAGTGCGGTCAACGAACCCACACTCGGTGACGCTGACCTCGTGATGCAGCGCCTGAGACAGCACCTTGGCGATCAAGCGGGGCACCGGCCAGCGAGGCTGGCAACCATCCAGGATGCGCCGCACCGACGTCGTGTTCGTCCCGACGTACGCCTCCTCCTCAGCGCCTGCCGCCACCACCGCGCGAGCCAGCGCGGCGTTGCTCAGCCTCGCCTCCTCCATCAGCACCCGCAATGCACAGTTACCACCCACCGACTCATTCTCGCTACCCACGATGCCCCCAGATCCGTAGTCGTCGTTGCTCGACCGCAGCCAATCATTACGGCTCATGAGACATCCTGTAAAACCACTACCTGAAGTGAGACGGCCAGTGAGACCCTGGCCGGCAATCGGAACCATTGGCACACCATCTTGACTGCCCGTGTGTTGCGCCGCGCATTTCACTGATGATGGCTTCTCCGTCGCCCCCGACGGAGAAGCCCAGAATCTCACCACGACCCCATCGCGCCATCCGCCAAGGAGGTACAACACAGTGCACCTCGACCCGCCAGAGAGCTTTCCGCAACCCCCATCGTTCTTCTGGTTACCTATCGACGACCAGCGCCACGCGGCCGGGATCCAGGATCGAAACCAGCCCCCCGGCATACTGATCACCATGCTCTGCAGGCGACAACTGACGCAAACACAGGTGACCGACGCCGAGTGGCAGTGGCCGGTCTGCGGTGAATGCTGGTCCGCAGCCGAAGCGCACATCGGGCTGCAGGCATTCAGTAGTGAAGGAAACCAGACGTGAGCGGGGCGGATGAACCAACCACCGGTATCCCGAATGCCGACAAGCCCGACTGGTGGATCGTGCCGCCGTGGTCGGCGCACGCAAGCCTGTGCGATGTGGTGAACCACTTCCTGTTTTTCTCTCCGAAGGACAACGCCAGCATCACCGAAAAGCTGGCCTACTACACAGGGCACCTGACGGCTGTGGACGCAGCGCCACGACATGAGCTGAAGTATCATTACGCCGAACACTGGTACGAGGATTTGCGTGACTGCATTGGCCGCTGCGTCACCCTGCACCAGGACAAGCACGCGACCGAAATCCAGCAGACACACCGCAATCTCCGGTCGTTCCAGCCAGCGGCACAGGCTGCGTCGACATCCCAAGAACGGGCGTCATGATCCGGCAGATGCACAAGTTGTTGGCGACCTTGCCCAAGCTCAATCAGACAACGCCAAGCGTAGACCAGCAACGTTCCACAGAACCACGATGAGCGTATCCATCCACTGCCGTCGCGGTCTTGTGGTCGAGGCAGGCGAACATAGCGCGACTGCTCGCGTCAGGGCGGGCAGGCAGCTACGTAGTCAGACCCGACTAGAAGGTATTTGCCCCGTTCCTCGGGGCTGAGGTTCCTCCCGACGATGCGGCAGACTTGCCCCAGCGCCCACGAGGCGTCGAAGGGTTCCACGAAGACACCTGAAGATGAGCTGCTCACAACGAGTCGGCTACCGTCGGACGTAAACGAAAAATCGTCGGGCGAAAACCAAGAAACGTCGGGCGGCGAGGACAAGCCTACAGTCCCTCTAGGTGACGAGGACGAGCTTACAATCTCTTTAAGTGTAGAATCGTGCACATTCCACACCGATATTTCGCCGGTGTTTTCTTTTGCCCGTACCGCAAGGAGGGAGCCGTCTGGACTGAATTTCATCGAGGAACCACCAACTGGAATTCGCCGGGAATCAAACTTCTCTACATTGAGACCCCAGAGCATGGTTTCATCCCGAGCGCCAATGCTCAACCATTTTCCATCTGGACTGAAGGCTATCGATTTCTCATCTTCAATCCGGATAATAGTGCCAGTGTGATCGCTAGAGCTGGTGTCCCACAGTCGAACTTCGCCATTGGAACTACTCGCAGCAACATATCGACCTTGCGGACTGACCGCCAAGTCGCTTGGTGCGTAACCCTCGGGTAACGGAATCCTCGATGTTTTGTCGCGACTTTTAGTGGACCAGACAATTATTTCGGATTTATCGACACACGCCAAGAAATCCCCACCCGGGTCGAAAGAGAGCCGGAGAACATCGTCAGCATCCGCAAAAGCGTAACGCAGGCCATTTCAACTGAGACTCTCGGCCCTTTTCCCACCTAACTCGCGGTTCACGGGATTCCGTACGATAACCGGCTCGGAATTTGAAAACTTGATCGAACGGATAGTCACGCTGCCAGCGGAGACGGTGGCGAGGTGTTCATCATCGGGCTGGACCGCGATTCTTTCACTTGCCCCAAAGGGGGTTCCACGAGACCGACGGGTATCCACGAGTGCAATTAAGCAAAATTCGCCAACGGAAGCGATCGTTTTTCCGTCCGGACTAAGACTGAGCACATACCCGCGCCCGTCACTCCTTTTTTTCAAACTGTAGACGACGTTAGGCATCCGGAGCGCCATGTTGAAGAGGTTTGCACCGTCCCGATCGGCCATGGCGACCAAGTTAAGGCCAGGAGCTGAGGACAGCACAACACTAGGAACCAAGCGCGAATAAAGCTCAGCTGCTCGCACATCCCGAGGATCGAAGTCCCACCAAGTACTGGTCCCAGTATCGCCGTCGTACACCACTAATCGCCCGACCGGCGCAACAGTCAAAGTTTCGGGACTGCGAAAGGAGACCACGTTTTTGAGTGGGCCCAGCCTGCCGCATGTGGAGATCCTACCGGTGGCAATGTTACATTCGCCAATCTCGTCCCCGTCGATGTACGTCAGCCCATGACTCCCGTCTCCGAAAAAGAAAGCGCATCTACCAGTGCTATGAACGAGTGGTATCGAGTAACTAGAACCGGCAGAATCCAGGGACCGCAACCGGATTTCCTGACCTGCGCAAAAACCAAGAAACTTACCTTCCGGACTGAAGGTCAGTCCGGAAGGGTATTTTTCGGCGAGACTTAGTGGAATTTCCCGCACCCCCTGGTCCCGTGAATGAGACCACAGAACTAATTTTTTCGCTTGCCAGGTGCCCTGCGTGTAAGCGCCCTGCGTGTAAGAAATGATGTCTCCGTCCGGACTGAAGACCGGAGCCATGGATTCCGCTTACTGCGACATGCCGACCACGGCGGATATTTTTCGCAATATCCCATAACTCAATTCCACTGGAATTGGTCAGCGCCACCATCGTTGGGTCCGTGGGATTGAAGGCGATCTGGTAGACGCCTCTCATGCCAGTTGCGAGCAGCCTGTCGGCATGTCGCCACTGGCTGGCCATTCTTGTCAGTGAAGCAATAGATTCTACAGTGGACGAGATCTTGTAGGCAGTAGCGACCAGCAGCATCGACATCCGGTTGGGAATTACTGTAACTAGCGAGTTCGCCTGCGCCACCAGCTCGCGTGACTGGGCTAGCTTGCTCTGTTTATCGGCTCGGTTGGCCTGCCACAGGGCGACCACGCCCGAGCCTGAGGCACCCAGCAAGAGCAGAACCAGCACCGCTACCACCGCGCGCAACCGACGCACAGATCTGGTCCGCAGGGAACGACTGGCCTGGATGAACTGCCGCTCCGGGGCACCAAGGTCCTCCAAGCACTCGGTGAGCCAGCGCTCCGCCTCCGCCAGCGGCGCCCCGCGCAGCAACGCCCCTCGTTGCGCGGGTCCGTCTCCCACCGGGCCACGGACCCGCGCAACTGTTCTTGCCAGGTGCGGAAGGCGAGGTCTCGGTAAACCAGTCATACAGCCGCGACCACCCGCCGATCAGGCTTCGTGCACCAACTCGACCGATTCCACGCCGGTCGGGTCCCGATCGGTGACGAGCAGCCTGGTCGCGGCAAGCCGCTGGCTGAGTTGCCAGCGTAGCTCGCCGAGCTCTAGGCGCCGTGCTATCCGACGCACCGGCTCCCCCACGTCCGACGGGCGGATGAGTTGGATCAGCAGGCGGCGGGCCTCTTCCTGGTCCGCCGGTAACAGCTGATCGACGTAGACCCGTTCGGCATAGCTGGCCAGGGCACCACGCACCCCGCCGAGCCGCTCGTATGCTGAATGGGTCAGCGTGCCCCGATCCTGTCGCTCCCACAGCAGGGTGAGGGCGAACTCCAGCAGCGGCAGGCTGCCGGGCTCCTCCCCGACGTCACCGAGGATCCGCTCGACCAGGCCGGCCTGGTAAGTCACTCCGTTCGGCAACGGCCCCTCAATGACCGTGCGGAGCTGATCGCGACCCATCTGTCCAATCGTGGTGACCGCCCCCTCCAGGGCCGCCGCCAACGCCGAGTCCTGCAACGCCTGCCCCAGAAAATCGGCCCGCAGGTCAGCACAACAGTGAGACTCCCTGAGGCTTGAAGCGCCGGCAACAGAACACCGAGGAACTCGCTCGCGCCATCCCCCTGCCGCGCGAAAAGCTCCTCGAACTGATACACTACCAGCAGTAAATCCGTCTTGCCTGCTCGCGTCAGGACCCTTTCGACAACGTCAGTTAGATGCCCGTCGCGCAGCAATGTCGTGAGCTGGCCCAGTGCGGCAAGCGCTCGGTCTCAGCCTGATCGGGTTCCAGGAATGGGAGGGGAGCGGCAGCCAGGGCGGCAAGGGGTGACGACGCATGCGCGGGACGCATGCTCATGCTCAGCCACTCCTGCTTCTGCGCTATCTGCGGCAGCAGCCCCGCGAACACCACTGAGGACTTGCCACTGCCCGAAGGCCCTACGACCGAGACGAGCGGCCTGCGTTCCACTTCCGTGACGAGCCGGCCGGTGAGTTCCTGCCGACCGTAGAAAACACTCACGTCGCGCTCTCGGAAAGGGTACAGACCGCGGTACGGGCATGGCGGCACGGTTCGATCTGCCAACGGCGGCCAGGCCCGGATCAACTCCTCCGTGGGTATCAAGTAGGCAGCTCTGAGATCACTGCGTGCGTCCGCGGCCACTGTCATACCGACAACGCCAACCACCTCATCGTCCCACACGGCAGCACCACTGAAACCGGCCTCGATGGCATATCCCGATGAACTGCTCTCCATCTGCACCCAGCCAGCGGCCTGCCGAGCCCGAAGGACCCCCGAGGCCCACACGCCGTGGTCATAGCGACGGGGAAAACCGAAGGTGCGAAACGGGTGCGACCAGAAATCCTCGGCGGCCACTAGATAGGCGGGGAAGGCTCCGGTCGGGGGGTCAACCACCAGCGCGAGGACAGCGATATCACCCCTGTCGTCGTCGTGAATCGGGTGCCACACCGCTACCCGGGCGTGCACCATAACCCCCGCAGCGACGAGCGGGAAATCCAACGACACCGTGTCAGTCTCAGCTGGGGCTTCCCAGGTCTTTCTGCCCAATGCCCGCGCCACCACGTGGGCGCAGGTCAGAATATGACCTGCCTCGACCAAGAATCCGCTGCCAACAACCTCGCCGGTAAAGCTACGGATCCGCACCATCGCGGCATCGAGCGCGCTGCACGTCAGCCGGCCGGCTGACTACCGGTTCCACCACCGGAGAGCCACTATCCACGTCGGGGCTCCCCGCACCCGCGAGGGCCGGTGCTTAACCAACCTGCGACCCGTTGCTAGCCCCGACGTCGGGCGTCCAAGTCAGCGTCACGGTGAAATGGCCCTCGGCCGCTGTCTTCGCGATAATCGCCCCCGCTTCACCGGTCAACTTCACACCGAACTCCAACTCGATCCGGCCCGGAGACAACGTCTGCAGCACTTCCATCGACTCCCGAGCCGCGTCACGCACACTGCCCAACGCCTCCGTCAGCCGATGACTCACCTCCACCACCCCGTCCCGGCCCCGGCTGACTCGCTCGATACCGAGGTTGTCCTCGTCTATCTCCACCAGGACCGTCGAGCCTTCAGCCAGCCCGAACCGCACCACCTCCCTCACTACGACCCCTTCCTGCGAAGACGTGCAGCCCCACGCTGACGCGGGCAGCACTTCAGTGATTACGCGTGGGCGCAGGGTACTCGTGAGTACCCGAGGGTTCGTGAGCACCGCGCGGACGGACGGGCCGGCGTGCAGCGTCTACGCATGGCCCACCGGCGCAAGCGCAGTTTCCTCGCTGCGCTCGACGTTGCCCAGCTTCCCGGTTGGCGGAGAATGGATCATTGCTGCTGCGATCACAGGTCTCGGTAAGCCTCACGACGGTGAGCGACCCGGACGACCGTGACGAGGACCATGTCATCTCGGACCACATAGACCACGCGGTAGTCCCCGATGCGAAGCCGCATCGTTCCCGGTGGGTACCCGGTCAACGCCCAAGTCCCGGGCCGGCAAAGATCCACGCCAAGCTTGGTCACCGCAGCAAGGACACGACGGGCGACGAGCTTGTCGAGCTTTCGCAGTTCCCGAAGTGCCGGACCAGCCCATTCGATCTCGTCACTCACCACTCAGGCGATGCCGTACTCGGCCAGCACCTCACGATGGGAACACGCTGCTCCGTACTCGCCAGAGCGTCTCGCGCCGCTGCCAGGTCAGCCTCGTCCTCCGCTGCCTCAAGCTCCCACAGATCATCGATGGAGATCACCACAGCGACGGGCTTGCCGTGACGAGCCAACACCGTCCATTCCTGGGCGCGTGTTCGGCACGTGACACGATCTTACCAAGGCGGTCCTGCGCTTCGCTGATCGGCAATTCACACATATCCCAGATTGCACAATCCGGGCAGACCCAGTCGCCAGTAGCATGGCCGCTACGTGCGCGCTTCGTGCAGGCCCCTAGCTGCCAACTGGTCGGCACGCTCGTTACCCGGGTGCCCGGCGTGGCCCTTGACCCAGTGCCACTGCACCTGATGCCGGTGCACGGCAGCGTCGAGCCGCTGCCACAAGTCGGCGTTCTTGACCGGTTGTTTGCCCGTGGTCTGCCAGCCGTTGCGCTTCCAGCGCGGCAGCCACTTGGTGATGCCGTCCAGCACGTACTTGCTATCGGTGTGCAACCGCACCACCACTGGCCGAGTCAGACTTTCCAACGCCCGGATCGGGGCCATCAGCTCCATCCGGTTGTTGGTGGTCTCGGCCGGCTCACCTCCGTAGATCTCTTTCTCGCGCGTGCCGTACCTCAGGACGGCGCCCCACCCGCCCCGCCCCGGGTTGCCGCTACAGGCACCGTCGGTGTAGATGTCCACGGTCTGCTCGGTTCCCTGGTCTGCCACAGGGGCAAGATACCGACCGGATAGTCGGGCATCACAACCTCTTCATCTGCCGAGCAGGCTCGCCCGACAGCGTCGGCCTGCGTTCGCTGGTCACCAGGCGATCGGTGGCCTCTACCCCGGCGACCTGGTCCGTCCCCGACCGGCCGGTGGAGGGCGTCAGGAATTGAGCAGCTAAGAAACACACTGCCTGTATCTGCTTCGGCTGGTCGACGCGAGGCTTGCCGCAACGCCTACTGGAAGATCTACGCATCGTTGATGCCTTGCCGGCCTGGCATGGCTGCGCTCACTCGTCCACCAGAGCCAACATCCGGGCGTCTCGACGCACGGGATTCCGCCAGATTCCTCGATCATCTCGCGCCCTTCCCGGAATCTACGGGAGTCCGCCGCTACTGGCGGATTCGGATCAGATCGGGGACAAGGTGGAGGGGATTACGGCGCGGCGGACCGCCCAGCCACGGCGGGGGATAGAATTCTGGGATGCCGCTGGCCATGTCGATGCGGCGGATTGAGGTGGGCACGGTGCGACTGGCGCGTCCCACGTCCAGCGGCTCACCACGCGAACCCAACACCACGGGGATGATCTCGGCGTCGCAGGCGATACGCCGCGCGATGTCAGCGTTGATCGGGCCGCCCAACCCCAGCGACGCCGACCCGATGCGGCCTTGTAGCACGGGCAGGCTCACGGTCACCACAACCTGCGGGCGTTCGCCTCCCTCGGTGGGTAGCTCGCCCTCGCGCAGTGCACGTGCCGCAAGCTCGACCAGGGCGTCGGCATCGCGTTGCGCCGCGTCACGCAGATCGATCTCGGTATCGGTGGTCGGGCGGGGCGCGGCCAGCGGGCTCAACGCTGAGCGGACGATCTCAGCAGCTTCCCGTCCAGCCATCCGGCCAGCTCATAGCCCCCGTCGCGGTCGCGGAAACTGAGCCACCGACGGGTCTCGGGAGTGTCTTTGGTCGAGCGGATCACCGCGACGTCGGAGGCGCCGATCGCATGCTTGGCCACCGCTGCCGCCGTGGCTGGTAGCTTCGGCGCTACCGGCGTGCCATACCCCAACCCACCAGCCACACCCCGCGAATCGATTTCAGCGACGACCGACAACACTTGCGCCCAGGTCGAATGCAACCGGGTCTCCAAAGCGCCCAGCTCAGCGAGCAATTCGGCATCGCTGCCTTGCCACACCGGCGCCGTCGACATGTCCCAATTCTAGAATGGCACCCTGACAAAACCGGGCCTACTGCCGTTCCCGTGGGCCGGTTTTCATGATTGTCTGGAGAATTGGGGTAGCGACCGTCGGGGGTGTGGGTGCATCCCGTCGACCTGGCGCAGCCCGACCACACGGCGGCCCGAGGGCAGCATTCCGCGATACCGGATTGGCGCCGGCGTGAGGCCAGCTACAGCTCCGTCTAGCGGAACCTGGCGCTCAACCCCGCGGGTCGTGATCCCGCTGGGACCCACCTGAACAGGGCACCGTGAAAGCGCAGGGGCCGGTGGCCCACCAGTTGCCGATCTGGGCGAGGACCTCGTCGCCGAAGGGGTTGACGCCGGGGCCGCGGGCTAGGGCGTGGGCTACGTGGACGTGTAGGCATTTCACGCGGTCCGGCATCCCGCCGGCGCTGACCTGGGTCCCCAGCGGCTCCACCGCGTCCCGCTCCGCCAGGTAGGACTCGTGTGCAGCCAGATAGGCGGCGGCCAGCGCGGGATCGGTCGTGAGCCGATCGGTCATCTCCCGCATCGTGCCATCGGCCTCAAGCCGCCCCACCAGCCCAGCCAGCCGCTTGCAGGTCAGGTAGTAGAGGGTGGGGAACGGGGTGCCGTCCTCGAGCCGGGGACAGGTCTGCACGACGCTGGGCAGGCCACAGGCGCAGCGGTGCGCAACCGACCGCAGCCCTCGCGGCGGGCGACCGAGCTGCACTGCGACGGCCTCCCAGTCGGCCCGCTCAACCATTGTTGATCGACTTCCAGAGTTGGCCGTACCACGGCTGCATGGACGCCTGAATTCTGCCGGCACCAGCGGCTACCGTCCCGGGGGGAAGCTGGACGACGTACGGTGCCTCCCCGGGGTGCACATAGCGCAACCGCTCACGAGCCTGCGTCTCGATGTGCTGCGGGTCGGCCAGCAGACCGCGGCGACGCTGCAGCTCAGCGACCTTGTCGGCCAGGATGTGCTGCTGCTCGTACACCGCTGCCAGCTCGGCACGCTGGCCCACGTAGTTGCGCAGTGGTACCGCCACGCTCAGTATCAGCACACAGATCACCCCAGCGAGCAGCGCGGCCCGCCGCGGGGAGGTAATACCCGACGCGTAGCCGATCCGCACCCCCAGCGGCCCGCCCACCAGGTCTAGCCTTCCGGAGTAAACCGGGCGAACGCCAGGTCTCCAGCGTAGCGAGCCGCGTCGCCGAGGGCCTCCTCGATGCGCAGTAGCTGGTTGTATTTTGCCACCCGCTCGGACCGGGCCGGAGCACCGGACTTGATCTGCCCACAGCCGGTCGCCACCGCAAGGTCAGCGATCGTGGTGTCCTCAGTCTCGCCGGAGCGGTGACTCATCATGCAGCGGTACCCGTTCGACTGGGCGAGCGACACGGCGTCCAGCGTCTCCGACAGGGTGCCGATCTGGTTGACCTTCACCAGGAGCGCATTGGCTGCCCGGCGGGTGATGCCCTCCTCCAGGCGCTCCGGGTTGGTCACGAACAGATCATCACCGACGATCTGCACCCGATCGCCGAGCTCCGCGGTGAGCCGCACCCAGCCATCCCAGTCGTCCTCGGCCAGCGGGTCCTCGATGGATACCAGTGGGTAGGCGTCGAGCAGCTCGGCGTAGTAAGCGATCATCTGCTCGGCGTTGCGGGCGCGGCGCTCGAAGGTGTAGGCGCCGTCGGCGAAGAACTCGGTGGCGGCGACGTCCATTGCGAGCACGATGTCCCGGCCGAGGGTGTACCCGGCCTTGCCCACCGCGGTGACGATCAGATCCAGCGCATCCCGGTTGGCTGGGAGGTCAGGCGCGAAACCGCCCTCGTCCCCCAGCCCGGTGGGCAGCCCGTTGGTCTTGAGCACCGATTTTAGCGCGTGGTAAACCTCGGCACCCCAGCGCAGCGCCTCGCGAAACGAGTCCGCACCAATGGGGGCGATCATGAATTCCTGGACGTCAACCCCGGTATCGGCATGCGCACCACCGTTGAGGATGTTGAGCATGGGGACCGGCAGCACGTGCGCGTTCACGCCACCGACGTAGCGGAACAGCTCCAGACCACTGGACTCGGCGGCCGCCTTGGCGACCGCCAACGAGACCCCGAGAATCGCGTTGACGCCCAGCCGGGACTTGTCGGGGGTGCCGTCCAAGTCGACCAGCTTCTGGTCCACCACCCGTTGCTCGATCGCCTCGGTACCGATCAGCTCCGGCCCGATCTCATCCAGCACGGCCGCCACCGCGCGCTCCACACCTTTTCCCAGGTAACGGGTGGTATCACCGTCGCGCAGCTCCACTGCCTCGTGGCGCCCGGTGGACGCACCGGAGGGCACCGCGGCGTGGGCCACCGTGCCGTCGTCGAGGGCGATCTCGACCTCGACGGTGGGGTTGCCGCGCGAGTCCAGGATCTCGCGGGCACCGACCTCCTCGATCACAACCACAGACACGCTCCTTGCCAGAAATAGGATGAGAAGTCAGGAACAGCCTAACCAGGACCCGGCGCACCCACGCGGAGGCGCGTCGGTGATCGAGTGGCCCGGAGTTTCCGGGCTCGTGTAACAGCACGTGCCCGCGTACCCTTGGGGCAACCATGACAGCCGCCGACCGCCCCCCGGACGTCGTCGAGCAGTTCCGGCTCGCTGAGTCGCTCGTCTCCGAACGGCGCCCGCTGGAAGCTCTCCGGGAATTGGCTCCGGTACTGGATGCTGAGCCCGACGCACCGAGCGTCCAGCTGCTGGCTGGGCGGGCATACCTGCAGTCAGCCCAGCTCACGCGCGCCGAGGAAGCGTTCCTCCGGGTACTGGAGCACAACCCGTCCGACCACTACGCACGCTTCGCGCTGGGCCGGACATTGCAGCGGCAGAGCCGGCTGGAGGAAGCACGCGCACAGCTTGCGATGGCTGCGGCGATGAACCCGACGCCGGAATACCAGGAAGCCCTCAACGAGGTACGGATGCGGATAGCGGCACGTTAGGTGACACCCTTGGCGTTGCGCGCATAGCTCTGAGCGAAACCGTAGACCTCTTGTGCGTAATCGAGAGAGTCGTTGTAGGACAGAATCGCTCGCAACCAGCCATCGCCGGAGTTCAGATTTCGGTCGTCCGCACACAGGTACTGCGCAGCGGCCAGCGCGGCGTCATCAATGTTCTGCGGGTCAGTGATCCCATCGCGATTCCCGTCGGCCCGCCACTTGGCCCAGGTAGACGGGATGAACTGGAAAGGCCCGACAGCATGATCCCATATTTTGTCACCATCAAGGAGGCCATTGTCGGTGTCAGCGATGGCTTTGACACCTGGCGCACCATTCAGCGGTATTCCGATGATCGGCGACGATGGCCGGCCGTCGGCTTCCAGAGTGCGGCCCTGGAAGCCGCCGTGCTTGGACTCAACGGCCGCGATACCAGCCAAGGTCACCCAGGTGACACGGCAGTTGGGCTTACTGGCCGCCATCACGGCGTGCGCCGTGGCATACGCCTGCAGCGCACGCGGCGGGATACTCGTGACGCGGGACATCCGGAGGGCCCAATCGGCGAACGCCAGCTGCGGCGCACCCGGGGACTGCGCAGCTGCGGGGATCTGCACCGGAATGGTGACGGTCTGGCGCCCTGACTCGGGCCGGTGCGCCGACACTGGGCCAGGGGCAGGCTGGGCGACCACAGACTCCGCAACCGGCTCGGCGACGTCGGGCAGCGCGGCGGGCGCGGCCATCGCCGCTCGGGTCGGGGTCACGAACCCCCGGTCAGGCAACGGAGCGGCTACCGAACCCAACCCGGCAAGGACCAGACCCGCGCACGCCACCGCGCCACCGGATAACACTCCGCGCAGCAGATACTGCGAAACTCGGGTTAGCCGCTTGTTGCTGGGTCGCCCGGTCCGCGTGCCGGCACGCTCGTCGCCGCTCATACGACAGATCAACGACGGTCACGCAGCAGAGATACGCTAGGTCGGCCAATGCTCCCGCCACTGCTGAGCAGTAAGCTGGCCAACGTCCAACCCAGCGGCCCGAGCGGAGCCCTCAGCGGCACGCACGTCGTCGGCGAACCGCCGGGCGACGCAGCGCAGCGCGGCCTCGGGGTCCTCGCCAGCCAGCTTCGCCGCAGCTGACAACGCAAACAACGACTCGCCGGTACCACCCCCGGACCCGGGTAGCAGGTCCGGGGGCAGCGCTGCCCGGCTCGCTCGGGACACCAGCTTGGCCGCCAGCGCCACCGCCGGCTGAGCCAGCGCAACCCCGTCCACGCTCGACTCGCGGCGCTTCTCGAGGCGCTTGAGCTGCTCCCAGCGGATCTCCTGCTCAGCGGCGGTGCGCACCTGCTCGCTACCGGCGAACACGTGCGGATGCCGGGTGACCAGCTTGGCCACCAGCCCGGTGGCCACCGCATCGATGTCACACCCGCCAGGTGCCTCCTGCGCGAGCCGGGCGTGGAAGAGCACCTGCAGCAACACGTCACCGAGCTCCTCGCACAGCGCATCGGGGTCGCCGTCCTCCAATGCCTGATAAAGCTCGTAAGTCTCCTCGATGAGGTACGTCATCAGCGAGCGGTGGGTCTGCTCGGCATCCCACGGGCAACCACCCGGAGAGCGCAACCGGTCCATCACCTCGACCGCATCCAGCACCGCGGCACCGGCCGGTTCCGGGGTATCCAGCACCGTAGCGCCAGTGGCCACCCAGCGGGCCGCCGCACCGGTACTGGGGTCCAGGGTGAGAAGTATCCCCCGCACGGCGTCGCCGACGGGCTGCGCCCCGCACAGCCGCGCCAGCTCGGCCGACAGGTCGGCGTCGGCGTGCAGGGGTTCCCCAGATCGCAGCAGGCAGGTCGCCGCCGCCGGAAGCACCGCGCCGAGCCGGGGGGACAGCACCACCACGACCGGGGTCACGCTCGCGGAGCGGCGCGCAATGGCGCGACAAAGCCGCCGGTCTCGTTGTCGTCGCCCACGACCTGCACATTCACCGGATCCCATACGCCGTAGCGCGGGTTGAGCCGCACTCCCCCGTCCTCGCCCACCCGGGCCAGCTGACGCAGTCCGACGGCTTCCAGCACCGCCGGGTCAATCTGATCGATCGGGGGCGCATGATCGGATGCGTGGACCCCCCGACTGGTGCGGCTGGTGATCACCATGATCACCCAGGGCTTGGTGTCGTTGAGCTGGAAAGCCACCACGGTGCCCTCGGCGACGCCGAACGCCGGAGTGGTGGCAAAGATCGGGTCGTCAGCGGCGACGATTCGCTTGCCGAGCTCGGCGTCCTTCCCAGCACGGACGTCGGCCTCGATCAGCTGCCCGGCCTGCGTGGACCCGGCCTGGGCGAGCTCCTCCACCCGCCGTTTCGCCGCAGTACGGGTGTCGGCGGTGGTGTAGTCGACGGTGACCGCACTGTCGCGCAGCGCGACGCGGCCCAGCTGGGCCATCAGCACCTTGTCCTTGGCGCGTTCCCGGTACCCGTTGGCATCGAAGATCGTCCCCTTGGACGCGGCCTCGGCACCCCCGACCTCGTTGATCAGCCGCTGCACCCGGGCCTGGTCGACGGTGAGGCCGGCCCGGCGTGCGGCGATCTCGAGTAGCCGGTGCCTGATCTGCACGGTGAGGATCTTGCGCGACACGTCATCGAGCTGGTGACCCGCCGTCAGCTCGGCACGGGCCCGCGGACCCTCCTTGTCCAGCACGGTGACGAGCTGGCTGTGCACCTGATCCAGCGGGATCTCGGTGCCGTCGACAAACGCGGCAGCACCGAGCTGGCTGGAGCCAAGGCTGCAACCACCGATCAGCAGCACCGCGACAGCGACCCCGGCAACACGCAGGACACTTCGCACAAGCGTTACCCTCTCACGCCACTCGGGGCCCGAGGACGCTGGTGACCAGTCGGGTGCACCAGTCGAGTAGATCGCGGTCGCGCAGCAAGGCGGCACCGATACCACCGGAGCCCTCGCTGGGCCGGGGCACGGTCAGCGTCTGCCCAGCCGACCGGTACGCCGCCTGCGGGTAGAGCCGCTCCAGGCGCACCACCTGGGAGTCCCGCAGCGTCACCGGGGCAAACCGCAGCTTGGCGCCCTGCAGAGTCACTTCCGCCACTCCGTGCGCCCGGCACACCAAGCGGAAGCGCGCGACGTCCAACAGGGTCACCACGGGAGGCGGCAGAGCGCCGTAACGATCGCGCAACTCATCGGTGATGGCGGCCAGCCCGTCGACGTCCACCGCCTCGGCGATCTTGCGGTAGGCCTCCAGGCGCAGCCGCTCACCGGGGACGTAGTCGTGCGGCAAGTGTGCGTCCACCGGCAGCTCGACCCGCACCGGCGTGGGCTCGGGCACGCCGTCGGACGGGCCGGCGCCGGCTGCCCGGCGGAACGCCTCGACGGCCTCGCCGACCAACCGGATGTAGAGGTCGAAACCGACCCCGGCGATGTGCCCGGACTGCTCACCGCCCAGGATGTTGCCCGCACCCCGGATCTCTAGGTCCTTCATCGCCACGGCCATCCCGGCACCCAGCTCGGTGTGCTGGGCGATGGTGGACAGCCGGTCGTGTGCGGTCTCGGTCAGCGGCGTCTCAGGCGGGTAGAGGAAGTAGGCATAACCCCGCTCGCGCGCTCGCCCGACCCGCCCGCGCAGCTGGTGCAGCTGGGCCAGCCCGAGCAGATCCCCGCGCTCCACGATCAGCGTGTTGGCGTTGGAGATGTCCAGCCCGGTCTCGACGATCGTGGTACACACCAGCACGTCGTGCTCGCGATGCCAGAACCCGGCGACGGTGCGCTCGAGCTGCTCCTCGTTCATCTGCCCGTGCGCCACCGCCACCCGCGCCTCCGGCACCAGCTCGCGGATCCGCCGAGCAGCCTTGTCAATCGAGGAAACCCGGTTGTGCACGTAGAAGACCTGCCCGTCGCGCAGCAGCTCGCGGCGGATCGCGGCACCCACCTGCTTATCGTCGTAGGCCCCGACGTAGGTCAGTACCGGGTGGCGCTCCTCGGGTGGGGTGAGGATGGTCGACATCTCGCGGATGCCGGCCAGGCTCATCTCCAGGGTCCGCGGGATCGGGGTCGCGGACATGGTAAGCACGTCGACGGCGGTGCGCAGGGCCTTGATGTGCTCCTTGTGCTCGACGCCGAAACGCTGCTCCTCATCGACCACGACTAGGCCGAGATCCTTCCAACGCACGCTTGGCTGCAACAACCGGTGGGTGCCGATCACGATGTCCACCGAGCCCTCGGCGAGCCCGCGCAAGATTTCCGACGCATCACCAGGGTGGGTGAACCGGGACAGCCCGCGCACTATGACCGGAAACGAGTGCATCCGGTCAGCGAAGGTCTGCAAGTGCTGCTGGGCGAGCAGGGTGGTGGGCACCAACACCGCCACCTGCTTGCCGTCCTGCACGGCCTTGAAGGCGGCCCGCACCGCAATCTCGGTCTTGCCGTAGCCGACGTCGCCGCAGACCACCCGGTCCATCGGGACCCCGCTGCGCATGTCCGCCTTGACCTCGTTGATCGCGGCGAGCTGGTCGATCGTCTCGGTGTAGGGGAAGGCGTCCTCCAGCTCGGCCTGCCATGGCGTGTCCGGTCCGAACGCGTGCCCCGGGGAGGACTGCCGAGCCGCATACAGCTGCACCAATTCCGCGGCAATCTCCTTGACCGCCTTGCGGGCCCGGCCCTTGGTCTTGGCCCAGTCCGACCCGCCCAGCTTGTTCAGCGTCGGCAGCTCACCCCCGACGTAACGGGTGACCTGGTCGAGCTGGTCGGTGGGAATGTAGAGCCGGTCGCCTGGTTGGCCCCGCTTGCTGGCCGCGTACTCGACCAGCAGGTACTCCCGGGTGGAGTCACCGACAGTGCGCTCCACCATCTGCACGAACCGGCCGATGCCGTGCTGCTCGTGCACCACATGATCACCGGCGCGCAACGCCAGCGGATCCACCGCGTTGCGGCGACGAACCGGCATCTTCGACATCTCCCGGCTACCCGTGCCGCCACGGGCTCCGGTGATGTCCGTCTCGGTGAGCACCGTCAGCCCCAGCTCGGGGATTAGGAAGCCCTCCTCCAGGGTGCCGCGGACTACGGTGACGGTGCCCGCAGTGGGTGGCTGGCCCAACCCGTCGGTGGCATGCACCGCCGGCACCTCGGCGTCGCGCAGCTGCTCGCAGGCGCGCTGTGCGGTGCCGGTGCCGGGCACCACCAAGACCGCCGCGCCGCCGGTGGCGACATGCGCCCGCAGGTCGGCGAAGGCCCGCGTCACGTCGCCGTGGTAGGGCTGCGCGGGGATGATCTGCAACCGCAGCGGGCCGTGGGCGTCGGTGGTCAGCGGGCTCAACGTCCACCACGCCAATCCGGTGCTGCGGGCCTGCTCAGCGACCTCAGCCAAGCTGCGGTAGGCCGAGGCGGACAGGTCCAGTGCCGCGACGTCGACCGGGGCGGCACCGCCGCCCGCTGCGACCATCCAGGATGCCTCCAGGAACTCCTGCCCGGTGCGGACCAGGTCGGCCGCCCGGGTCCGGATCCGGTCCGGATCGGCCAGCAGCACGTGTGTGCCCGCCGGCATCGCGCCGGTGAGCAGCTGGAGCTCCGACTCGCCGTCTTCCCCGCGGGCGAGCACTGGGATGAGCGACTCCATGCCCTCCGCGGGGATCCCGGCGGCAACCTTCTCCAGCAGCTGCGCGACCGGCCCGGGCGGAGCCTGCGCGACAAGCCGCGCCGCAGCGGCCCGCACTCCGTCGGTGAGCAACAGCTCCCGGCACGGCGGTGCGTGAAGTTCGTCAGCGGGTGCGAGGGTGCGCTGGTCGGCGAGCGCGAACGAGCGGATCTCGGAGACCTCATCACCCCAGAACTCCACCCGCAGCGGATGGGCGGCGGTGGGCGGAAAGACATCGATGATGCCGCCCCGGACCGCGAACTCGCCGCGCCGATCGACCATGTCCACCCGGGTGTAGGCGAGATCCACCAGCCGGGCCAGCACACCGTCGAAATCGTGCGTCTGCCCGACCCGTAGCCGCACCGGGGCGATCTCGCCCAGACCAGCGAGCATGGGCTGGATCAGCGACCGCACGGTGGCGACCACCACCTGCAGCGGACCGGTGGCCGTTTCCTCGGGATGGGCCAGCTGGCGCAGCACGGCCAGCCGCCGCCCCACGGTGTCGGCGCGGGGGGACAGCCGCTCGTGCGGCAATGTCTCCCAGGAGGGCAGCTCGGCGACCACCCCGGCGCCCAGCACGTCGGCCAGCTCGGCGGCCAGCTCACCGGCCTCCCGGTCAGTGGCGGTGATGGCCAACACCGGATGTCCCGCGCGGGACAATGCCGCCACGACCAGCGGGCGGGTCGCCTGCGGCCCCTGCAGCTCCAGCTCGGGCGTGCCGGCCCGGCCGACCAACTCGCGCAGCGAGGGTTCGGGCAGCACCGCCTCGAGCAGGCCGGACAGATGAGCGGATGTGGTCGGTAGCGCAGTCGCTACGGGCACCGTGGTGAACCTTTCGGGCGACGACGTTGATCGGGCGACGACGTTGTTCAGGCACAGTCGACGCAGAACGAACCCCTGCTCGGAACACGACCGTCGCGCAGGGGGTCGTAGCGCCTACCATACCGACCGGCCTCGTACACGATCGCCCAGGGTTGGTAGTGGTCTGCGGCAGCGGCGCCGGGGGTTGGTAGTCCTTGAAGAGCATATTACGTGCCGGGTTCGGCGATCTCGGTAATCATTTTCGTATAGTGTGCTGTACACTGAAATCATTATCTCTTTACTGTGACCATATATTCTTGGGCCGGACGTTAACTGTGAGGTGGGGGCATTGATTACCGTTGAAGGGTGGGCGAACTCAGACCGTCCGGCCGGTTCGACATGACCAGCATCGTGCTCGGCGACGACCACGCAGTGTTCGTGGAATCACTGGTGTCAGCGCTGGTCGGAGCGGGATTCAGGGTACCGGCGGTCGCCCGCACTCTGACCGGGACGATCGATGCGGTCCGTCATCACCGGCCAGATGTCTGCTTGCTGGCTCAACGCTTTGCCGACGGCAACGGAATTACCGCGATCAATCGCGTTGCCGTGGTGAGCCCAGCGACCCGAATTCTCATCCTCACCGCAGACGGTGCCACCGATATGATGCGCCAGGCCATCCGGTTGGGCGCCGCCGGTTACGTGCACAAGACGTGGGGAATCCGCAAACTGATCCACGCACTGAATCGGGTGGTCGACGGTGCGGTCGTGCTGGACGCGCCGCGCGCGACCAGCGTGCGATCTGACGTCTCCGAAGCACGCCGGCTGGCTTCGCATCTGACGACCCGCGAACAAGAATGCCTCGCCTTGCTCGTCGAGGGGCTCGACACCGCGGCGATGACGCTTCGGCTCGGTATCTCGACCACCACCGTTCGAAGCCACGTGCAGGCCCTGCTGACCAAACTCGGAGTGCACTCCCGATCAGCGGCTGTCACCTTCGCAGTGCGCCACGACCTCGTGAACCATGACCAACACGACCCCAAAAACCGCACAAAAACAGGATAACGACACCCTCCTCGCGTTCTGGATGCAGACTGCTGTTTTTCGACCCCCGATAGCGATAGTCTGCATCCAGAACGCAAGATCAGACCCGGGTGGTGGCGATCTTGCGTGCTTGGCGGGCCAGGTCGGCGAGGTCTGGTCTGGTGTGCAGGTCTTGGGCCAGGGGAGCTAACCGGGTGCGGGCGGCGCCGGAGCGCAGGGGGCGTACCGCCTCGATCGCCTGCGCGGCTCGCTGGCCAGCATCGGGCTCGCCAGCGAGCAGGTGCACCCGAGCCACGGTGATACCCGCCAGCACACCCTCCCGCCCGTGCTTGCCTTCGGCGAAGGTCCGTCCGGCGACTGCGGCCAGCGACTCAGCAGTATCGAGCGAGCCCAGGTGCAGGTGAACCCAGGATGCATACAAATCCATGTCGGCAGAATGATGGAGCGAGGGCGGTTCGTAGCCATCCCGGCTCCGCGCCAACGCCGACCTGACCCGGCGGGCCTGCACTCCAGATACCGGAGCCGCCAGCTGCGCCTGAGCCAGCGCCGAGATCACCACCAGCCCAGAGCGCAACGGAGCGATTCGCGGGTCCTCCCGCGGCGCGTCGGCCAGGTTGTACTCGGCCATCGACACCAGCTTCAAAGCCCTATTCGGCTGGCCACGATCAATCAGCATTCCCGCTGCATGGCTCAGTGCGTAGGAGACTCGATAGGTGTCCCCGACCTCGGTTGCCAACTCCACTGCCTGGGCAAAGTGCTGGTGCGCCGGTATCGGTGCGTAACTGTCATGGCAGCACCACGCCGCAATGACATGCAGCTGAGCCAGTGCCGCCAGCAAGTCCCGACGAGCGGCGTCGGATGCCTCCGCGGCCAGAAACCCATCCGCCCATTCCGCCAGCAAGCACGCCGGCCCGGCCTGGCCACCCACCGTCCGGGCAGTCTCAGCGACCGCGGCGGTCAGCTCCCGGATCGCCTGGACATCGGCCCGCCCGATCCGCGCCGGGACGGCCAGCGGTTGACCTGCCGGCAGGGCAGTAGGGCTCAGGAACCTCCCTAGGCCAGGGGCAGCGGTGCACAGCACTGCTACGCCGGTCACCGCGAAGAGGTGATCGAACTGGCGTCTCAGCACCTCTGCCTCATCCTCCTCGCTCAACTCAGCGACCGCGCTGCCCCCAGGGTAGGCGCCGGTGCACAACCCCATCGCCTCACCAGGGACACCAAGCCCGGTGCAGATCCGGTGCAGCACGGCATAGGCCTGCACCTGACGCCCATGGACGATCTCCAAGACCTCACTCTGACTCTGCCCCACCAGTGCCGCGATCGTCCGCTGCGAGACACCGGCCGCGTTGAGCAAGCGATACACCTGGCTGATATCCCGCGCCGCCAACGCGGCACGCATCGCCGGAGCAGCGAGGACAGTGGGATCGATCATGCGCCCAGATACTAGCCCCCACGAACCAGCCAGCAAGATCCGCGCTGGTGGCCCAGTGGCGATGGCTAACTCCACAGGTGCCACCTGGAAACTGCGCCACCAAATTCACCAAACCTTCAGCGTGTATTCAGAACAAATTTAGCACGACCGATCGGATAGCGCCCAGAGGTAACAAAGACCCGACTCCGGACGACTACCCCAATAACGGAGATAGTTCCTGCACAGCGTACAACCGCCGCCCACGCCGACCGGGGGCCAGTATGGGTCAGTTCCAGGAGATCAAATATGGAAGCGATCTTCATGTGGTGGGCCTGCGCTCAGGCAGGGCATCCCTATGGGAGGCCTGGCCAGCAGTTTCACTCCTTGCAACCGCACTCGTCCTCAGCTCTGTCATTATTAGTTGTAGCGTGCCAGCGGCAAGCGACCCTGGGAAGTTGATTGCCTCGGCGAGCATTGGCCCACACGGGGGGACCTTGACTTTTTCTGGTGGTTCAGTAACCATCTCGGCCGGCACGATATCCACACCTACGACGGTAAGAGTCACCGCGTTTGATGCGGAACCCCCGCTCCACAACCCATACATACAACGACTTCAGTCGGCGGTGTCAATAGACCTGCCAGACACTCAGCCATTAAAACCACTCAATGTTGAGTTG
This sequence comes from Pseudonocardiaceae bacterium, assembly GCA_050699575.1. Taxonomy (GTDB): domain Bacteria; phylum Actinomycetota; class Actinomycetes; order Mycobacteriales; family Pseudonocardiaceae. The sequence continues at coordinate 21,703 of JBOHFG010000081.1, forward strand.
ACTGTTGATCCAGCCACACTACCGAACCGGTCATCCCCGACTGGCGTACTTGTCGGCGCATCGCTAACAGGCTCAGGAATATCTCGATTGATTCCCGCATTGTATGACGAGACCAAACACTCGATCACCTTCCAGATAACTTCCGCCACGACACCAGGCCTTCAAATACTGTTCTATCCGGTCCTGCTGCACGGTGAAGAACTAATCCACAACTTCCTCGATTCGGCAACGCAAAATCTTCTCCAGCAACGAGCCGCGAAGCCAGAGTGCTCGAACCAACCAGTGCACTTGCCTCCCGGTCGATCCGTCTCTCTCGGGCAACAGCCTTCACTCACCGCGTCCGACCCCATGATCTACAACTGTCTCAGCCAAATTCCGGGCGATGACTCTGCCGTTGAAGTAACAATCATCAACAATCGGCCAATACCTTATACGTTAAACCTGCCGAACGGCGCCGTACCGGTACCTCACCCCGAGATCTCCAACAACTTCACGACAGGTCTTCTATTCAGCAGCGACAACGCTGACCGGCCAGCAAACACGGGTTTTCTCAGCGGCACATCGAGCATCCACCTAAGAGTACCAGTCGAAAATTTGCCGAACAAGCTGTTACTTCACCCTGACCTGCAGCAGTTTTTTGCACACAGTGCAGATTTGCTACTGCTCGACGCCCTGCCGATAACCATTGGAGGCAGTGCGACAAGTTCGATATCGGGGCAGCTGTCGAACCTCTCCCGGAATGCAGATCATTTGACATGCCTGAGCTCAACTCCGAATTTCGTTATCAACAATCCGCCAGTTGATTTTGCCCAGTCAGCGCGAACTGGCATGCACACTGCGATTGGTTGCATGAATGACCTAGTGCAACTAATGATCCCCACCGAACAGCGCGCGGTGATTAATTCTGTTTTAACCGCGTTGGCGGCCCAGAGTTCCGTCTACAGTGGATTCGAGGAACTACGCAACGTCACCACTGACACCAGTATCCAGACGGTTGAGGTCCTCGCGTCGACCAGTAGGGGGGCCAACACTCCGGCGGTCGCACCAGTCTCAGCGGCCACGCAAACCCCAACGACAAAAACCACTCCAACCCCAATAGTCACACCACCACCAGTCACCACACCACGGATCACGCCGACACCAACACCAAAAGCCACGCTAACACCAACATCAACACCAGAAGCCACACCAACACTAACATCAACACCAGAAACCACACCAACACCAGCACCCAGAGCCACTCCGACCACTACAGCCACACCAGCACCAGGTCTTAGCTCCGGCGGCGGCTTTCAGTCCAGCAGCGCCACCGGCGGCAGTCTCATCCCACCTGCCTGGTGCAGCCCGGTGCCCGGTCTCACAGCCCGGTCAGCAAACCCCACGGGGAGACCTGGGTGGCCAAGGCCACCCGACTGGTTGACCTGTAGACCAAACCCCCCCAAACACCAGGACCCAGCGGATCCTGCGCCACAAGTACCCAACCCCATGAACACCCCACTACACCCGAGCCAACCGTTGCATACTGGCGAAAACCAGGTCCACGCCCGGGAACCGCCAACTGACGCTGAATCCTCACCCACCAGCCAGCAACCAGCGACTCGTCAGGCTTGCCGCACCGACGCCACGTGCGCGTGACACGGCTATGCACCGTCGCCGGGCTCGGCATCCGGCCGGTGCCCCGGCGCGGTCGAGTCTCGACGCTGACGGTCTCTCAGGTTGATCATTCGTGCCACAAAGAGCGCAATCGGGATCGCCAGCAAGACCCAGGCGAGGATCCCGAGCCCGATCACCGCAGCCATGCCCAACAGAGCTCCCAGGTAGCTGACTCAACCAGGATAGCCACTGCGCCGGACGAAGGTCGTCAACGCACTGTCAACCGCCCTCATCCGTCAGTCCATTTCGAATATACTTCATGTAACACCGTTGGATCTGAATGCGATTTCCTCGACGAATCAACTCGAACGGGTGTCACCGGATCGACTGGGGGTGTTGCTGGCGTCACTCATCACTAATGGCTGAGCGAATGTGAGCGATGAGGTCATGGGCGTTGAGCGTGATGACTGGAACATGAACCTTGATGTTGTTGACTCGGCCCGAAATGGGCAGTCGCCCGCAGCGGCCGGGTCGGCGGCCGGGTCGGCGGCCGGGCACCGGCCCGATGCCGACCCCACCGCCACCGGGCTGGTGCATACGGCGTTCGCGCGGCCACGGTGGGAGATCCGGTATGCCCAGGGGGTGGCCGCCGCGGACCTTACGGCGATGGCAACCTCACTCCTCCTGCATCGGTGGTGGGGCCAGCCGGTCGGCCACCTGCAGCTCGTCCTCGGCGTGGCCCTGATGACGCTGACAGCCACCGCTCTTGGTCTCACCAGAGCCTGGGACCCAGCGGCGCTGGGCCAGGGCTCCGAGGAGTTCAGCCGGCTGCTGCGCGCTCTGGTCACCCTCGCTGTGGTAGTCGGGCTGGGTGGCCTGGCGTTGAAGCAGCCTGAGGTGCGGCCCTATGTGTTCGGCGTCGTGCCAGTGGCCTTCGTGCTGGCCGCGGCCGCCCGCCTGGTGCTGCGCGAGGTGGTGCACCAGCGTCGCCGCCACGGCGCCTGCCTGCACGAAGTCCTCGCGGTCGGCACCGAGGACGCGGTGGCCAAGCTCATCGCGCGGACCCGGCGGGCCACCCACCACGGGTGGATAGTGACTGGTGTCTGCACACCGTCGGGCACCGGAACCGACGGCGGCCACCGCATCCTCGACGTGGCGGTGGTCGGTGACCTGGACTCCGTGCCACAGGTCGCGGGCAGCGGCGGATACCGGGTGGTCTCGGTCGCCCAGACACCGGGCTGGAGCTCCCGACGGCTGCACCATCTGGCGTGGGACCTCGAAGGTACGGGCACCGAGTTGGTGGTTGACCCAGGTCTCATGGAGATCGCCGGTCCCCGGCTGCATGTCGCCGCAGTGGATGGCCTCCCGCTGCTGCGGCTGACCGAGCCTGCCTTCACCGGGTTGCCACGGTTTGCCAAGGGGGTGATTGACCGGCTGGGCGCCGGCCTGATCCTGCTGGCACTCGCCCCAGTGATGATCGCACTGGCGATCGCGGTGCGCAGCGACGGCGGCCCGATCTTCTACCGCCAAACCCGAGTCGGCAAGGCCGGCAAGCCCTTCTCGATGATCAAATTTCGGTCCATGGTGGTGAATGCCGACCAGCGCCGGTCCACGCTCGAGGCAGCGAATCAGGGCGCTGGTCCGCTGTTCAAGCTGCGCCAAGATCCCCGAGTGACCCCCGTAGGCACCTTTCTGCGCAAGTACTCACTCGACGAGCTGCCCCAGCTGGTCAACGTGCTGTCCGGGTCGATGTCACTGGTGGGCCCGCGGCCGCCGCTGCCTGCTGAGGTCGCCAGCTACTCCCGCGATGCACAACGCAAACTTCTCGTCAAGCCTGGACTCACCGGGCTGTGGCAAATCAGCGGACGCAGCGACCTGTCCTGGGAGGAATCGGTCCGGCTGGACCTGCGCTACGTGGAGAACTGGTCGCTCGCGCTGGACATTCTGATCATTTGGAAGACTGTCGGCGCGGTCGTGCGGGGTACCGGCGCCTACTGACCCGACGACGCAGAGCTAGCAATCAGCTGCTCAATGGTCACATTCGTAACGACCGCTGACCGCGGCACGATTGAAAATATGATGAAACTGATTCGCCGGACCACCGTTATCGTGATGATCGCACTCGCCGTGCTCGGCGTCATCATCACGATTCCCACGACGGTCCACCTGGCTGCGGCCAGCACCTATGATCGGCGAATTGACATCGGCAGCGCACAGGCAGTCACCGACCGCGACGGGAATACCTGGGAATCGCAGACAGGATTTTCCGGCGGAACCATCGAGTCCGACACCACATTCACCCCGAGTGCTTTGTTGGACGACACAGTGGCGAAAACCGCACTGGTGGGGTCGCAACTGTTCGACATCGACGTGCCGAACGGCACGTACACGGTAACGCTATACCTGCTGCCGACCCACACCTGGCCGCTGGATCTGTGGGTGGAGAGCACGATTCGCGCTGTCGTACCACTCGCCGCAGCGGATCAACAAAGAGTGATACGGGTCGTCAGCTTCGACGTGCCCGTCGTCGACCATACGCTCAACATGGCATTCTCGCCGCAGGCTAACTCGCTGCGCCTGCTCGCTGTGCAGATCCGCAGTAAGGCTGCAGACGAGGTGCCCACCTCTGGCGCCCGGCCGACGCCGCCGCCGGCACGGATGTGCAGTTCGCCAACACTCACCGGCCCGGCCGAGGCCCCTCCCGGGGCGATCACAGTTGCGGCCGGCGACAACAGCGGGGTCTTCTGGAACCAGCCGGGTGCGACGTTCTGGTTCGCCCCGGGCACGCACACGCTCGGCGACAACCAGTTCGGCCAGATCATTCCAGCCGATCACACGTCGTTCATCGGTGCGCCCGACGCCGTGCTCGACGGCCGGGGGGTCAACCGGTACGCCTTCACCCAGCATGCAGCCGGCGTCAGTGTGCGCTACCTGACAATCCAGAACTTCGGCGGTCCGGCGTCGAACCGCGACGAGGGTGTGGTCAACCACGACGCCGCGCCGGATTGGACGATCGAGCACAACACGGTCCAACATAACGGTGGTGCCGGGGTATTCGTGGGTCCGGGCAATGTCGTGGGTGCCAACTGCCTGAAGGAGAACGGTCAGTACGGGTTCTCCATGTACCTACCGACTCAAGGGCAGTTGAGCAACATCATGCTGGACCACAACGAGATCGTGGCGAACAACACTGACGACTGGGAGTCGAAGATCGCCGGCTGCGGGTGCACCGGGGGCGGCAAGTTCTGGGATGCGCACGCAGCGCGAGTGACCAACAACTGGGTGCACGGGAACAAGAGCGTGGGCCTGTGGGCCGACACCAACAACTACGACTTCCTGATCGCCGGCAACTGGATCCAGGACAACGACGCGGAGGCGATCTTCTACGAGATCAGCTACAACGCCGTGATCCGGGACAACGTGATCATCGGTAACGCGATCGTGAAAGGCCGGTCCTTCGCGGCGCGAAACGATAATTTCCCGGTGGCCGCGATCTACCTGTCCGAGGCCGGCGGGGATTCCCGGGTCCCCTCCACGGTGGCCGGGACCAGCAACCTGTCGATCAGCAACAACTACTTGCAGGACAACTGGAACGGGATCACCCTATGGGAGAATTCGGACCGATTCTGTAATTCCCCGGCCAACACCAGCACCGCGTACTGCACGCGGCTCGCCAACTTTCCGGACTGCACTGCGGAGTCCATCAGCCATGAGCCCAACCTCGGCAACTGCCGGTGGAAGACACAGCACGTGAAGATCAACGGGAACGACTTCAGGATGAACCCGGCCAATGTGGGCACCTGCGAGATCAGGTACTGCGGTCACATGGCGGCACTGTCCAACTACGGGACCTACCCGAGCTGGTCGCCATACCAGGCCACAATCGTCCAACAGGCAGTCACCTTCAGTCAGGACAACACCTGGAGCACCAACACCTACACCGGTCGCTGGCGTTTCATGCCTTTCGACACCGGCCACCTGATCGACTTCCCCGACTGGCAGGCAGCGCCCTACCAGCAGGATCCGGGAAGCCAGGTGACCGGGGGTGGATGACGAGGTTCTGCGACTGTCCGCAATCGGTCAAATCCTGCGGAGGAGAGCGCGGCTCCTGCTCGTCCTCGCCGCGTTCGGGGCCGTCGTCGGTGCCGCCGCTGCACTGGTCTGGCCACCGAGCTACGAGTCGCATACCGAGGTGCTGCTGCAAGGTCCACACGAGAAGACCGAGGTAGTCACCGAGGCGCAGATTGCGATGAGTCTGGCGGTCCTCGATCGCACGGCCGCCGGGTTGGGCTGGGGTGTTGCGGGCGCGGACCTTTCGGTGACGGCCGAGGTCACAAAGGGGAACGTGATCGGGATCACGGCCACGGCGCCGAACCCGAACCGGGCACGGGAGCTGGCGCAGCGAGTGACCGAGGAGTACATCACCTTCTCGACCGAGCTCACGACCAAGGCGGCGAACGCCACCAAGGATGTCCTGCGCACGCGCCAGGCGACCGTGGAACAGCACGTCAAGGACCTGAACCAGCGCATCACGCAGCTTCAGGGCTCGTTTGCGCTGCTGGACCCACAGAACCCGAAGGGCGCCGACGCGCGCGCAGAGCTGGAACGGCTGCGCACCGAGCGGCCGGACGCCTTCGCGGAGCTGGACAGCATCGACAAACGGATCGGCGACGCCGACGTCCAGGCCTCCGCCGGCCGGGCGGGCCTGCGCGTCATCGAACCGGCCGGGACGCCCTCAGCTGCCCGGCCACCGACCACTGTTCAGCTGGTGCTCGGCGCAGCGGTGCTCGCCGTCGTGCTGGGGATCCTGACCCAACTGATCATCCGGCTGGCCGACCAGCGGCTGCGACGCCGATCGGACATCGCCGCCGCGGCGGGCGCGCCGATCCTCGGCACCGTGTCGGCGCCGGCCGGGGCGACGTTGGGGCCGGTACCGAACGGGTCACACCGACGGCACCACGAAGCTGCCCGCAGGGCTCGGATCGGGTGGCTGGTCCGCGGCACTGATCCCCGGCCACCGGGCGTCCACGACCAGGCGCTGGAGGATCTGCGCTACCAGCGCGTGCTGGCCCAGCTGAAGAAGCGAGCAGCCGGCTCGGTCCGGCTGCTGGTCGTCGTGCTCGGCGGGGACGGCTTGGCGTCGAGGGCAGTGGCTCGGCTGGCGATCGCCGCCACAACCGAGGGCTCCATCCTGGACGTCGTGACCGTCTCTGCCGCCCGGCCGACCCTGCCGAACTGTCCGGACTCCTCAGCCGCACTGCTGGTGGTGACGTCCGGGACGGCAACGGGAGGGCAGCTGCTCGCGGTCGCGGAGGCCTGTCAGGACGCCGGCTGTCCCGCCGCAGGGGTGCTCCTGGTGATCCGCAGCGCAGACGAGGAGGACCAGGAGCCGGAACCGCGGATCGGGCTGTCGCACGGATCCGGGGTCGCCCTGGTTGACGGGATGCGACACGTGGAGCCCGCCCGATGAGGCCTGAGCCGTTGCTGGACCTCGACCGTCTCGTTGCGGGCATCTGGTGGCGACGGCACGTTTGGCTGTCCGGCACCCTGCTGGGCCTGCTCATCGGCGGGCTGATGGCCGTCGCCCTGCCGCCCCGGCCGACTGCCCTGGCCCGCGTGCTGCTGGTCCGCGCCGACGACCAGCTCGCCGACCGCACGATGCTGATGGGAACCGACGTCGCCCTGTTCGAGACGAGTGAGGTCGCCGGCGCCGCACTCAAGGAGATCAACAGCAGCGAGCGCCCCGCTGATTTTCTTGCCACCTACCACGGGAGCGGCATCACGCCAAACGTGCTCGAGATCACCGTAGGCGCACCGAGCAACACCGACGCGGTACGGCGGGCCCAAGCCCTGTCCGACGTGCTCATCGCCCAGCATGTCACTCGAGCCCAGGAGGCGGCCGACGGGCAGGCCAACGCGCTGCTCACCCTCCAGCAGCAGCTGATGAGAACCGCCGGGGAGGTCAGCAACACGATCTCCGCAACACTCACCCAGGGCAGCGCGGTCGAGCCGCAGTCCCGGCAGGCGGCGGAGATCTCCGCTCAGCTCGACGGGCTGTACGCGCGCCGGGCGGGCCTCGCGGCACAGATCCTCGATCTAGGAAAACGGGCCGACGACGCGCGGCTGGAGGTCAGCCGGGTCGCCGTGGGCACCCGCATCGTGGACTCACCCCGGGCCATCACAAGCTCGTGGCCCCGGGCCGCGGTCACTGATGTCCTCGTGGGTTTCGTCCTCGGTCTCGGGGCCGGGTTGGCGCTGGCTGCGGTCTTGTCCGTCATTCGGAACTGCCCGGTCCTGCGGCGCGACATCGCCGCCCAGCTCGGCGTGTCGGTCATCGCCCAGGTACCCGCCAGCTGGCTCGGTGCAGCCGGCCGGGTGCGACGGGGACCGCGGGCCGGTGAGCGACGACGGGCCGCCGCAAGCCTCGCCCGCCTCATCGCGCGCTCCCCGGGCTCGGCATCGCTGCTGGAGATCGGGTGCCCGCGCACGGCCGCGGTGCTCGCCCTCGACATCGCCGAGCAACTCGCCGCCGAACGCCAGGTGCTCCTCCTCGACGACCTGCCCGGCAGTCACCTGCGGCGGGCCGGCCGAGACGCACCAGATCAGGTTGAGATCGTCGACCGCGCCGACCTCACCGGGCGCCGGGCCCCGCCGGGCCCGAACCGCGAGCTCGTACTCCGCGCCGGGTCAGTGGGCCCCGGGACCTCCTGGGTCGATCTCGCTGAGTTCGGTCGCGATGTGCTGCTGATCGTCCGCGCGGGTCGCGCGACCGCGCTCTGGCTGCACACCGTTGCGCGACAGCTCGCATACACCGGAATTGCCCCGATCGGCGTGGTGGTGGTGGCACCCCATCCGCGAGACCACACCGACGGCGCGGTGTGGGAGGCCCTGCACGCGGCCATCCAGGCGGTCAGCCAGCGAAATGGTGCAGTCCCGCACGAACTCAGTCGATCCATTCTCTCAGGAGACTCAGTCAATCCATTCTCTCGGGAGAATGGAGAGGAGGTTTAGTGAACGTCGCACTGTTCGGACTCGGCTACGTCGGGTCGGTGACCGCCGCAGGCCTGGCCGCTCAAGGCCATCATCTCGTCGGTGTCGACACCGACCCGGGCAAGGTAATGGCGTTGAGCCAGGGCCGGGCTCCGGTGATCGAGCCCGGTTTGGACGAGCTGGTCGGCCAGGCGATCGCCTCGGGTGCTCTGCGGGCGACCGGATCAGTCACCGACGCGTTGGCCTCCGCCGAGCTCTCCCTGGTCTGTGTCGGTACCCCGTCGACGATCACCGGCGGTACGGATCTGGCTCAGGTCAGCCGGGTCGTGACCGAGATTGGGACGGCGTTGGCGGAGTCGGATCGTCCGCACACCGTGGTGATCCGCTCCACCGTGCCGCCGGGCACCGTCGATGACATCCTCACCCCACTGCTAGAGGCGGCCTCCGGGCGCACAGACCTGCAGATCGCCATGTGCCCGGAGTTCCTTCGCGAGGGCTCGAGCGTGGCAGACTTCTTCGCCCCACCGTTCCTGGTGATCGGCGGCACGCCCGAGTCCGCGCTCGCGCTCCGTGAGCTCTTCGGGTTTCTCGACTGCTCGGTGCACGTCGTCCCGATCCGGGCAGCCGAGAGCATCAAATACGCCTGCAACGCCTTCCATGCGCTCAAGGTGTCCTTCAGCAACGAGCTCTCCCGACTCTACCGGTTGCTGGGGGTCGACACCCGCGAGGTCATGGATGTCTTCGTACAGGATCACCAGCTGAACATTTCCCCGGCTTACCTGCGTCCCGGTTTCGCCTTCGGCGGCTCCTGCCTGCCCAAGGACCTCCGCAGCCTGCTCCACCTGGCACGGATGCAGTCGGTGACCCTCCCGGTGCTGGAGGCGACGCTGGCCTCCAACGAGATGGTGGTCCGCGATGTCGCGGACCGGGTCCTGCACTGGGTCGAGGGCAGCGACGACTCGAACCGGCGGGTTGCGCTGCTCGGTCTCTCGTTCAAACACGAGACCGACGACCTGCGGGAGAGCCCCAACGTCGCCCTGGCCGAAATACTGATCGGCAAGGGTCTCGAAGTGCGTATCCACGACCCCGTGGTCAACCCGACCCAACTGCGCGGGGCCAACCAGCGCTACGTGGAGTCCCGGCTACCCCATCTGCACCGGGTGCTGTATAGCACCGCGGCCGAGGCCCTGGACGGTGCACAAGTCGCGCTGATCTCCACCGCCGATCCCGACGTGGTGCGTGCGGTCGTCCACGCGAGGCCGCAGCTGACCATCGATCTCCATGGCCGGCTCGGCGCCGGGCTCGAGGCGCTCCACGGCTACCAGGGGGTGGGCTGGTGAGATCCGTGACAGGTCGACAGCGGCACGTCTGCATCGTCGTCCAGAACCTTCCGGTGCCGTTCGACCGGCGGGTCTGGCTGGAATGTCAGGCGCTGCGGGACGCCGGTTACGAGGTGTCGGTCGTCTGCCCGCAAGGCCGGGGAGACCCCCGTTACCAGGTGCTCGACGGGGTTCACCTGTTCAAGTACCGGGCATTTCCGCCGATCACCCGGCAGGTGATGTTCCTCGCCGAGTACGGGTACTCCATTCTGGCCACCCTGGTGAACCTGGCCCGGGCCTGGCGACGCCGCCCGTTCGACATCGTGCAGGTGTGCAACCCCCCCGACGTGCTGTGGGCCGCCGTGGCACCCTTCACGCTGTTGTTCGGCGTCACCATGGTTTTCGACCAGCATGACCTGTGCCCCGAGCTGTACCAGTCCCGCTTCGCGGCACCCTCCGCGCTGCCCTACCGAGCGCTGCTGCTGACCGAGCGGATCACCTACGCGCTCGCGGAACACGTCATCGCCACGAACAACTCCTACCGCCGGCTCGCAATCACGCGCGGCCGTAAGCGTGGCAGCGCCGTCACGGTGGTTCGTACCGGCCCGGATCCGGACAAGATGCGCCGCGGGAAGCCCGATCCCGCGCTGCGCCGGGGGCACCGCTACCTGCTGGCCTACCTCGGCGTGATGGGGCCACAGGACGGCGTCGACCTGGCCCTGCGCGCGATGCACCACATCGTCCACCGGTGCCACCGCAGCGATGTGGCACTGACTTTGATCGGCGACGGCGACGCCGGAAAGGAGCTGCGCCGGCTCGCCACCGAACTCCAGCTGGACGACTACGTGGAATTCACCGGCCGGGCACCCGATGAGTTGGTGGCAAGAATTCTGTCGACCGCGGACATCGGCCTGTCGCCGGATCCGAAGAACCCACTCAACGACCTCTCCACGATGAACAAGACAATGGAGTACATGGCGTTCGAGCTCCCGGTCGTGGCCTTCGATCTCCTCGAAACCAGGGTCTCGGCCCAGGAAGCGGCCACCTATGCCGAGCCAAACCTGGTCGAGCACTACGCCGACACGATTCTCGACCTACTCAAGAACGAAACCCGGCGAAAAGAAATGGGCGCAGCGGGTCGTCGCCGGATCGAAGAAATCCTGTCCTGGCAGCATCAAGTACCCCAGTACGTCGGGGTCTACGACCGTCTTGCCGACCGCTGAAAGGCAGCAGAACACGACATGTGCGGTATTGCAGGCACGTTTCTCTGGCCCGGCGGCGGCCCGCTGACCGACCGGCTCACCGCGGCAGTCGCCCACCGCGGGCCGGATGGCATGGGCCGTTATGCACATGCCGCGGGCGGCGGTGAGGTACAGCTGGGACATCGCCGGTTGTCGATCCTCGACCTGTCTCCGACCGGAGCGCAACCGATGGTCCGCGACGGTCTCACGCTGGTCTACAACGGCGAGCTCTACAACTACCCGGAGCTGCGCCACGAGTTGGCGTCCAGCGGCGTTCGCTTCCACGGGTCCTCCGACACCGAGGTCCTCCTGGAGGCGTGGCGCCGGTGGGGGCCGACGTGCCTGCCGCGGTTACGGGGCATGTTCGCCTTCGCCGTCTTCGACGAGCGGACCGGTGAGCTGGTCCTGGCGCGCGACCAGCTGGGTATCAAACCGCTGTTCTTCCTCCGGCGCGGGGCGGGCATGGTGTTCTGCTCCGAGCTCAAGGCCCTGGCCGCGACGCTCGGGGCGGCCCTGCACATCGACGACTCAGCACTGGTGGCCTCGCTGCTCTACTACTGGGTTCCGGAGAGCCGGTGCGCCTTCCGTGAGGTGCAGAAGCTGCCACCGGGCAGCTGGCTGCGGTGCCGGCCCGACGGGACCATCGAACGCGGTCGCTTCTGGTCGATTCGCGACGTCGCTGAGGAAGCCGCCGGGGCACCGGTACCCGATCTCGGCGCCGTCATCGCCGACTCGACGCGCCGTCACCTGCTCGCCGACGTGCCGGTCGCGACGTTCCTCTCCGGTGGCCTGGACTCCAGCTACCTGACCGCTCTGGCCGCCCGCGACCAGGAGATGTCGGCCTACACCATCGGGTTCCGGGCGCAGGACACCCGGTGGGAGGCCATGCCCGACGACCTGCGCTACGCCCGCCAGGTCGCCGAACGCTTCGGAGTCAAGCTCGAAGAGATCGAGATCGCCCCGCAGATCCTTGACCTGCTCCCGCGCATCGTGTACCACCTCGACGAGCCAATCGGGGACCCAGCGGCAATCAACACGTTCCTGATCTGTTCGGCGGCCCGGGAGGCCGGCATCAAGGTGCTGCTGTCCGGGATGGGAGCCGATGAGCTGTTCGGCGGTTATCGAAAGCACCTGGCGAACGTTCTTGCCGTGCGCTACCGAGGGGTGCCGCACGTGCTCCGCACGCCGATACGCGTGGTGGTCGGGCGAATTCCGGTGGCGAGCTCTCGGCGCGGGTACCGTTCCGTACGGTTCGCCAAGCGCTTTCTGTCATTCGCCGAGCTGCCCGAAGAGACGGCTTTCCGCCGCAGCTACACGATGTACGACCGGCTCGAGCTGCTGAATTTGGTGAGCCCCGACCTGTCCGATGTCGTTGATGACGTGCTTACCGAGCATGCCGAGGTGTACGCCGACCAAGCGCTGGACGACTTTGTCAACCGGATGTGTCTGACCGATGCGCGCATGTTCCTGCCGGGCCTCAACCTCACCTATACCGACCGGGCGAGCATGGCCGCTTCCACCGAGGTGCGGGTGCCGTTCGTCGATGTGGAGGTGGTCAAGGCCGCGTTCAGCATTCCCGGTCCCCACAAGATCGTGGGCCGCCGTGGCAAGGTCGCGCTCAAGCAGGCAGCGCTGTCCATCCTGCCACCCGAGATCGTCCACCGGCCGAAGGGCCTGTTCAGCGCCCCGCTGCGAGCGTGGATGAGCCGGGACCTGGCACCGATGGTGGCGGAGGTCGTAGCCGAGGGGGCACTCGTATCGTCCGGATTCCTGCGGCAGGACGCGCTGCGGCGGCTCGTCGCGGAGGACTCCTCGGGCCAGCAGGACCGGTCCAAGCACCTGTGGCACGTACTGACCTTGGAGCACTGGTACCGACAGGCGAAGGCAGCCGGCGCCGCATGATCTCTGAACTACCCCTGGGAGCACGGACATGAAACAGGTCGTGCAGAACTACAAGACCGGCGAGCTGGCGTTGCTGGACGTGCCGGTGCCGAGGTGTCGACCCGGCGGTGTGCTCGTCCGGACCCACTATTCACTGATCTCCAGCGGCACGGAGCTGATGAAAGTGGAACAGGCGAACATGTCGCTGCTGAACAAGGCCCGCGCCCGGCCGGATCAGGTCGCGAAGGTTCTGCAGAGCGCCGCGACAACCGGTCCGGCCGCCACCTACCGCAAGGTGCTGAACCGGCTCGACTCCTACACCTCGCTGGGGTACTCCCTCTGCGGAGTGGTCGAGCAGGTCGGCGAGGGGATCCACGACGTGACCGTTGGCGACGTCGTGGCCTGCGCGGGCAACGAGCACGCGGTGCACAGTGAGCTCAACTGGGTCCCGATGAATCTCTACCATCGGGTGGCGGGGGACGTCCCCGCGGACCATGCGGCCTTCGCCACCGTCGGCGCGATCGCGATGCAGGGCGTGCGACGCGGCGAGCCCGCGCTCGGCGAGATCGCCCTCGTGATCGGCCTCGGGTTGATCGGCCAGCTGGTGGTGCAGTTGCTGACCGCCTCGGGTGTCCGGGTCGTGGGGGTCGACCCGGTGGCGCAGCGCTGCCGGCTCGCCGAGCAGCTCGGGGCCCAGATCTGTGGCCACCCCGGCTCGGATCTGATCGACAACGCGGTCGACGAGCTGAGTGACGGCCATGGGGTGGATCAGGTCTACCTGGCGGCCGGGGGCACCAGCAACGATCCCGTCGAGCTCGCCGCGCGGCTGAGCCGGGACCGCGCCCGAGTCGTGGACATCGGCAAGTGCAGCCTGAACCTGCCGTGGAACGCCTACTACGACAAGGAGCTGGACGTCCGGTTCTCCCGCTCCTACGGCCCGGGCCGCTACGACCCGGGCTACGAGCTGGACGGCCGGGACTACCCGATCGGGTACGTCCGCTGGACCGAGCGGCGCAACCTCGGGTGCTTCCTCGACCTCCTGGCCCGCCACCGGGTCGACGTCGCGCCGCTGATCTCCCACGTGGCCGCCTTCGCCACCGCGGTGCAAACCTACGAGCAGCTGGCCAGCGGAGAGCTGACTGCGGTCGCGGTGCTGTTCCGCTACCCACCGGCCGACCACCCCGACGCCACGGAGCCGACCGTCCCCACGGCAGCGGCGCCGCAGACCGCAACCCCGCCCAATCCCGCGACACCGCTGACTACCACCGGCCACTCGCGTCCCAGCGACGCGGCGCTGCGGGTCGCCTTCATTGGGGCCGGGAACTACGCCTCATCGATGTTGCTGCCCCACTTAGCACAGCGCCCGGACGTCGAGCTCGGGCCGGTCGTCACGACCTCGGCGCTCTCCGCAGCCAACGCCAAGCGCAAGTTCGGGTTCGCCTCGGCGTCCACCGACGTCCCGGCTATGCTCGAGGACCCGCTGGTCGACGCGGTGTTCGTGGTGACCAGGCACAGCTCGCACGCCACACTGGTCTGCCAGGCGCTGGAGGCCGGCAAGGCCGTTTTCGTGGAGAAGCCACTCGCGCTCACCGAAGCGGAACTGGGCGAGGTGCTCACGACCATCGAGAAGTCGGGGAACGACCGCCTGCACGTCGGCTTCAACCGCCGGTTCGCGCCGCTGCTGGGTGCGGCACGGAAACGGTTCGGGCGGCGCGTGGGGCCGGCATCGGTCCGCTACCTGATCAACGCTGGACGGCTCGACCAGCGCAGCTGGTACGGCCAGCGAGACACCGAGGGCTCCCGGTTCGACGGGGAGGGCGGGCACTTCATCGACACGGTGAGCTGGTGGCTGGACGCGGCACCCGAGGCGGTGTTCGCCAGTGCCACACCGGGGCAGGCAGACCTGCAGATAGTCCTGAAATACGCTGAGGGGTCCACGGCTGTCATCACCTACGCCACGAGCGGCAGCTCTCGGTTCCGCAAGGAGACCTTCGAGGTCCTCGCGGACGGCAAGGTAGTGCAATTCGACGATTTCCGGCGGGCCGTGCTGCACGGCCCGCAGCGCTGGACCGCTCCCCCACTGAGCCGGTACTTCCCGGCGCTCAGCCAGGACAAAGGCCAGCGAGCCCAGCTGGCCGCCTTCGTCAGCGCGGTGCGCTCCGGCGGACCCATGCCCGTCTCGGTCAGCTCGCTGGCCGCGACCACTCGAGCCACCCTGGCGGTGCGCCGCAGCCTGGTCACTGGCACTGCGGTCACGGTGGGAGACCGTCCATGATGAGCCCGGGCTGGTACGCGCGGCGGTTGTCGCGGATGACGCCGGACGAGGTCCTGGGACGGGCCACGGCCGCAGCACGGATCCGTCGCTGGCGCGGGCTCCTCGACGAACCGGCCACCGCCGAGCAGCGCTGCTGGCCCGAGCGGCGGTTCGCGACCGGGCTGGCAGACGGCGTCGTGGAGCGGGTCTGCGGGGCGGCCACCGCGCGGTTGATGGTCACCGCGGAGCGGCTCCTGGCAGGGCAGGGGGAGTTCTTCGGCGTCCCGCGCCACGACCTGGTCACCCCCGACTGGTCGTGGGACCCGAAGACCGGCCGGCGCGCGCCCACCGACGAGTACTCCTTCGACATCGACTACCGCAACGAGCAGGCCGTCGGGGACATCAAGCAGCTGTGGGAGCTGTCCCGGCACCAGCACCTCACCGTGCTGGCCGCGGCGTTCGCGGTCAGTGGGGATGAGCGCTACGCCTGCCGGGTCGCCGATCACCTGAAGTCGTGGTGGGCCGCCAACCCGCCGCTGCGCGGAGTGCATTGGATCAGCGGGATCGAGCTGGGCATCCGGCTGCTGTCGTGGGTGTGGGTGCGCCGGCTGCTCGACTCCTGGCCAGGGGCACCAGGGGTGTTCGAGGACAACGCGGAGGCGCTGCACCACCTCTACCATCATCAGCGGTGGCTCAGCGCATTGCCGAGCATCGGCTCGTCGGCGAACAACCATGCGGTGGCCGAGGCCGCCGGACAGCTCGCCGCGGCGTGCGCCTTCCCGTGGTTTCGGGAGTCGGACCGCTGGCGAGAACAGGCACTGCGCCTGCTCGACGAACAACTCCAGCGCAACACCTTCCCCTCCGGCCTCAACCGCGAGCTCGCCACCGAGTACCACGGCCTGGTACTGGAGCTAGGTCTGGCAGCCGCGGCCGAGGCCGCCGCCGCCGGTCATCCAGTGCCTGAGTCGACGTGGCTCGTCCTGCTCCGGATGACCGACGCGCTGGCGGCGGTGCTCGACACCACGCTGCGGCCCCCCCGACAGGGTGACGCCGACGACGGGCACGGGCTCGTCGTCGATGGCGCGGGCACCGACCGGTGGGCCTCGTTGCTCAACACCGGTGCGGGCCTGTTCGGGCGGCTGCCCTGGTGGCCGCAGACCGGATGGCCGGCGAGCAGCGACGTGCGCACCACCCTGCTGGTGGCGCTCGCCGGGCCGCAACCAGCCACCGTGGTTCGCCCCGCACACCGGCCCATCCACTTCGCCGACGCCGGGCTTACCATCCTGCGCGCGCCGCGCCGGGACTCTCAGGGTGAATTGTGGTGCCGGTGCGACGGCGGCCCGCACGGTTTTCTGTCGATCGCGGCACACGCGCACGCCGACGCCCTGTCGGTGGAGATCCGGCACGACGGTGTCGATGTGCTGGCGGATCCGGGCACCTACTGTTACCACGGTCAGCCGCAGTGGCGCCGCTATTTCCGATCCACGCTCGGCCACAACACGCTGGAGCTGAGCGGCCAGGACCAGTCCAGCTCGGGCGGGCCTTTCCTGTGGGTACAACATGCTCGCAGCCGGGTGCTCGTGGCCCACGCCCACGCGGATGGCGGCGCCCGGTGGTGTGCCGAGCATGACGGCTACGCCCGTCGCGGCCGCCCCACCGTGCACCGGCGATCGGTCGAGCTGGACAGCGCGAACCGCACGGTGACCGTGGTCGACGAGGTCACCGGCCCGCAGTGGCACCCCTGCCGGCTCGCGTGGCACCTCGGCCCGCGGATCCACCCGGACCTGGCCGGCAATACTGCCCACCTGCACTGGACAGGCGAAAGTCCCGAGCACACTGCCCGGCTCGAGTTGCCCGCCGAGCTCTCGTGGACAGCCCACTGCGGCGAGACCAACCCTCCGCTGGGCTGGTATTCCGCCGGCTTCGGGCGCCGGGAACCCACCTACACCCTGCTCGGGAGTGGCCTTGTCGGTGGCGAGGCTGTCGGTGGCAAGGTCACTGTGCTAACGACGCTGCTCCGCTTCAGTTCATGATCAGGTTCATGACGGCCGGAACCGCTGCGCTGGGTACTTTCCTGGGCACGGTCTTGGTCACCACAACCCTCGCGTGCTCCTCCGCACCGGTCGACGAGCCACCGTCGCACCCCGCGGTCACCGCGCCAACCCAGGCGCCGGCCGAGGTGTGTAACCACCAGCGCCCCGGACCCACCTCCGCTCCGGCTGGATCCGTCACCGTCGACCCCGCCGTGGACAACGACCTTCACGACAAGACCACCGCCAACCCTGCCGGGACCACCTTCTGGCTCGCCCCCGGCCGGCACACGCTGGGTGGAGGCGAGTTCGGCCAGGTGAGCCCGAAGGACGGCGACACCTACCTCGGCGCCCCCGGCGCGGTCCTCGACGGTCGCGGCAGCAACCGGTACGCGTTCACTCAGCGGGCCACGAACGTGACGATCCGGTACCTCACGGTCCAAGGGTTCATCCCGCCCCGGGACCAGGGCGTGGTGAACCACGACTCCGGGGACGGCTGGGTGATCGAGGACAACGTGATCCAGCGCAATCAGGGCGCCGGGCTCATGGCGGGTGCCCACCAGCAGGTTCGGCACAACTGCCTGCGCAACAACGGCCAGTACGGGATGAACGCCTACCAGTCAGGTGACTCGATCACGGGGCTCGTCGTGGAGAGCAACGAGATCTCGGAGAACAACACCGACGACTGGGAGACCCGGGTCGCGGGCTGCGGCTGCACCGGAGGGATCAAGTTCTGGGCCGTGAACGGTGCCGACGTGCGGTCCAACTGGGTGCACGACAACCACGGTCCCGGCCTGTGGGCGGACACGGACAACAATGATTTCCTTATCGAAGGAAACTTGATCGAGGGCAACGACGCGGAGGCGGTCTTCTACGAGACGAGTTACAACCTCGTCCTCCGCGACAACACCCTCCGAAACAACACCTGGGTCAAGGGCCGGACGTTCGCGGGCCGGAAGGATAACTTCCCGGTAGCCGCCATATACCTGAGCGAGTCCGGCGGCGAGCCCCGCCTCAGAGCGCGCACCGACTCAATCGAGATATACCGCAACGTCCTCGAGAAAAACTGGTCGGGGATCACCGCGTGGGAAAACGCCGACCGCTTCTGCAACAGCCCGGCAAACACGTCGACGGGTTACTGCACACGACTGGTCCCCGCATCGTCGCGGTGCGCACCACCGGGTATTGCCACGAAGCCGCTCTACGACGAATGCCGGTGGAGAACTCAGCGTGTCCACGTCCACGACAACACCTTCACGTTCGCCGGGTGCTCGGGCAGCCTCGCCAGCCGGATCGCGGTGCTGTCGAACTACGGCACCTTCCCGGCCTGGTCACCTTATCGAGCCGACGTGGTCAAACAGGCGCTCACCTTCAGCCAGGACAACCGATGGTGGAACAACTCCTACCGCGGGCTGTGGAAATTCATGGCATTCGACACAGGTCGCGCTCTCGACGCCGCCAAGTGGCAAGCGGAACCATACCAGCAGGACGTGGGAAGCACGTTCGCCGATGGCCCGCCGACCGGCGACTGCTGATCCGCCGGCCAGGACAACGAGGGATAAGGTGACGTGACATGAATGAGAGCGAAGTCCAGTCATTCTGGAACTTGCATCCGTGTGGCGACCACATCGTCGGCGGGCTGCACGAATCTTTCGCGGACAACTACGAGAGGTTCTTCACTGCGTACGACAACTGGCGCTACCGTCAGGAAAGCCACATCCCGGCGTGCCTGGACGAGATAGACTGGCGCGGCAAGAAGGTGCTGGAGATCGGGCTCGGGCAGGGCGCCGAATCCGAGCAGATCATCCGGCGGGGCGCCCACTGGTCCGGTCTGGATCTCACCCAGGAGTCCATCAACCGGGTCCGTGCGCGGCTGGACATTCGGGCGTTGCCCCACGACGACCTCAAGCAGGGCAGCGCCCTGGCCATACCCTGGCCGGACGGCACCTTCGACCTCGTGTTCAGCCACGGTGTGCTGCACCACATCCCCGACATCCACGCAGCCCAAGGCGAGATCCACCGCGTGCTCAAACCCAACGGCATGGTGGTGGCCATGCTCTACGCCCGCGCCTCACTGAACTACCAGTTCAGCATCAAAATCCTGCGCCGGGCCGCCCTCGCCGCGGCCTACCCGCTGCGGCACTCAGCTCTGCTGCAACCCTCGCCACTGTTGCGCCAGCATCTGGACAACGCGGAGCGCGCGGGCCTGCTTCGCTATCTTGCGATCGACACCTTCATCCACCACAACACTGACGGCCCGCACAACCCCTACGCGCGCGTGTACTCCCCTCGGGAGGTGGCCCGGGAGTTCCCAAACTTCGAGCTGGTCCGCTCCTACTCGCGCTACATGCACGCTCCGCCACTGCCGGTGCGCCGGCTGCCGGCGCAGCGCTGGCTCGGCTGGCACCTGTGGGTGCACCTGCGGCCACGGCCGCTCCCGGACCAGGGCCGGCGGGTGCCGGCTATCGCGCGGGCCCAGGAGATGACCTACGGCGAGGGCGTCGACTACCTCGCGGGCTCGCCACACCTGTCGCATCCCCGGCTGCACGCGCGGCTCACCGGCCGGATCCGGCGCCTGGTGGACGCGGGCTTCGCGCGGTCGGGACGGTGCCGCATCCTGGAAGTGGGCGCAGGGCACGGCACCTTCACCGAGCATCTACTCGACCTCGGCGCCGAGGTCACCGTCACCGAGATCAGCAAGCCCAGCGTCGACGTGCTGTCCCGGCGGTTCCGGCACACCGCCAACGTTTCAGTGGTTCATGACCCCGACGGCGAAGGCATCTTCGGGCTGCCCGCGGGCTTCGACCTCATCCTGTGCATCTCGGTGCTGCATCACATCCCCGACTACGCAGGGTTCATCCGACGGTTGACGCCGCTGCTGCGACCCGGTGGCGCCCTGGCCGCGTACCAGGATCCGGACTGGTACCCACGGCGCCGTCCACTGGATAACGCCGCCGACCGTGGTGCGTACTTCGCGTGGCGGCTCACCAAGGGGGACCTGCTGGCTGGAGCGCGGACCCGCATCCGGCGGCTGCAGGGTCGCTACGACGAGTCCCTGGCGGCGGACATGACCGAATACCACGTCGTGCGCCAGGGGGTGAACGACCAGGCGCTGGCCAAGCTCCTGCACGCGAGCTTCGGTCAGGTCGAACTGTTCCACTACTGGTCGACGCAGGCGCCCCGGTGGCAGCGGCTCGGCGAACGGCTCCGGTTGCGCAACACCTTCGGCATCGAGGCCACCGACCGACGAATCGAGGGCCCGGAGGCGCAATGACCGACACCCGAGCCGTTCGCCCGGTCCTTCGCGAGCCGACCTCGTCCCGCCACGTCGGGATGGTCTGGTCGCTGTTGCTGGTCAACACGCTCGGTTACACCGACGTGCCGATGGTCATCCCCTTCCCCCGGGGGGTCGGGCAGCTCGTCACGATGGGCGCCCTGCTGTGCGCGCTCGGGCTGGCCCTCGTGCTCAACCCGCGGCTGCGCATCCAGCCGAGCCCATACCTGCTGCTCCTGACCCTGCTGCTGGTGGTCGGAGTCGCCGCCAGCCTGCGCCTGGAATCCGGGTTGGGGGCACTGTTCCGCTGTGTCCGCGGTGCACTGTTCCTGACCACACTGTGGCTGCTCACCCGCTGGTGGCGAGGCGACCTGAGCTTCGTGCGCCACCACGTCCGGGCCCTTGGCGCAGTGCTGCTGGTGGTGGCAGCCGGTCTCGTCGTATCACCGGGCACCGCGCTGCCGGAGCTCTACGGCGGACGGCTCGTCGGGACGCTGTGGCCCATTCCCCCGCCCCAAGTGGGTCAGTACGCCGCGGTTGCCGCCGGGCTCACCATTCTGCTCTGGCTCACCCGCCAGATCGACGGCCGCAGCGCCGCCTGGATCGTGCCGTCGGCCGTCGCCATCCTGCTGCTCAGCCACACCCGCACAGCCTTGCTCGCCCTGGTCGCTGGGGTGCTCGGCGCTCTGCTCAACCTCACGCTCAGCAGTGCGCGAGCTCGCCGTGCCGTGATCGCGATCGCCGTGCTCGGCGGGTTGATCGCCGTGACCCTGGGGCCCGCCGTGCAGCACTGGCTTGCGCGTGGGCAGGACACCGACCAACTCGCCAACCTGACCGGGCGGCAGAACGTCTGGGAGGCCCTGCTCGCCCAGCCGCGCACGCTGTCCGAACAGCTGCTCGGCGTGGGCCTGACGAACAAGTCGTTCAACGGCCTTCCGATCGACAGCGGCTGGTTGGCGATCTACTATGATCAAGGTCTTGTCGGTGTTGCGATCGGCGCAACCTTCATGGTCTGGCTGTTGGCCACCGCGATGCTTCGACCCCCCTCGCCGGCCCGGGCGTGCGCCATCTTTCTGATTCTGTACTGCGCGATCGCCTCGTACGCTGAGGTCGGACTCGGCGACGCCTCGCCCTACCTCCTGCACCTGGCCGTCGCCGCGGCACTGCTGACCCGGGTGCCGGGATGAGCGCTCCGCGGTTGCACGTCCTCGTGGTGCACAACCGGTACCGGTCGGGGCAACCGAGCGGGGAGGACCGCGTCGTCGACCAGGAAATGGCCCTGCTCGCCAGTGCTGGGCATCGGGTCACCGCGTTCGAGCGGCACAGCGACGACATCGCGTCGATGTCCCTGCTCGACAGAGCCTCGGTGCCGCTGCGAGTGCCGTGGAATGGGGCCGTGCGGGCG
Organism: Pseudonocardiaceae bacterium; assembly: GCA_050699575.1. Lineage (GTDB taxonomy): Bacteria > Actinomycetota > Actinomycetes > Mycobacteriales > Pseudonocardiaceae. The sequence continues at coordinate 43,690 of JBOHFG010000081.1, forward strand.
GAACTCGTGGCGCGGCTGCGCGCGGAGCGACCGGACGTCGTGCACATCCACAACACGTTCCCGTTGCTGAGCCCGTCCGTGGTGGCGGCGTGCGCCGACGTCGGCGTGCCGGCCGTGGCGACCTTGCACAACTACCTTCAGGTGTGCCCGAGCGGCACGCTCTACCGCGCTGGTCACGTGTGCACTGACTGCACCGGACGGTTTCCGCTTCCCGCGCTGTGGCACGGGTGTTACCGCGGTTCCCGGCTGGCCACCGTGCCACTCACCGTCACCATGCTCGCCAACCGCCGCCGCTGGTGGACGAGTGTGGCACCGTTCTTCTGCATCTCCGACGCCCAGCGGAAAATCCTCATTCAGGCGGGCATGCCGGCGCAGCGGCTGGTCGTCAAACACAACTTTGTCGTCGACCCCAGCATCCGGCGCGCCGGACCGGGCGAACATCTGCTCTACCTCGGCCGGATGACCGAGGAGAAGGGCCTGCGCCTGCTGATGGCCGCCTGGGACCTGATCGCTGCCTCCGGCGGGATCGGGGTGCCGCTCGTCCTGGCCGGCACAGGTCCGCTCGACGAGGAGGTGCGGCGCTGGGCACACCGCCGGGCTGACATCCAGTACCTCGGTCTCCGGAGCAAGACGGAGTGCGCGGAGCTACTGGGGCGCTCGACGGCGGTGGTGGCGCCCTCTGTCTGGATGGAGTCCTTCGGCCTCGTGGTGGTCGAGGCAATGGCGGCCGCGGTGCCCGCCGTGGCCGCCGCCCACGGTGCCTTCGTCGAGCTCGTACACGACGGGGTGACCGGGTTGCTGCACCGGCCAGGGGACGTAGTCTCGCTGGTGGAGTGCCTGCGTCGGATTCAGACCGAGGTGGACCGCAACCTGGCGTTCGGCGCCGCCGCCCGCCGCTGCTACGAGAGCCGGTTCACCCCGGCAGTGGGACTGGCTGCGCTGATCGCCGGCTACCGGGCCGCCATCACCGGCAATGGTCTTGGGGAACCCCTATGATCGGGAGCCGGGGAGCCGTCCTCACGCTCGCGGACCAGTTCGTCTCCTCCGCGACCAACTTCGCCATCGGGGTGATGGTCGCGCGCGCGGGTGGTGCCGATGCCCTGGGGGCCTTCGGGATCGCGTTCCTGATCTGGCTTGCCGTGCTCGCGGTCAGCCGCGCCCTGATCAGCGAGCCGATGACCGTCGGTGACGCCACGGGCAGTGGTGAGCTTCAGTTGCGCGAGGGAATGCTAGCGACCCTGCTGCTCGGCGCCGCAGTGGCAGGGTGCCTCGCCGCGGCCGGCGGCCTGCTGATGCTCACCGGGGCCAGTGGAGTGGCAGTGCTCGCGCTGGCACCGTGGATCCCGAGCCTGCTGCTCCAGGACTATTGGCGCGGGATGGCCTTCCGGCTGCAGCGCCCGGACCGGGCACTCACCAGCGATGGGGTGTTCGCCGTGGCCCAGGGATCCAGCACGTTCGCCCTGTTCGTCCTCAACGTCCATACCGTCGCGGCGTTCATCGCCTCGTGGGGAATTGGGGCTACCGCCGGTGCACTCATCGGGCTGTTCCAGAGCCGGGTCCGGACGACCGTCCGCGGCGGGCTCACTCACCTCCGTTCCCTGTGGACGCGCAGCCGTTGGTTCCTCGCCGAGTCCGGTACGGCATTCCTGTCCGACCAGGGCTACCTGCTCCTGTTACCGGTCTTGCTCGGGACCGCGCAGTTCGGCGTGTACCGGGCCGGCGCCAGCCTGGTCGGACCGGCGGTCATCATCTTCTTGGCAGGTGGCAATATCGGGCTACCAGAGTGTGTTCGCCGGCTGCGGCAGCACGGCAGACCGGGACTGATGGCCTACACCACCAGGTTGAGCGTGGCTGTTCTCGGGCTCACCACCGCGTACTGCGTGCTGGTAGCGATCTTCGCCGAACCCATGTTGCGGCTGGCTTACGGCACGGAGTTCACCAGCGCAGCAGTCATCACCCAGCTGGTCGCAGCCCAGTATGTGCTCTTCGCAATCGGGTTCGGTTGCGGTGTCGCGTTGAAAGCTGCCGGGCAGATGCGACGACTGTGGGCGATGCGGACGGCCGGCGCTCTCGTCTCCATCACGGCAATGATCGTGCTAGCGAGCTCGTGGCGCCTGATCGGCGCCGGCCTGGCGGGTGTCGTGGCTGGCGCGGCATACACGGTAGGCATCATGGTCGCCTTTCAACGGATGCGCGGACCGGGACCCGCTGACCCCACCACGCCGGCACGACATCGTGCGGACCAGGTGCGTTCCTCCGCGCAAAAGATCATGGTGCACACTGTGAACACCACGTCCAACGTTGTCGGGGACGACGTGGTCAGCCGATGGATCCGCAGAACGGTGCTGCGCCTCGCCGGCGCCACCATACCGTCGTCGAGCAGCTTGCACGGCCGCACCTACTTCAGCCACCCGGCTAATCTGCGGATGGGTAATCGGTGTTTCATCAACGGCAATTGCTACCTGGATCTCAAGGCGCCGATAATACTGCACGACGATGTCGTGGTGGGCCACGGAAGCACCATCGTCACGTCGATGCACGTCATCGGACCGGCCAGTCGGCGTGCTGGCACCGCGACTGGCCGACCGGTGGTGCTCCGGCCCGGAGTCTGGCTCGGGGCCTGCACAGTGATCCTTCCGGGGGTCACCATCGGAGCCGGTTCTATCGTGGCCGCCGGCGCCGTCGTCACCACTGACGTACCCGTCGACGTCATCGTGGCCGGTGTGCCAGCCAAGGTGGTGCGCAACCTCGCCGGCGAATCCGTCGACCGCCCCCCGGTACTCTGATCATCCGTGCGGCTTCATCACCGACCCACCGCTCGATCGTGAGCATCGCGTAATGCTGCGCGCTCGTGGATTGCTGGCACTGCTCGGGCTCGTCTTCGGGTGTGTGGTTGTCGGGTGCGCTGTCGGCGGCCGGGGCACCCCGCTCGGCACCGGCATTCCCACCGGAGCATCGGGCGCACCGGAGACCCGGGTCGACGTGATCGCCACGGGATTGGAGCATGTCTGGGACATCGGATTCCTCCCCAGCGGCGCAGCGCTGATCACTGAACGACCGGCGCGGATCAAGCTGCTATCGTCCAGCAGACTCGGCTCCCGGGTCACCGAGGTTGCTGCCGACCTCGCCGATGTGTACGTCGCCGGAGAAGGCGGCCTGATGGGGCTGGTAGTGCATCCCGACTTCACCCGAACGCGCCGGTTTACCACTTGTCAGACCTATCAGAAGGCCGGCCGGCCGGTGGATGTCCGGCTGGTCACCTGGGAGCTCTCGCTCGATGGCGCACAAGCCCGTCGCGTGGCTGACCCGTTGGTCGCCGGGCTCCCCGTGAATCCTTCTGGCAGGCACTCCGGGTGCCGCCCCACCCTCGGCCCGGACGGCTCTCTTTACGTGGGCACCGGCGACTCGGCAACCGCCGCTGTGTCCCAGGACCGCACCCAGCTCGGCGGCAAGGTACTCCGGATCGACCTGCGCACCGGCGGTCCCGCACCCGGCAATCCCTTCGCCGGTTCCCCGAACATCGCCCAACGGCTCGTGTTCAGCTACGGCCACCGCAACGTGCAGGGCGTCGCGGTGCAGCCGGGAACCGGTCGGCTCGTCAGCGCGGAACACGGCCCGGACGTCGACGATGAGATCAACATCCTGCGAGCTGGGGCCAACTACGGCTGGGACCCCTCCCGTGGTGGTACCCAAACCCGCTACGACGAGAGCGTGCCGATGACCGACCTGCAGCGCTTCCCAGACGCGATCCCCGCGGTGTGGAGCTCGGGTCACGATACCGAAGCACTCTGTGGAGCCGCGTTCATCACCGGTGGGCAGTGGGGCGGCATGCGGGGCCTGCTCGCGGTGGCCGCGCTGAAGGGCACCAAGCTGCTGCTCATGCACATGGACTCGAACGGAGCGGTGACCGAGGTGGGACAACTCCCACAGCTCAATGGCCGCTATGGCCGGCTTCGCGCGGTGCGCTCGGGAGATGACGGCGCGCTGTATGTCACGACCAGCAACGGCGACGACGACAAGGTGCTCAGGATTGCACCGGTCGGCTCCTGAGACTGCCATGCGGGCGGTGGTCACAGGGGGAGCTGGCTTTATCGGCTCGACCATCGTCGACGCACTCGTGGACGACGGCGCTGAGGTGCTTGTCGTCGATGATCTCAGCCGAGGCACGAAGGCCCATCTCGACGAAGCACTCAAGCGCGGGGTCCAGCTGGAGGAGTTGGACATCCGCGACGGTCTCGCGGTCACCAAGGCTTTCCAGTCTTTCCGGCCGGAGCTGGTGTTCCACCTCGCGGCCCAGATCGACGTGTTGCTCTCGATGGACGAGCCAGCGCACGATGCGGCGGTCAACGTGCTGGGTTCGGTGAACGTGTTCTCCGCCGCCCACGCGGCCGGCGCCCGACGGGTGGTGAACACCTCCACCGGCGGAGCGATCTACGGCGCGACTGACGTCGTCCCCACCTCGGAGGACGTGCCCGTCAACCCCGTCTCAGCGTACGGGCTGAGCAAGCACACCGCCGAGCACTACGCCCGCTGGTTTCACCGGACGCACGGACTGGATGTGGTGACATTGCGGTACAGCAACGTCTACGGCCCCCGGCAGGATCCCCGCGGTGACGCCGGGGTGATCGCGACCTTCTGCGATCGTGTGCTGGCTGGGCAACGGCCGATCGTCTATGGCGACGGGTATCAGACCCGCGACTTCGTCTTCGTCGCCGACAT
>JBOHFG010000082.1:0-2080 GCA_050699575.1 Pseudonocardiaceae bacterium
GTGCGTAATGCGGCCACGGTGGTCTTCGCCAGGCATTACGGGCTGACGGTGGCGACGTGTGTGCCGGCGGACCCGGCCACCAAGGGCGGCTCGGAGGCGTCGGTGCGGGTCGCGAAGGCCGATCTGGTGCCCACCGAGGCAAACCTGCTGGAGGAGTATGCCTCCTTCGCCGAGCTGGAGGCGGCCTGCGCCGCGTTCTGCGACCAGGTCAACACCCGGGTGCACCGGATCACCCGCCGCGCCCCGGCTGAAATGCTCATCGAGGAACAGCAACGGTTGCATCCGCTGCCCGCGGCGCCGTTCACGGCCGCGTTCGGGGTGATGCGCACGGTGGGGCTCACCACCCCGATGGTCAGCTTCGAGGTCGGGCAGTACTCGGTGCCCCACACCCTGGCCGGGCAGCGGGTGTGGGTGCGCCGCCACGGTGAGCAGGTCGTCATCGTGCATGTCGGCGACGCCGGCCCACTGGAGGTGGCCCGCCACGCCGTGACCACCCCGGGCACCCCCCGCCTGGATGACGCGCACTTCCCCCCGCCCCCACCCGGAGTGCTCTCCCGCACACCGAAGGCGCGCACGGACGCCGAGGCGGCGTTCCTGTCGATCGGCGGCGGTGCGGCGTTGTGGCTGACCGAGGCCGGTGCGACCGGTGCTGCCCGGGTGCGGGCCAAGATGGCCGAGGCCGTGGAGCTGGCCCGGCTGCACCCCAGGGACGTGGTGGACCGGGCGCTGGGTCAGGCCGCCACCGCGGGCCGCTTCGCCGACGGTGACCTCACCGCGATCCTGACCCACCAAGCCCAGGCCACCCCCGGGCCCCTGGGCCAGGCCAGTGAGGGCCACACCCTGGCACAAGGCACCGCGGGCTGGGCTGGCTTCGGCGACACGGAGGTGACATCGTGAACCACCACGACCCCATCCTGGTCAACCCCCCAGGGGCGGACCCCGACCGGCCCGTCGGCGTCGCGGCGTGTGAGCTGCAGGCCTGGGCAACGCTGATCAGCCGGCTGGCCCACTGGCTCGACCATGCCCCCGATGCCACCGCGCGCGACCTGCACCGGCATTTCGCTGGCAGCCCCGACCTCCAGGGCATGACCTGTTTCCTGGAATACATCGCCGACCGGATCGACCGCCTGCTGCACCCGGATCGGGGACTCCGCGCGGATCAGGGGCCGCGATGACCACCCGCACCCCGGCCCCACCACCGCTGGATGACCAGCTGGAGGCACTGCTACGCCGGATGCGGCTCCCGCACATCCGCCGGGCCGCCCCCGAAGTGCTGGCCACCGCCAAAGCCCAGCGCTGGGACCCCACCGAAGTCCTGCGGGTCCTGCTGACCGAGGAGATCGCTGGCCGCGACCGCTCCTCACTGGCCACCCGCCGCGCCCGCGCGGCGTTTCCCACCGGGAAAACCTTCGACGGCTGGAATGAGGCACTATCCTCCATCCCCACCCCCACCCAAACCGCGCTACGCACCCTGGAATGGATCAGCCGGGCAGAGAACCTGGTCGTCTGCGGCCCCGCTGGCACCGGCAAAACCTTCCTGCTCGAAGCCCTGGGCCAAGCCGCCGTCGAAACCGGTAAACACGTCGCCTGGTTCACCCTCGAAAACCTCGGAGTGCTAGTCCGCCGCCACCGCGCTGACGACTCAGTCACTAAAGCCATCACCCGCATCCTACGCGCCGACCTCGTTATCATCGACGACATCGGACTACTACCCGTAGGACCCGACGCCGCCGAAGGACTCTACCGGCTCGTCGACGCCGCCTACGAACGCCGCAGCATAGCCGTCTCCTCGAATCTACACCCCTCCGGATTCGACGAGCTCATGCCCAAGACCCTGGCCACCGCCACCGTCGACCGGCTCCTCCACCACGCCCACCTCTGCCAAACCAACGGCGACAGTATCCGGCTCTCCCAAGCCCTCACCGGACAGGGGGTAAAAGCCTTGACCTAACCCCACCACACGGCCAGTGGCCACCACCCCCTCCGGGCAGATCCGGTGGCCACCACCGTTCAGTTCTGTTGTCCGCCGCCGTTCAGATCTCACGTCCGCCACTGTTCAGGTCCGCGTGTCCCTTGACAA
>JBOHFG010000083.1:0-32973 GCA_050699575.1 Pseudonocardiaceae bacterium
TGTCGTCGCGGATCGCGGTATGCGGGCAGCAGCCGGTGCGCACCGCCCGGATCCGCTCGTCGGGCAGCACCCCGTTGGTGCGCAGGAAATCGGCGTCCTCGGTGGTGTAGATGTCGTTGGTCACCACTACCAAGGACAGCTCATCGCGCAACGTCCAGCACAGCGCGGCGACCAGCGCCGTCTTGCCACTGCCGACCGGCCCGCCAACGCCGATCCGCAGTGCCCGGTGTCCGGCCGCCCCGGGATCCTCACGAGGCAAAGAGGGCCTCCTCCGTGCGAGCGTGCAGTTCGGCCAGTACCTCCGGCAGCGGAGTACCGGTGCTAGGGAGCAAGTGGGTATCACACTGGGTGACGGCCTTCCGGGCCACGTGGGTCGCCGCCAGTGCCACCTCCTGGGCCGGGCCGCTGGCCCGCGCCTGGACCGCGGCGACGGCGATCGGGTCCAGCCCGAGCAGCCGCACTGCGGCGGAGCACGCCCCGCCGAGCAGGTGGTGCACGGCGAGCAACGCCGCCGCAGCAGGCCCGTCACCGACGGCGGTCACCACCGCCCCGAGGACCAGCGGGTGATGCGGGCGGCCCGCCTGGCGCAGCACCTCCAGCGCGGCGCAGGGCCAGGCCCGCTGGGCCGTGCGCAGCAGCGCCGCGCCCTGCGCCCGGGACGCCTCCCGCGTCGCGGCCGACGGGATACGGGCGCTCACTGCGGCATCCCACCGATCCCACTCCGCGTCGGGGTCAGCCGCCAGCAGGCAACCAGCGGCGGCGACAGCGGCGAGCACCGGCCCAGCCCCACGCAACCGACCGGCCAGGAACAACGCGAGGTCCGCCTCGTCCCGCAACAGCCCGCGTGCCACGGCCGCCTCCACCCCACCGGAGTGCGCATGCCCCCCGGTGGGCAACCGGGAGTCGGCCAGCAGCAGCGATCCCCACGTCACCATCAGAACAGGAAGTAACGCTGAGCCATGGGCAGCTCCTCCGCGGGATGCGGTTCGACCACCTCACCGTCGATCCGGACGGTGAACGTCTCAGGGTCCACCTCGATGCGCGGCAGCGCATCATTGCGCGGCATATCAGTCTTGCGCAGCGCCCGGGTGTCGCGCACCGCCACCAACCGGCGTCGCACCGCCAGCCGATCAGCCAGGCCACCCTGCATCGCCGCGGGTGCCACGAAGTGCACCGAGGTGGCGGCGGCGGTGACGGCGGCGGCGCCGAACATCGGCCGGGGCAGGACCGGCTGCGGGGTGGGGATGGAGGCGTTGGAGTCCCCCATCGCCGCCCAGGCGATCATGCCGCCCTTGAGCACGACGCTGGGCCGCACCCCGAAGAACGCGGGCTGCCACAACACCAGGTCAGCCAGCTTGCCCACCTCCACCGAGCCGACCTCACCATCGAGCCCGTGCGCGACGGCCGGGCAGATCGTGTACTTGGCCACATACCGCCGCGCTCGCAGGTTGTCCGAGGTCGGCGGGTCCCCGGGCAGCGCCCCCACCCGGCGTTTCATGACGTGCGCGGTCTGCCAGGTCCGCAGGATCACCTCGCCGGCCCGGCCCATCGCCTGCGAGTCCGACCCGATCATCGAGAGGGCCCCGAGGTCGTGCAGCAGGTCCTCGGCCGCGATGGTGGACGGCCGGATCCGGCTCTCCGCGAACGCGAGGTCCTCCGGCACGGCTGGGTTGAGGTGGTGACAGACCATCAGCATGTCAAGGTGCTCATCAAGGGTGTTCACGGTGTGCGGCCGGGTCGGGTTGGTGGAGCTGGGCAGCACGTGGGGGGCGCTGGCCACGGTGATGATGTCCGGCGCGTGGCCGCCGCCCGCCCCCTCGGTGTGATAGGTGTGGATGGTTCGCCCGGCGATCGCGGCCAGGGTGTCCGCGACGTAGCCGGCCTCGTTGAGCGTGTCGGTGTGGATCACCACCTGCACGCCGGTGTCGTCGGCGACCCGCAGGCAGGTGTCGATGGCCGCCGGGGTGGATCCCCAGTCCTCGTGCAGCTTGAAACCGCTGGCCCCCGCCGCGACCTGCTCATACAGCGCCGGCTCACCCACGGTGTTGCCCTTGCCCAGCAGCGCGATGTTCACCGGCAACTCGTCCAGGGACTCCAGCATCCGGGCCAGATACCACGGGCCCGGGGTCACCGTGGTGGCCTTGGTGCCCTCCGCGGGGCCGGTGCCGCCGCCGATCAGGGTGGTGACGCCTGAGCCCAGCGCCTCGGGCACCTGCTGCGGACTGATCAGGTGCACGTGGCTGTCTACCGCACCGGCCGTCAGGATCATCCCGTTGCCGGCGATCACCTCGGTACCCGGGCCGATGACCAGCGCCGGGTGCACCCCGTCCATGACGTCCGGGTTCCCGGCCTTACCCAGTGCGACGATCCGGCCGTCCCGGACCCCGATGTCGGCCTTGACGACTCCCCAGTGGTCCAGCACGACAGCGCCGGTGATCACCAGGTCCGGCGCGCCGTCGGCCCGGGAAGCCCGGGCCTGGCCCATCGACTCCCGGATCACCTTCCCACCGCCGAACACCACTTCGTCCCCGCCGTGCGGGCCGCGGGAGCGATCCTCAGTGACCTCCACGAGCAGGTTGGTATCGGCCAGCCGCACCCGGTCGCCCTCGGTAGGTCCGTAGAGCTGGGCGTAGCGGCTGCGCTCAACCGTCCACGGTCCACCACTGACGGTTGGCCGGGCTGCCCTTGATGGGTCCGGTACATCCAGCCGCAGGCCAGGCACAGTCCGGGGGCCACCCAGCGGCACCACCCGCACCACCCGTTCGATACCAGGTTCGAAGCGCACCGACGTGCCGGCCGGGACCGCGAGCCGCATCCCGGTGGCGGCGGTACGATCCATCTCCAGTGCCGGGTTCGCCGCGGCAAGGTGGTAGTGCGACCCGACCTGGATGGGCCGGTCGCCGGTGTTGCGCACGATCAGCTCGTGGCCGGTGTGCGGGCCCAGCACGACCGGCTCACCGGAGAGCAGCAGCTCACCGGGCACGTCGGTCACTGGACCGGCCGGTGTACGGTGACCAGCTTCGTGCCGTCCGGGAAGGTCGCCTCCACCTGTACCGAGGTGATCATCTCCGGCACGCCGTCCAGGACATCGGTTCGGTCCAGCACCCGCTGACCCCCCGCCATCAGATCGGCGACGCTGCGCCCGTCCCGTGCTCTTTCCAGTACCCACGACGTGATCAGAGCGACCGCCTCGGGGTAGTTCAGCCGCAATCCCCTCGCTCGACGCTCCCTGGCCAGCTGGCCGGCTACATGGACGAGAAGCTTCTCCTGCTCATGCGGGGACAGCAACATGTCAACCCCTTCCTCACCCAGCCCAGCCCCATTCCCAGCAACAGCACAGTAGAAGCTCCCGATCCCCCTGTCGCGTTCTGGATGCAGAACACGCTTATCTGGGGCCAAATAGCAGCGTTCTGCATCCAGAACGTCGGGCTGCGCGCAGGGACGCGGATGGTCGGATTGTCCTCGGGACACGCCCTATTCTCCGGTGGAAGACCCGTGGGGCCGTTCGGGATGATCACGCGCCGGTACGGGTGTCAGGGTTCGCTGTGGGGAGGTCGTCATGGTAGATGGTGAGCCGACGGTGCGTAGCCGGGAGCTGAGTGAGGGGCTGCGCCGGGTGCTGGAGCAAGCTGGGCTGACCGGCGAACAGGCCGCGTACCTGCTCGATTGTTCACCGAGCCGGGTGTCGCGGTTGCTGTCGGGCAAGCGCGGCGGCAGCGAGGTGGACGTCGCCGCATTCCTGGGGATGTGCCCGGGTCAAGGTCCCGGAACGGGACCGGCTGGTCGCGCTGTGCCAGCAGCAGCCACAGTCACTTCGAGGCGATAGTGGTGCCCGGCCTGTTGCAGATGTCGGTGCGCTCCTCCTCACGTTGCAGGTGGTCCCGGCGTGGCTGGGCGCACACGCGGCCATGGCCGGGGCGTTCAGGCTGATGGAATTCGCCAAGTTCCAGCCAGTGGCCTACCTGGAGAGCACGACGTCGAGCTTGTTCCTGGAGCTTCCGGAGGAGATCGCCGCCTGCCGAGACATCCTGGCGGCGACTGCGCTGGGCGAGGAACAAGCCAGTCGCCCCCGCACCGCATCGTGTCCTGGTACGCGACTCCAAGGACCCCGACGGCCCCGCCCTGGCCGTCCCCACCTCAGCCTGGCGGACGTTCCTCACCACCGTCACCCACTGACCACCGTGACCTTTGCTTTATCAGACGTTCGGCCCTAACAGATTTCGACCACGGCAGTGGCGCGCCGCTATGATCCGCTTCGTCTGAGTGTCTGGCGGCTCATCGGGGCGTTCACGCCTCGACCGGGGGGAGTGCTTAGGTGACTACCGAGCAGTTCGGCCCCTACCGCCTGGGAACACTGATCGGCTCCGGCGCCCTGGGCGAGGTCCGCTATCAAGCGAGGCTACGTCGGCAGCCACCCCGTGGGTGTGGCGGTCTCCCGCGACGGGCGCCGCGCCTACATCACCAACAGCAACGCCGACACTGTGTCGGTGATCGACACCGGCGTCGGCTGAGAATCTCTAGCCGCCATGAGCTGATCGGCTACGTAGCCGGGGTACGGCGTGCAGCGACCGAGCACATCGCTGGCCTTGATGCATTTCATGCGGTTGTGGTGAAGTCACCGGTCGTGCCTCGCAAGCAGCCATGCGTGGTGTGTCATACCGCTTCGGCGGGCTGGCGGATGATTGGGGTGTCACCTGCTCGAGGGCGGGGAACAACCGGACCGGCCGGCTTGCCCTCGCGCGTTATGGGGCGGGCTGCGGGGTGCTCGACCAGGGCGACCACGCGGGAGGCCATGAACCGGGCAGTGCGCACCGGTGTGCCGCCCCGAGTGACCTCAGTGACCTCGACGATGCCGCGCCCGTGGGTGATCTCCACCCGCCGGCCGTTACGGGTGGCCTCGATCTGATAGGTCACGGTGGCACCACCAGCGTCGATGACAATCTCGGTGCGATCGCCCTTCATGGCTTGCCATCCTTACCGTTCACCGAGGGTGAGCAGGGTCCGGACCGAGCGCGCTGGTCGCCTCTCGGCGAAGGGCGCACCGCGGCTTCAGCCGGACGATCATCCGCGGTGGCAGAGAACTGTGGACCCGGGGACACAACCCGCCCGGCCCGGACTGCCACTATAACCACCTGTGCTCCCTGACCATTCCCCACTCGCCCCCGCCGAGCGGGCTCAGCGGGGTAAACAAGGTGGCGATAACCCCGCTGAGCCCGCTGAATGCGCCAAGACTGGTTGGCGCCTCAAATCGCCATGGCTGCCCGGACCTGCTCGTGCGCATCCGAACCACCATCACCGGCAGAGGTGACCCGGCCTGCTGCCATGACGTAGTAGCGGCTTGCCGCGGCGAGGGCGAACCCGACGTGCTGTTCGACTAGCAAAATGGACAGACCGTCGCGGGAGGTCAGCGACAGGATGGTCTGCTCGATCTCGGCCACCACAGAGGGCTGGATGCCTTCGGTCGGCTCGTCCAGAATCAGGACCCGCGGCTGGGTGATCAATGCTCGGGCGATCGCCAGTTGCTGGCGCTGACCACCGGAGAGCAAACCGGCCCGGCGCGACAACAGCTCACCCAGTGCCGGAAAGAGCTCCAGCATCTCGGCGATCAGCTTCGTGCCGTCTCGCCGGGTGTCCGCGACCAGTTGCAGGTTCTCCTCCGTGGTCAGTTGCGGGAAGCATTGCTGTCCCTGGGGCACATAGCCCAGGCCGCGCGTGACCCGCTCGTAGGGCCGCATCTTGGTGACGTCCTTGCCGTCCAGCAGGATCCGCCCGGAACGTGGCTGGAGCAGCCCGACCGCGGCCCGCAACAGGGTCGTCTTACCGGCGCCGTTGTGGCCCATGACCGCGGTCACCCCGCCGGGCGGTACCTCAACGGTCGCGCCGTGCACCACAATGGTCCGCCCGTAGCCGACATGGATATCCGTCATCTCCAGCATCAGCCTGCGACCTCCGCCCGGCCGAGGTAGACATCCTGGACCTTGGGGTCGGCCTGCACCTGGGCCACAGTGCCCTCACTGAGCACCTTTCCGGCATGCAGCACAGTGACCGAGGTGGCAAACGACCGCATGAAGTCCATATCGTGCTCAACCACCACGACGGTGCGCTCGGCCCCGATCCGGCGCAGCAGCTCACCGGTCTGGGCCCGCTCATCAGCACTCATCCCGGCCACCGGCTCGTCCAGCAGCAGCACCCGAGCGTTCTGCACCAGCAGCATGCCGATCTCCAACCACTGCTTCTGCCCGTGCGCCAGTGCACCTGCCTGGCTATCCCGCAAGGGGATGAGACCGACGGTGTCCATGACTTCCTCGACCTGCTGCGGCACCGACGAACGGCGGCGCAGCAGCGACAGCGGCGAGCGACCTGCCCCAGCTGCAATGTCGAGGTTTTGCAACACGGTCAGTTCCTCAAACACCGTGGCAGTCTGGAAGGTGCGTCCGATACCCAGCCGGGCGATCCGGTGAACTTTCCTGCCGATCAGTTCCATCCGTCCGAACGTGACTGACCCGGTGGCCGGGGCCAGGCCGGTGATCGCATCGACCAGGGTGGTCTTGCCCGCTCCATTGGGGCCAATCAAAAACCGCAGGTCATCGTGGCGCACCGTCATCGAGACCCCGTCAACGGCGACGAAACCATCGAAGACCACCCGCACGTCGGACAGTTCCAGGTAGTCGGCGTCCATCGTCATCGGCCCCGCAACAAATTCACCGACGACAACCCGGCGGGCAGGAAGGCAATCACCACAACGAACAACGCACCTTGGAAGTAGGTCCAGAACGACGGGAAACTCTCCGACAGCGCCGTCTGCGCCCAGGCCACCGCGATGGCCCCCAGCGCCGGACCGAACAGCGTGGCCCGACCGCCGATCGCCACCCCGATCAGAAAAGCGATTGAGGGCACAACTCCGACGCTGGCTGGGGAAATGATTCCCACGATAGGCACAAACAACGCGCCCGCGATGCCGGCCATCGCCGCCGCCAGTACATACGCCACGATCTTGATGTTGGCCGGGTCGTAACCCAGGAAACGGACCCGCTCCTCCTGGTCCCGGACCGCGATGAGCAGCTCCCCGTACCGGGAACGGTAGAGCTGCCAGACAATAGCCAGCATCACCAGCAAAGTCACCACGGCGATGAAGAACAGCATCCGCTTGTTCACCGGGTCAAAGAGGTTAAAACCGAAGAACGAGCGGAATCCGTTAAGACCGTTGAACCCACCGATCGTGGCCACCTGGCCGATCAGCAGGATCGCAAAAGCCGCGGCCAGCGCTTGGGACAAAATTGCGAAATACGCGCCACGCACCCTCCTGCGGAAGATCGCCGCACCGAGTCCGAATGCCACCAGCGACGGGATCAGGACCACTCCGAGCAACGTCACCACCGGCGAGCGGAACGGCTGCCACCAGAAAGGAAGCTGGCCCGATCCGTAGAGTCGCATGAAATCCGGCACTCCGGACGGCCCGGCATCGGCGAGCTTGAGGTGCATGGCCATCACGTAGCCGCCCAGACCGAAGAACACGCCTTGTCCCAGAGTCAGCATGCCGCCACGGCCCCAGGTCAGGCCGATCCCGACTGCCACAATCCCATAACAGACGAACCGGCCCAGCAGCGACAGTCGAAAATCCGAGAGCACTGCAGGCGCCACCACCAGCAATGCCACAGCGCCGAGCAAGAAACCGAGCAGGGTGCCGTAGTTGCGCGTGAGTTTTACACTGGTCGCCGTCATGCCAGACTCCTGGTCCGGACACTGAAGATGCCCTGCGGCCGGATCTGCAGGAACACCACAACCACGACGAAGACCATGACTTTCGCAATACTCGCCGTGGTGGAGTATTCGAATGTCGCCTGCAGCAGGCCCAAGCCGAATGCCGCGATCACTGCGCCCTTGATCTGGCCGATGCCACCTGCCACCACGACCAGGAAAGCGTCGACGATGTAGTTGGTGCCCAGGGTGGGGCCGGTGGAGCCAAGCAGGGTGAGCGCCACTCCGGCAATGCCCGCCAGGCCGGAGCCGATGAAGAAGGTGAGCCGGTCGGTACTGCGGGTAGAGATGCCCACCGTCTCGGCCAGGTCGCGGTTCTGCACCACGCCGCGGATCCGCCGGCCCAGCGGCGTCGTCCTCAACAGTAACGACAGCCCGGCAACAGCAGCCACCGCCAACACCAGGATGAACAGCCGGGCCGCAGGCACCTGGGTGACACCGATGTCGATGCTTCCCGCCAGCCAACCAGGCGCGCGGACCTCGACGTTCGGCGCGCCGAAGATGTCCCGGGCGGCCTGTTGCAAGATCAGCGATACCCCCCAGGTCACCAGCAACGTGTCCAACGGGCGGTGATACATCCGGCGGATCAGGGTGGCCTCCAGAACCACCCCCATCACACCACCTACCAGGAAACCGAGCGGAATGGCCAGCAGCAACGAGATCCCGGCGTCGACAATCACGCCTTGGGCAACATAGGCCGTATAGGAACCCGCCATCATGAACTCGCCGTGGGCCATATTGATCACGCCCATCTGACCGAACGTCAGAGCCAGTCCGAGGGCAGCGAGCAACAGCACCGAACCCAACGAGAGACCGGCCACCAGCTGGCTGAACAGGGCTTGCATGCCACCATCCTCTCAACCGGCCAGGTTTTCAACCAGTCAGGTTTTTTGCCCAGTCATAGTTCTTGAGGAAAGGATCTGGCTCGATCGGGGCGCCGGAGCTCCACTCGGTGTGAATGAGCGCGTCCGGACCCACTTTGCCGATCAGCGCGGTCTTGGCGATGTGGTGGTTCTCACCATTGACCGTGACGGTCCCCTCGGGGGCGGCGTAGCTCACTCCCCCGGCGTCCTTGCGGACGTCATCGGTCTTGAATGACTTCGCCTTCTCCACGATTGCCTTCCATAGGAATAGCGAGGTATAGGCTGCTTCCATCGGATCTGAGGTCACTCGGCTCTGGCCGTACTTGGCTTTGAATGCCTGCACGAAGGCCGTGTTCTTCGGAGAGTCAATGGTCTGGTAGTAGTTCCAGGAGGTCAGC
Organism: Pseudonocardiaceae bacterium; assembly: GCA_050699575.1. Lineage (GTDB taxonomy): Bacteria > Actinomycetota > Actinomycetes > Mycobacteriales > Pseudonocardiaceae. The sequence continues at coordinate 9,020 of JBOHFG010000083.1, forward strand.
TGCCCCACCAGGTTGTCCACACCAATGCCGTTGATTTCCTCTTCGGCGATCGACACCGATACCACCGGCATCGCGGCCGGGGTCAGCCCGGCGTTGCGGTACTCCTTGAAGAAGGCAACGTTCGAGTCACCGTTGAGGGTGTTGAACACCGCACCCGCCCCAGCCGAGCGCACCTTGTTGACGATCGTCGCGAAGTCGGTGTGACCCAGCGGCGCGTATTCCTCACCTTTCACCTCGATTCCGTTGACCTTGGCGTATGCTTTGATCTCCTTGTTCGCGGTGCGCGGGAAGACGTAGTCGGAGCCAACCAGAAAGACGGACTTGACACCTTTTTGCTTCAGGTAGTCCAGCCCGGGAACGATCTGCTGATTAGTGGTTGCCCCGGTGTAGAAGATGTTAGGCGACGCCTCTAGACCCTCGTACTGCACCGGGTAGAACAGCAGCGAGTTGGCACCTTCAAACACCGGCAGCATCGCCTTACGGGACGACGACGTCCAGCCACCGAAGACCGCGGCCACACAGTCTGAGCTGATTAGCTTGGTGGCCTTCTCGGCGAAGATCGTCGGCTCGGACGCCCCGTCTTCGCTGACTACCTGCAGCCTCTTGCCGAGCACGCCACCGCTGGCGTTGATCTGCTCGGCAGCCAGCAGCAGCGAGTCGTGCACGGTCTTCTCGCTGATCGCCATGGTGCCCGACAGCGAGTTCAGGAACCCGACCTTCACCGTGTTACCCGCGGTGTCCACACAGGAGATCGTCGACGAACCACCCGCACCCGAAGCGCCGACCCGGCTACCACAGCCGGCCAGGGCGAGCCCCACAACGATGAGGACGGCGGACGCACGCACCGGATGACCCCTGCTGCGGAGTGTGCTCATAGTGACTCCTCTCACGCCGGGATCGGCGGGGCAACTGCTGGTGGACGGTGAGTTCCTGGGATGCACGGTAAAAACGGGCGGTGACAAGAACATTTCAGATGTGAGTCAGCACTGTTACTTATCACCTTTTCGAGTGATAAGCTGGTGACCAAATGTCAGCATTTAGGCCCTTGTTCTCCGGATGATCACACTGGAGGGTGTAATACCACCAACCAGGCCGCTGCAAGCATCGCTGGTCCATGGGGCACGTCGCGGTAGCCAAGCAACCGGGCCGGCCCGGCGACGGCCGCGGTCACGACGCTAGCCGCCAGTATCGCCAGCAGCAGCCCCGACCAGGACGTCGCAGCAGTGAGCGCACCTAGAGTGCCGGCGAGCTTGACGTCGCCGCCACCCAGTGCCTCCGGCGCGAGGAGACGTACTGCGGCATAGCTGCCGGCCCACAGCATCCCACCGGCGGCAGCGCGAACCAGTGGCCCAGCGTCTCCGGCGCCGACCACGGTGACGCCCAGCAGGACGGCGACTACCGGATACGCGGGGAGAGTCAATGCGTCCGGCAGCCGCCGGGCAACCAAGTCGGCGCCGGCCAACAACACCCCGGCCCAGCCGAGCACCAGAGGGACCGGCCACCACCACACCGGCAAACCCTTACCGACCGCCGCCCACAGCACAGCCACTGCCACAGCACAGACCGGCACCGGTACCCGTACTCCCCGGGGAAGCCGGCGCAACATCAGCGCTCCCCCAGCACCCGCAATGGCTCCGCTCACGGCCGCCCACACAGTACCCACGCCCAGCAGTGTGCCCAGCGCACGGCACCGGATGCGACCACGGCGGACACCGGCTGTGGATAACAGGGGTGGGTGTGGACAAACTCAGAACACGCCGCGGGCGGCTGCGTCGCGCACCGCCGCGTCGTGCTCCGCCCGGCTCACCGAGAAGCACGACGCGCCGTCCTGCTGGCATTTCACGAAGTACCGCCACGGTCCCGGCTCCGGGCTCAGTGCGGCGGCGATGGCCGCCGCACTCGGCGACCCGATGGGCGACGCCGGCAGACCGACGTTGAGGTAGGTGTTGTATGGGCCGGGTCGCGCGCGATCGGCGTCGGAGGTGTTGGCCTGTTGCTGGTCCAGCGGGTAGTTGATGGTGGAGTCCATCTGGAGCAGCATCTTGGCGGCCAGCCGGTTGTAGATGACTCGGGAGACCCGGCGGAAGTCCGGGGTAATTCCCTCCCGCTCGATCACCGAGGCGATCACCAGCACCTCGTAGGCGCTGAAACCGGTGCCTGCGGCGGAGGCGGGAAAACCACTGGCCAGCAGTCGAGCCACCGACGTGCTGGTGACCTGCTGCAACAGCTGCACCGCGGAACTTCCGGGGCGCACATCGTAGAGTCCCGGAACCAGCAGCCCCTCCAGGCGTCGCCGAGGCTCGACCCGCGACATCGGATCGAAGGCCCAACTGGGCACCGCGATCTGGGTGGGATCGCTCTGACTCATGGCAGTCCGGAGGTCCTCGAGACTCACGCATGTGCTTGCCTCCCCGATCACCGCGCAGCTGGCTCGGGAGATCTCGCTGAGTAGTCCCGGCACAGCCTTCCCCCCGGGCAGCCCGACGTTGTCGAGCTGTTCGCCACCGCGGATCTCCAAGTGTCCCACGCGAGCCACTGATTCTTGCAGCCTCGCCACGGCGGCGGAGCCGGACATCCGCTCCCGCACCTGGTAGTAGCCAGCCTGCACGGCCCGGACCCGGGGGTCAGCCTCGGCGGCGAGGGTGAAGGCCCGGACACTCGCGACCACGTGGCTCCGCACCAAGGTGGCGCCGATTGCGGTGAGGCTCTGGCCGTCCTCGACCTGTACGACCGCCTGCACATCGCCGACCCCGGCGAAGTCAGGTACCTCCCGCAACGCCTGGAGCTTGCGCGCTCCGAAAAAGACGCCCCCGGCCGCCAACACGAGCACGACCAGTGCCGTGCCGAGTACGACACGTCGACGCCGCCGTTCTCTGCGCTGGCGCCTCGCCCGCCCACCGTTGATCCGCTGGGGCGGGCGAGGACCATTAGTGTCCCGAAACAGCCCGAGCCCGTCGGTCATCTCGCCGCCTCGGCCGGACCACGCGCGTCGGCAGTCAGAAAGTGAGCGGTCATAAGTCCGCCCGCCTTTGCTCCAACCAGCCCTGCAGGATCGCCACCGCAGCGGCTTGGTCCACCACCGCCCGCTGCTTGCGGCCACGGACACCCCGCTCCGCGAGCATGCGGACGGCGGAGACGGTCGTGAGGCGCTCATCGGTCAGCCGGACCGGAACACCGTCACCCAGCCGGCTGGCCAGGGCGCGAGCGTAGTCCACTGCCGCCTGCGCCGCTGGACCATGCTGCCCGGCCAGGGTGCGCGGGAGCCCGACCACCACCTCAACCACCTCGTGCTCAGCCACCAACGCCGCCAGCGTGTCGAGGTCGGTGCGCCCTGACCGGTCACGGTGAAGAGTCACCAGAGGCGTCGCAAGTACCCCGGACGGATCAGACAGGGCCACCCCGACCCGCACCTCACCGACGTCGACACCGAGCCGGCGCCCCGGTCCGGCGTCAGCTTTCACGCGCTGTGCCTGGCTCGGAGAACCGTCACCGTTGTGACGCAATATCCATACCGGTACGCCGGGAGACAGTAGCGCGCAGCTCGGCTTCCCGCTGGACCATTCCGGCCCGCACCTCAGCGCCGAAAGATCCTATCGCGGCAGCAAGTTCGCGAACCGCATCACTGACGTTCTCGGCCACCCCGGCGGGAGTCATCCGGTGGGCGGCGCGGCGAGTCTTGCGGCTCGCTACAACCCCGGCAGCGATACCAAGACCAAACCAGAGCATCCGCTTCACCGCTGGCCTCCGCTTCGTCTCCGCCCCCGGGGCCGAGACCCGGACAACTCGTCTTTACGGGTCTTGCGGCGGTGCCGGATCGCTTTGCTGACCCCATAGGACAACGCTGCCACCCGGACCAGCGGCCCGCCGAGGGTCGCGGTGAACAGTGCGGTCAGCGCAGACACATTGCCGGTCACTGCCTGGGCGTTCGCGGTGATCCCGTCCAGCCGCTCCAACTGCGCGTTGACCTGGGTGACGGTGGTGTTCGCCCCACTGAGCAAGGGATCGGCGTCCGCGCTGGCCTTGCGGATCGCCAGCGTCACCTCGTCCAGGGTACGGCCCAGCTTGATCAGCGGTACCACCAGGAGACCGACCAGCACGACAAACGCGCCAGCGGCAATCAGTGCAGCGATCTGACCTGCCGACACGTGCCCTCCTCGCCGATGGCAGCCGACCGGTCGCGGCAGGCTGCGCACCACGCCCATTGATGGGCACTCAGGCTACCGGGCCCGTTCACGCGCCGTCATGGTGGGCCGACCACGAGCTGGTCCGGATGGGGATGGCTGAGGAAATCATGGTGGGAGATCTCCCACCCGTACGCCCCGGCCAACGGGAACACCACCACGTCACCGACCCGGAGCCGCTCGACCCAGACCTCCCGGGCGAGCACGTCACGGGGAGTGCACAACTCACCGACCACGTCGACCGTTGCCCTGCGTACCTCTGGCCGGCGGAACGGGTAACGCCACGAGTCGACTGGCAGCACCGCGAACGGGTGGCTGTAGCCCCAGGCAGCCGGGAGCCGGAAGTGGTGAGTCCCGCCGCGCAGCACCGCGAAGGAACGGCCGTGGGTGCACTTGAGGTCGACGACCTCGGCGGCGTACCAGCCGGCCCCGGCCACCAGGAACCGGCCCAGCTCGAAGATCAACCGCACGCCGCGCGGCAGCCGCTCGATCGCCGCGCCGAGCCCGTCGCCGAACCTCGCCAAGTCGAAGCCGGCACCGCCGGTGTAGGCCACCCCGATACCACCGCCGACGTCGATAACGTCCAGATCGATCCGGTGCCGCACCGCCTGCTGCAGGCACCACGCCACGCTGTCAGCCACGAAGCTCACATGCGCGTCCGCGTCGAGGTTGTTCGACACGGCATGCAGGTGGAAGCCCTGCAGCGCGACCGCCGGACACGCGCGACCCAGCGCGACGGCCTCCGCCAGCAAGGTCTCGTCGAGGCCGAACTGGGTGGCGGTGCCGGTCATCCGCAGCGCGCCGGGCAGCCCGCCGGCCTCCCGGTTGACCCGCAGCGCGACCGGCACGCGGACACCGAGCTCGGCTCCGATCAACCCAACCCGGCGCAACTCATGCAAGCTCTCCACGTTGAGCAAGTCAAGACCCGCTCGCAGCGCGCCGGCGATCTCGGTGTCGGTCTTGGCCGGGCCGCTGAACACCAGCCGCGACGCGCCTGCGGTGAACGCCTTGCCGATCTCCCCCAGCGAGGCCACCTCGAAGCCGTCGACCAGTGCTGCCAGCGTGCCCAGCACCGCGGGGTGGCTGTTGGCCTTGAGTGCGTAGTACAGCTCGCAGCGCTCGGGCAGCGCACCGCGGACCGCGTCGACCTGTTCGAGCAGCGCACCGAGGTCATAGACGTACGCGCACACCGGTTCGGCGCCGCAGGTCTGCCCCCGCAGTGCCCCGTTGACCCGTTCCCAGAACGGCCCCTCGGGCCGCTGAACGGTCAACGCGGCTTGTGGAGGGGGTTGCGTACCTGGATGTACTGATCACCGCCAGCTGGGTCCAGCCGCATCCGGGCGAACGCCTTGATGGGCAACGTGGGTCCGAGCAGGACGGCGCGGTCCGCGGCGACGTCCGCCCGCAGCGCCGGGTCAGCGTCCAAATCGGCAAGTAGTCCTTCCAGTATCACCCGGAGGCGCCGCCACGCCAGCCGTGAATCGACGCCACATCGCGCCACCAGGTGGGCGACCACCTCGCCGAGGTGGTTCGACAGCGCGGTGTACAGCATCTTGGCCCGCATCACACGGACGTCGTCGGTCACCGTGACCGCTCCTGGCCGGGGGTCCAGGCACAGTCCCTGCCGGCGCAGCCGTGGTGGGTAGATCCGCATCCCGCCCCAGTCCCGCAGCACCAACCGGGTGGGCACGGCGCCGACGAAGGTGACAATGCAGTTCTGCAGGTGGGCCTCTATCGCGATGCCATACTTGGTCATGAGGATCACCGACATCGGCAGCAGCAGCGCGGCGTAGTTTTCGACGAAGCCCAGCCCGGCCGCGCCGAGGTTAGGCTCACCGTGCGCCGCCGCGTAACGGGTGACGAGCTCGACCAGCAGGCTGGACTCCGTCACCGGCGAGCGGGCAGACAGCGCGCAGCCGGGCATGGGCAACTCGCCGGGGTGCAGGTAGGCGCTGATGTCACGGCGAACCAGTGCGGACAATGCGCGGGAGCGGCTCTCCGGGTCCGGATCGTGGGCCAACGGCCGGTAACTGGCGCCGGCGAGCTCGTCGAGCAGGACGATCCGATCGACCAACACCGGTTCACGGTCGATGACCTGCCGGAGCAGCCGGCTGTACACCGGCCCGTTGTTCGTCGTGTGCGCCGAGATGGACCGTCGGGTCGAGCCGATCAGCGTGTCAAGGGCGGTCTTGACGAGCAGGCGCCGGCCCGCGGATGAGCGCTCGGTGAGCAATGTGCGCACGCTGGACGTCGGCACCCCGGCCAGCCGGGCCGCGGGCACGGGCACCACCGTGCGGTCGGCGATCTCGTCCGCGAGCAGTGGCCGGACGACCTGGTCGAGCTGCCAGGGGTGCACGGGCACGAACACGTAGCCGGCCGGGTCGAGCTGATCGGCGCGGAAGTGCTCGTGGACGGCGGCCCGGAGTCTCGGGTACTCGGCCCACAGCAGCTGCCCGATGTCACAGCCCCGCTCGTCAGGGGTGGACTCGATGCGCTCTCGCCGCACCCCCACCAGGATCAGCTTGGTGGGCGTCTCGGATTCCAGGTCGTGGCGCAGCAGGTCCACCGGTTGCATTCCCAGCCGGCCGCGCCCACACGGGTGCAGGTTGTGGCCCTCGGTGTTGAGCCGCTCGAAGAACACCATCACGTCCTTGGGCGCCTCACGGTCGGCGAGGCGCTGCGCGAGACCCACCCCATCGGGCGCGCCCAGCTGGAGCGCGACCTGGCACAACGCCAGCCGCTGCCGCGCGGATCGGGCGTAGGCCAGCGCGAGGTTGGCCACCGCATCCGCGAGCTCCGCGGCAAACGATCGCCAGCCCGGCGCCGGCACATACCCGGCGAAAAGCTCGACGAGGTCATCCGGCGACTCGAGCACGCTGGCCTCGCCGGCCCGCACACAGAGCACCGGGTGGCCCGGCTTGACGTTGTCGAAAGCGTGCTCGGCACGAATCGGAAAGGCCAGCACCGCGGTGCCGTCGAGGTCATGGATCTGCCAGCTGCCCGGCCGGGCATCGCCCAGCAGTGACTCGAGATCTGTCTGGTGCGGCGGGTGGGCGTCGAGTCGGCGGCCGTCCGTCCGGAGCGTGCCGACGTCTTCCCGCCACAGGGCCTCGAGCAGCCGCTGCAGGACCGCCGTCCGCGCCCTCGGCAGATGCTCGAGGAACGCTGCGGCGTACTGCGGCGCGTCCGTGTGCAGGACCTGGTGCATCCGCAGCTCCTCGGGGGAGCGGAGCTGGGTGATGCTCATCCGGTTGCCTCCAGTGGATTGGGCACTGCCACCCACTGGGGGGCATGGGGATCGGCGGACATCTGGACCCGCAGCATGGCCTTGGCCGGGAGCGTGGGGCCGAACAGGGCCGCCTCGTCCCGGCTGGCCTGGGCCGCGATGGCGGGGTCCGCGGTGAGCGTGGCGTACGCCGCGCGGCAGCACTGGGCAACCAGCCGCCACAACCGTGGCGCCTCGGTGCCACCCGCCGTGGCGAGCGCGGCGACGACCTGACTGAGGTGGGTGATGAGCAGCGGAAAGAACAGGCCGGCCCGCAGCTCGTCCTCGTCATCGGTAGGCAGCGCACCGGCCAATGCCGGTGGGCACAGACCACTGCGAGTCAACCGTGCCGGGCTGACCCGGATGCTGCCGAAGTCGCGATAGAGCACCCGGACCGGCAGACCGGCGCGCAACACCACGACAGTGTTCTGCCCGTGTACCTCCAGCGCGACCCCCCAGCGGGACAACAACGTGAGCAGCGCGGGCACCATGCAGTCGCAGTAGTTGACAAGGAAACGCTCAGCGGTGTCGTCGCCGCGGGCCGGCTGGCGCTGCGACGCCAGCTCGTCGAGCACATCAGCGAGCATCGGCCGACCGGTCAACGGCGAGCGGGCCGCGAGCGCGGCGGCCGGCAGCGCGACCTCACCCTCGCCGGCGTGGCGCTCCGGGGACTCTCGGACGATCGCGGCGAGACTGGCCGCGGCGTCGCCCGCCTGACCCGGCTGACCCGGCGCAGGCCGGTAGCTCCCGCCAGCCAATTCGGCAAGGCTGACGAACCGCCCACCGAAGCCGTGCTCGCGGCGGCAGATCTCGGCCAGCAGCGCCGACATCAGCGGACCGTTGTGGACCGTTGCCGGCGAGACGACGCGGGTCGCGGTGGTCAGCCGGATGTCGACCGCGGTCTTGAGGTGCGCCGCCCTCCGATGTGCCGCGGGAGCCAGCGTCCGCAGCGACAGCAACGGCCGGGCGGGGATCCGCACTCGCGGGATGACGATGACCCGCCCGTCGGCGAGCTGCTCGGCGTAGCGGTCCACTAGCACGCGGTACAGTTGCCACGGATGGACCGGCAGCAGCTCGTAGTCCGCCGGGTCTCGCGCGACGCTGCGCAGGTGCCCGTCGGCAGCCTCGGCGAGCCCCGGGTATCGGCGGCGCAGCAGGGCGGTCATCCGGTGCCGCGTTGGCTCGGTGAACGACGACGTGGCGATGGCGACGATCCGGACGGCGACCTCGTCGGCCCACTCCGGGGCGTAGGTGAACAGCTCCGCCGCGGTCATCCCACCGCGGACCCGCGCGCACGGGTGCAGTGGGTGCCCGTCGACGACCGTTTGCTCGAATAGGGCGAGCGGGCTGAATCCCGGGTCGGCAGCGGCCCGTCGGGTGGCCCAGCGCAGCGCGTTGTCGTCGGCGATCTGCTCACTCGCCAGCCGGTCGCGCCGCCAGGACTCGCCGACCAGCGCGAGCGCGTGGTTTGCGACGCTCTCGCTCAGTTCGGCGGACAACCCCAGCCACCGACCGGGCCGGGCCGCGGTGAGCAGCGCAACGGGGTGGTCGATCAGTTGCGGGACCGCGCCATGCAGGGTGACGGCCAGCCCAGCCGGATGCTCCGCGAAGGCATCGGTGATCGCCGGTGGGCCGGACAGCATGGTGCCGTCGCCCAGCAGCAGCATCGCGCGGCCATCGCGGGTCACCGGGACGAGACCATCGATCCGTTCCCGCGACAACGCGACCCACAGCTTGCCCAGCGCCATCGCCCGAGCTTGCCGTAGGGCCGCGCCGTACCTGGTGGCCAGCGCCGGGTACCGGACCCGCAGCTCAGCAAGCGCGGCCTGCTCAGCGCTCAGGTCACCATCGGGTGCAAGTCCCTCGCGGGGCAGGTCACAGGCCACAGCCCACCCTCCAACCCGCTCAGCAGCTCCAGTGCCATAGTAGGTGAGGTGAACCTTAGTCGGTACCCGAAGCACGAGGCGGGTCGGTGAGCTTCTCCCACCGCCGGTACGCAGCCGCGGCAGACTGCGCACGTCACCTGCGGCAGATTGTGCACATGAACTACGACAGAATACGCGTCGATTATGCTCTGCATGGCATACTTGGCACGTGACGTCCGTTCCTGAGTCTCCGCTTGGCCAGCTGCTACCACGACGTGCGGAACGTGCAGTGAACGAGGCACTGCGAGACACCCGGGTAGTTCTCATCAACGGCGCGCGTCAGTGTGGGAAGAGCACCCTGGTCCAGCTGGTGGGGGCTGCGCGCGGAGTCGAGTTGGCGGACCCTCGACCGAGCCGTCACTCGTCACGCTGCGGAGGAGGATCCCACCGGCTTCATCGATCTACCAATGCCACTGGTAATAGACGAGATCCAACGTGTCCCGGAACTTTTCCTTGCCATCAAGGAAAAGGTGGACCGAGACCCGCGGCCGGGTCGCTTCCTTCTGACCGGTTCGGCTCGCATACTCGGGCTGCGCAATCTCCCCGATGCACTGCCCGGCCGGATGGAGACCGTCGAGCTCTGGCCGTTCTCCCAGGGAGAAATAGACGGATCACCAGATGGTTTCATCGATGCCGTCTTTACCCACGGCCCCGACCTGCACGTCGGTTCCACCGTGCAGCGCGCTGAGTACGCTGAACGCGTCGTACGCGGAGGCTTCCCGAAGTCACTCGCCCGAACACAACCACGTCGGCGTGAGCGATTCTTCGACTCCTATGTCGCGGACCTGATCAGCCGCGACGTAAACCAACTATCAGAGATCGAGCGTACCGGCGAGATGCGGACGTTGGTCAGGCTCCTCGCCGCCCGATCTGGTCAACTTCTCGTTGCGAGTGCGCTCGGCAACAACGCCCGCCTCTCGCACCGGACCGTGGGACGTTACCTGGAATTGCTGGAGGAAATCTTCCTGATCAAGCGAATACCTGCCTGGTCACGGAACCTGAGTACTCGCGCGATCGGCACTCCGAAAGTTGCCATGGTCGATTCCGGTGTAGCGGCGAACCTCCTGGCCGCCGATGCCGACCGGCTGCTGCGCCCTGGCGCTCCGTTCGGACCATTACTGGAAGGTTTCGTGCTCATGGAGCTGGCACGCCAGCTCACTTGGTCAGAGGTACGGGCAGAGCTTTTCCATTACCGCACTCGCGACAAGACGGAGGTTGATGCAATTCTCGAGAACCGCCGAGGGCAGGTCATCGGCGTGGAGGTCAAAGCGTCATCAACAGCCCGCACAGAGGACTTCCGGGGGCTTCGCCACCTCGCTGAGCGGCTGGGCGACGACTTCATAGTCGGCATTGTCCTGTACACCGGAGACCAGACATTTTCATTCGGTCCTCGACTGCGAGCCATGCCACTCAGCGCGCTATGGCAGACTTCGCCATAGGCGATCAGCCGACGCCAAAGCGTGGCCCGTGCTCCCGAGTCCTCGAACCGGCGGGCCAGTTCATTGATACCTCAGCTCTTGATGAGCTGCTGCGCTCGCTGGAAGGTGATCCCGGTCAGCGAGCCGATGTCGCGGAGTGGGAATCCTCGGCGGTGGAGCAGGTCAACGGCGGCGCGGGTGCGCTCTTCGGCACGTTCCTTCAACGCTTGAACCTCAGCGCGAAGCTCTCGGGCCTCGGCTGCCGCTTCGCCGGCCTCCCCGGGTAGATGGGCGTGCACATCAAGGCTCTCAGGCTCGACAGGCTGACCGGTCTGGATCTCGATGACCTCGGCAGCGTCGACAGGCACCTGGTCGAGCCGACGGCTCTGGGTGATGGCGCCGGGAACGCCAGGGACAGTGACGACCCACCATCCGGTGTCGTCCCATTCGGCGTTGACGCGGTAACTCACTGTTGGGCCTCCTCGATCCACTTCGGGCCGAACTCCGGTGCAAGTTGCTGCTGGATCGCGCGCAGGGTACCCGGAGCCTGGGTTTTCACGCCGGCTTTCAGCGTGGTGCTGTGGCCACTGGGAGCAGTCCACTTCTCGTGGGAGCCCTTGCCTCCGCCCTCCACGCAGCCCATGGACCGCAGGAGCTTTCGGAGATCTTTAGTGACCATCGGCTTCACGAGAATAAGTCTAGCAACTTGACAGAGTCAAGTCCAGCCACTAGACAGCCTGCCTCAATCGTGGCCTCCGCCCGGCCGGCGGGGCGGCTGGCTGGTGCAACCCATTAGGTCGCGGTGCGCCTATCCGCAGAGGGGGTGCCGCTGCGGTAAGTACGGGTGCTCGCCAGCTTGGCTGGCTGGCGCCGTGACTCATCGTGGAGCTTCCGGTGCCCACTCGTTGGCGAAGGTTTCCATCTGTTTGATGACAAGGTCGACGGCCGCACGCTCCTCTTCCGGCGGGTAGTCGAACTTCGCCAACAGGCGGCGGATGCGGGTGCGCAGCTTGGCTCGTACCGGCTCGCGGGAGAGCCAGTCGACGCTCAGGTTCGTGCGGATGTCCGCAACCAGGGTTCGGGCAATCTTGGCGAGCATGTCGTCGCCCATAGGGCTCGGGCCATGCCCTGGTGCGCCACGGCGTCGTAGAAGGCCAGTTCAGCGTGGTTGAGTGGTGGGTCGAAGCGCTCGCCGCGCCGGGCGTCAGCGGAGACCTCCTTGGCCATGGCGATCATCTCAGCGCTGCTGAGCTGCTGGCGCATGTAGCGGATCATGAGATTTTCGAGGCGCTCGGCGAAGCTATCCCGGCGGACGATGTTGTGCCGGGTCACCTCGCGCATCTTCTGCTCGATCAGGCGACGCAGGGCTTCGACGGCCAGGTGCGGCGTCTCAGACGTCTGGAGCTTGCGCAGGGCTTCCTCGTTGAGTTGGGTGAGGTCGAGGTGCCCGATACCGGCCTCGGCATACAGGTCAGTGATCTCCTCGGCCTCGACAACGGAAGCCGCCAGTTGGGACAGGTACAAATTGACCTCGGCGGCCACCGGCTTACCGCTGGCCTCGCGGTCCGCGGCGTCATACTTCACCATCCGGGCCCCTACCTCAACGAAGAAGGCGATGTCACGACGCCAGGTCATCGAAGCGCTCTGCGATCTCCCGGCTCATCGCGCACACCCGATAAAAGCGCTCCAGTCGGGTAACACCCTCCCGGAACCGAATGGCGAGCGTCGCGGTCCCAGGCTCGACCCCGTTGCCGGGGGTACGCGGGTCACGCAGGTGGTTGATCACCAGGCTCAGCGCGCGCCGACGGGGCTGGGGGTGGGAGGTGTCGGCGAGCAGCGCCCGCCAGTCGATACCGGCGAGCAGGCCGCAGATGGTGCTGTGCTCGTTGCGGACCTCGGTGATGGCGCGGTCAACGACCCGCCCCAGGGTCTGGTCCCGCCGGTCGCTCGGGGTGTACTCGGCGAGGGCCTTTTTGAGGTTTTCAGTCAGCGGCGCGTAGCCGACGAATAGGCTATCTTGCTTGCCGCGGAAGCGCCGGTTGACCCGGGCCAGGGCCTGCATCAGGTTCGCGCCCTGCATCGGGCGATCCATGTAGAGCGTGTGAACGGGCGGAGCATCGAACCCGGTGAGCAGCATCGAGTGGACGATGAGCAGCTCCAGCTCGTCGTCCGGGTCATTGGCCCGGGCTTGGACGGTCCTGTGCTGGGAGGGGCGCAAGGCGTGCTTGCGCAGGTGCTTCGGTTCGCTGGGGTCACCGTGAAAAACAATCTCATCTTGCTCTGGTCCACCGCCTCGTACGCCCAGCGGGGTCGCAGTTCCGCTAGGGCGTCGTAGACCTTGACGCAGACCTCCCGGCTGACGCAGACGATCATCGCCTTGCCCGGTCCGCCAAGCTGCGGGCGCATCAGCTCGGAGCGCAGCTCCCAGTGCGCCACCAAGTCCTCGGCGAGTGTCCTTATCCGGTCGGGCGCGCCGTACACGTTGTTCATGTGTGCGGCGTACTGCACGGCCCGGCGACGCTCGGCGTCGTCCATGTCGGCGGTCAGGGCGTCAGCCTGTGCGTCGATGGTCTCCGGGTCCATGTCCGGGGGCAGTGAGACCGGGATGAGCCGCGGTTCGTGGTAAACGCGGACGGTGGCCTCGTCGTCCACGGCCCGTTTGAGGTCGTAGACGTCGATGTAGTCCTTGCCTGCGCCGAAGACCTCTCTGGTGTTGGCGTCGGCCTTGGTGAGCGGCGTGCCGGTGAAAGCGATGAGGGTGGCGTACGGCAGGCCGTCGCGTAGATGGCGGGCGTAGCCGTCGAGGCTGTCGTAGTGGCTGCGGTGTGCCTCGTCGACGATGACCAGAATGTTGCGCCGGTCGGAGAGCAACGGGTGGTCCACACCGGACTCTTTCTCCTCCTTGGTACGGCCGAACTTCTGCAGCGTGGTGAAGATGATGCCGCCGGTCCGGCGGTTGGTCAGCTCGTCGCGGAGTGCCTCGCGCGTCTGGACCTGGATCGGGGTCTGACCGAGGAGGGTCTGGCTGTCTTGGAAAGTCGAGAAGAGCTGGTCATCAAGGTTGTTACGGTCGGTGACGACGACGATGGTGGGATTGTTGAGCGCGGGGTGACGCGAGATCAGCGCGCTGGCGCACACCATCTCCTCGGACTTGCCACAGCCCTGCGTGTGCCAAATCACGCCGGCTGCCCGTTGCTGCGGGAGGTTTCGACAATGGCGACGACGGCCTTGGTGACCGCATGGTATTGGTGCGGTTTGGCGATGCGTTTGCCTGATGGGGTGAAGTTGACGAAACTCTCGGCGAGGGAGAGGAAACGGTGCTGGGTGAACAGTCCACGCAGGGCGACGAACAGCACCTCCACGCCGTCGTAATCCGGCGCGTTGGTGTCCACGCGCTCGCCGTTCTCGTCCACATTCCAAAACGCGAAGTGTTCGTAGGGGGTAAATGGGGTGCCGTACTTGGCGGTGATCCCGTCCGAGATCATGCAGAGTACGTTGTAGCGGAACGCGACAGGGAACTCGTCGACGTAGGTGCGAAGTTGGGCGTGCGCGTCCTTGAGGGTGGCGTGCTCGTCGGCGGCGCTCTTCAGCTCGATGATGGCGAGCGGCAGGCCGTTAACGTAGAGGACGACGTCGAAACGGCGCTCGTGCTCGCCATCGACGACGGTGACCCGGTTGACGGCGTGATAGGTGTTCGCATCCGGGTCGCGCAGGTCGACGATGTGGATGGTGGGGGTGTGCTCCGCGCCGAACTCGTCGGTGTAGGTGACGGCGCGGATGCCGGAGATCAGGTAGTCGTGAGCGAGCCGGTTCTCGGGTAATGCTTCGTTCGCGGGACTTGGGCGTAGTGGCGATGCCGAGGGCCTCCCGTACGGCAGTGGGGGCAGGGTGGGGTTGAGGCGCTCGATGGCAGCACGCAGTTCATCGTGAAGGATCACTTGTTCACGTGAAGCGAGCTAAGTCCACCGCACCGCTCAACCACCTCTTCGCGCAGGGGCACATCTCGGCCGACACACTGCATTGGGACAGCACCGCCCGCAGCAAGCTCCTCGCCAAGGTAAGGGAGCGGAACCCCCAGCACCCGGTGGAAGACGACTTCATGCCCAGGAAGGTGATCTACGGCATCTCCCTGAAGAGCGGCAAGCCGCTGACCGTCAAGAATCTGTTCAGGTGCGCGCAGGTCTCACTCCTGCAGGCCGCCGTCGCCCTTCGGAACTCCGGTATCGAAGTAGCCGTGGTGAACATCCCCACTGTTCCCTGACCAAGCCGGCCCGGCTGCTCCGGCCCAGTCGCCACTACCGGCATGAGCGACCATCAGCGATGGTCGCTCAGCTTCCGATCGGGTGATCAGGGCGTCGGGTACTGCCGCGAACGCCTCAGGATCACGCCTATCGGAGGCACTGGGCTCGTAGTCGTCGAACCCGCGGGCCAGTTCGTCAGCGTGATCAAGGATCTCTTGCACAGCACGCGGCATTAGGTGGATCTGCGAGCTGCCAGGTATGCCTCGACGGAGTCACGCGCGAGCTGCGAGAGGGTCTTGCCCTCACGCGCGGCGAGCGCCGCCGCTTCTGCCCGGGTGGCTGCGGGGAGGCGGAATCGGACCTGCGGGGAGTCCCCAGCGTCGGACAGCGAAGGCCGACCGATGCGAGCCGGCACGAGATCGTCCAGGTCGTAGCCGACCTCGGCTTCGAGGTTGACCTTGTCGATGTAGTCGCTGTCGATCAGGTTGCCACGGGAGTCGTGAAGCAGGTCATCGGCACCGGAATCGTAGTCGGCGTCGTCGGGGGTCTCGGTGGTCATGTGGTCGTCGCCTCCTTCGCGGCGTCGTAGGCAGAGCGGTACTTCGTCCGGAGATCCATCACGTGGATGACGAGTTCGCCGTCCTCGAGGGGTACAGTCATGATCTCGAGCGGACGTCCGGTCTCGTCGTCTCCGAGGTACAGGACGTCGGTCGTCGGAGTGGTCATCTGGTGCTGGGATCCGGAAGACTACGAGCGGGTTGTCGATCACATACTGAGCGCGCGATTTTCCGATCTTGTGCTTCCGGGCAGCCTGGGTGAACCTCAAGAACACAGCATTATCGTATCACGATACTCGCAGGCACGGCAGTAACTTAAAGTTATCATCGAGCAGGCTCTACCGGGTGAACCACTGAAGGTCATCACAGGACCGATGAGTGCAGTGTCTATCCCCAGAACTCGATCAGTGGCCGCGGATGATGCGGCGGAGTTTGGGTACGCGTTCGGCCAGCAACCGTTCCGCGCCGTGGTCGGTGGGTTCGTAGTAGTTGCGGTCAATTAGGGCGTCAGGCGGGTACTGCTGGGTTAGCACGCCGTCGGGCACGTCGTGCGGGTAGCGGTAGCCCTGGGCGTGGCCGAGCCGGACGGAGCCCGTGTAGTGCCCGTCGCGAAGATGCGCGGGGACCACTCCGGTGGCGCCGGCCCGGACGTCGGCCAGCGCCGCGTCGATTGCGGTGATCACCGCATTGGATTTAGGTGCGGTGGCCAGGTGCACGGTGGCCTGGGCCAGCGCGAGCCGCGCCTCGGGCATCCCGATGAGCTGTACGGCATGGGCTGCGGCCACCGCCGTCTGCAGCGCTGTCGGGTCAGCCATCCCGACGTCCTCGCTGGCGTGCACCACCAGCCGCCGGGCAATGAACCGGGGATCCTCACCCGCCTCCACCATCCGCGCCAGGTAGTGCAGCGCCGCGTCCACATCGGAGCCGCGAATGGCCTTGATGAACGCGCTGATCACATCGTAGTGCTGATCCCCAGCGCGGTCGTAGCGCACCGCCGCCCGGTCCACCACAGACTCGACGCAGGCCAGGTCCACCTCGGGGCGACCGGCCGAGGTCACCGCATCGGCAGCGGTTTCCAAGGCGGTGAGCGCCCGGCGGGCGTCCCCAGCGGCCAGGCGCACCAGATGATCCTCGGCGGCGGACTCCAGCGTGACCGACCCGCCCAGCCCACGCGGATCGGCCAGCGCGCGCCGGATCAGCGTGCGGACGTCGTCATCGGACAACGGGTGCAGCTGCAGCACCAGCGAACGGGACAGCAGTGGCGACACCACCGAGAAGAATGGGTTCTCGGTGGTCGCGGCGACCAGCAGAATGATCCGATCCTCGACGGCACCGAGCAGCGCGTCCTGTTGGGTACGGGAAAAGCGGTGCACCTCGTCGATGAACAATACGGTGGCGTCCCCGCCCTCGCGCCCTAGGCGGCGACGCGCAGCGTCGATCACTGTGCGGACTTCCTTGACCCCGGCCGAGAGCGCCGACATTGCCTCGAAACGCCGCCCGGTGGCCTGCGAGACCAACCGGGCCAGTGTGGTCTTCCCGGTCCCCGGCGGGCCGTACAGGATCACTGACGCCGCTGAGCCACCCTCGACCAACCTGCGCAGAGGGCTGCCGGGCGCCAGCAGATGGTCCTGGCCGACGACCTCGTCCAGCGTGGCCGGCCGCATCCGTACCGCCAGCGGCGCCGAGGCGGACAGTCGCTGCTCGGCGCGGTCCTCAGCCTGGGCAGCAAACAGTCCATCGTCGAAAAGAGCATCGTGACCTGTTGCCCTGTTATCTGACACACCACTATCTGACACACCGCGACGGTACCGACGCCGACCGACTGAACAGGTCCCGCAACACCAGACCGGCGGCGTGCGGTAGCAGGTCCCGGCCACGCTGAGTCAACCATGGCACGCCGTGGCAAACCAGCCAGGCGGCATGGTGGGCGGTGGTCAGCTGCCGGCCCCCCGAGCAGGCCAGCTCGACCTGGTGCGGCACCGCGATGCCGGCATCGGCGAGCAGGCCGGCGAAACCGGAGGCGAGCATCCGGTGCCCGCACTCGGAGGGGTGCAGACGGTCCACACTCCACGCCGCGGTGTCGTAGGCGCCGGGCATCAGGTGCAGGTCCAGGCACAGCGCCCCGCGCCGGGCCACGACCTCGTCGGTGGCCTCATTGAGCTGCGCGACCCGGTGGTGCAGTGCACGGCGCAGGGGCCCGGGCAACCGGAAGACCCGCCCGTGATCGTGAAAACGGCTGGTCAGCACCATGGCACCGATGGCCTGCAATGCGGTGACCATGACGTCGAGGTCGTCGCGGAGCGCGACGGGATGGAAGTCCGAGCGCAGCGTGTCGTTCATCCCGGCCAGAATCACCGCGACGTCGGGTTGCACTGCCACCGCGCTGGGCAACTGGCGGTGCCGCAAGTCAGCCATTCGCGCACCGACGACAGCCAGGTTGGTGTACCTGACCTCCCGTGGCGTACCGAGGGCCGCCGCCAGGAGCGGACCAAAGCCACGCCAGCCATGACCGGACATCGGGTCGCCCACGCCAACGGCGGTGGAGTCACCGAGCACGGCCAGGCTGGCGATGCGACGGCACAGGACGGCAGGGAGCGTTTCCGCGGCCACCCATTGATGATCACCCGGTGGGGCTCACTGCGGGTGAGCAACGGATGACATATCGAGGACAGCTTCGCGAACGATCCGTGCCGCTGGCGGCACTGCTATCCCTTCACGGCAGGCTTCGCGTCCACCCCAGCTTCGGTGCGCTGCTCGCGAGTAATCGGGGCGGGGGCGCCGGTGAGCGGGTCGAGACCGCCACCGGACTTGGGGAAGGCGATGACCTCGCGCAACGAGTCGGCACCGGCGAGCAGCATGCAGATCCGGTCCCAGCCGAACGCGATGCCCCCGTGCGGCGGTGGCCCGTAGCGGAACGCCTCCAGCAGGAACCCGAACTTCTCCCGCGCCTCGTCCTCGGAGATCCCGAGCACCTGAAATACCCGCTGCTGCACGTCGGGCTGGTGGATCCGGATCGAGCCACCGCCGATCTCGTTGCCGTTGCAGACGATGTCGTAGGCGTAGGCCAACGCGGCACCCGGGTCCTGCTCGAACCGGTCGGCCCACAGCGGGGTGGGCGCGGTGAACGGGTGATGCACCGCGGTCCAGCTACTGTGCCCCACGGCGACGTCACCGCTGCGCCCGGTTGGCTCAAACATGGGTGCATCAACCACCCAGACGAATGACCAGGCCAACTCGTTGATCAGGCCGCACCGCCGGCCGATCTCCACCCGGGCAGCACCCAGCAGCGCACGAGCGTCACGAAGATCCCCGGCCGCGAAGAACACGCAGTCACCGGGGTTGGCGCCCACTGCCTTGGCCAGCCCGTCCCGCTCATGCTCAGCGAGGTTGCGGGTCACCGGGCCGGACAGCTCACCCTCGGCACTGATCAGGACGTAGGCCAAGCCCTTGGCGCCGCGCTGTTTGGCCCACTCCTGCCAGGCGTCGAGCTGCCGGCGGGGCTGGGCTGCCCCGCCGGGCATGACGACCGCCCCCACGTAGGGCGCCTGGAACACCCGGAACGGGGTGTCGACGAAGTAGCTGGTGAGCTCGGTGAGCTCCAGCTCGAAGCGCAGATCCGGTTTGTCGGTTCCGTAGCGGGCCATCGCGTCGGCATAGCTCAGCCGTGGGATGGGCCGCGGGATCTGGTGCCCGGCCAGCGCCGACCACAGCGCGCAGATCACGACCTCACCGAGCGCGATCACGTCGTCCTGCTCGACGAAGCTCATCTCGACGTCGAGCTGGGTGAACTCGGGTTGCCGGTCGGCGCGGAAGTCCTCGTCCCGGTAGCAGCGGGCAATCTGGTAGTACCGCTCCAGGCCGGCGACCATGAGGAGCTGCTTGAACAGCTGCGGCGACTGCGGCAGTGCGTACCAGCTACCGGGCTGCAACCGCGCCGGCACCAGGAAGTCCCGGGCACCTTCCGGGGTGGAGCGGGTCAGGGTGGGGGTCTCCACCTCGATGAAGTCCTGCTCGTGCAGCACCGTGCGGGCGATCCGGTTGGCCTCGCTGCGCAGCCGCATCGCGGCGGCCGGGGCGGGGCGGCGCAGGTCGAGGTAGCGGTGCCGCAGCCGCACCTCTTCACCCACGTCGAGGTGCTCATCGAGCTGGAACGGCAGCGGGGCCGACTCACTGAGCACCGTCAGCTCCGTGGCGATGACCTCGACATCACCGGTGGGCAGCTCCGGGTTCTGGTTGCCTTCGGGGCGGGCCGCTACGGTGCCGGTGACCCGGACGCAGAACTCCGCGCGCAACCGGTGCGCCAGCTCGCCCTCACGGAACACCACCTGCGTCGCCCCGGAGGCATCCCGCAGGTCGATGAAGATCACGCCTCCGTGGTCGCGGCGGCGGGCGACCCACCCGGCGAGGGTGACGGTGTGCCCGGCATGCTCAGCACGCAGCGTGCCGGCGGGGTGGGTGCGCATCACGGAAGCAGGCTCCTCGATCTCCAACAACGGATCAGACCCTGCAAAGGCTAGCCGCGACCCCTGACAGTCAGCGGATCAGCCGTGGCCGAAGCCGCCGACCTGCACGTCATCGACGAACGCCCGCCACGCGGACGGGCCGAACACCAGCGCGGGACCGGACCGGTCCTTCGAGTCTCGTACCCCTACGCGGCCCGGCACGACCACCACTTCGACGCACTCCATAGCGCCGTTGCTGCGGCTGCTCGTCCGCCAGGAGGAAGAGGAATCAGAGAACTCGGGGGCGCCCATTTTGACTACTCCTCGTCTACCCGCCCTCCACGAGCCCCCGGACCAGCTCCGCGGACTCGCTCGGGCCCAGAGCCTGCTGCTTCAGGCCGTCAAATACCAGGATAAACCTGTCGACGTCCTGGGTGTCCTCCACGTACACGACTCCGTCCAAATACTCAACGGACGCCACATCGTGGTCCTCAGGGTCCGGGAAGCTCAGCAGCGAGAAGGGACAGTTCTGCGCGGGGTAGGCCCCTGCCACGGCTGGCATGACCTGCACCGAGACGTGCGGCAGCTCGATCATGTCCAGCAGGTGCCGTAGCTGCTCGCGCATCACCTCCAGACCGCCGACCTGCTGGCGCAGCGCAGCCTCAGTGACCACACTGTCGAGCCGCAACGGGAGACCATCGTGCAGTCGGGCTTGCCGCGCCATCCGCAACCGAACTCGCTCTTCGACCGCTTGGTCGCTGACCCGAGGTAACCAGGCGCGAGCCAACGCGGTGACGTAGTCCTCGGTCTGCAGCAGGCCCGGCACCACCATGTCGTGGTAGCTGCGCATCCGGCTCGCCTCGGACTCCAAGCCGACGAACTCTTCGAACTCCTCCGGAATCGCATCGCCCGTCTTGAACGGCGTCCACCAGCCCTTCTGTCGGGACTGCAACGCGAGCGCCACGTAGCGGTCCCGCTCCTGCTCACCGATGCCGTAGATGGTGGCCAGCGCGAGCACGTCGGCCGGGCCGATGGCCTGCTCGGCCCGTTCCATCCGGCTGAGCTTGGAGGTAGCCCAGCCCAGCGGCGTGCAGATGTCCTCCAGCCGCAGGCCGGCCTCGTGGCGCCAGCGGCGCAGCGCCCGCGCCACCTTGCGCCAGCGCACCGTGGGACTGATGCGTTCATTCACCTGGATCACCCTCCGTTCCAGTCAGCCGGCACCCGCGGTGACCGGCGTATTGCTACCCACCCTAGGTGTGCTACCTCGAAACCCTGACAACGCAGGAGAGGTTACTCTATATTTGATAAATAGCAAATTGCGTGAGAAACTGAGAGTGTCCACGCGAACCCGACGGGGAGGAACAGTGTCATGGAGATACCCACGCAACCGGGGCCACAGCAGTCGAGGCGTCGGCCCCGCCTGGCCCGCCGGATCACCTGCCACGACGGGTACCACGAGATACTGTCCATCGGGTTGTGGGCAGCTCCCATCCAGAACGCCGTCGTCATGCTGGCGCCCGCCGCGCAGTCGGTGTGGTTCACCCGGGAGCAGGCCATCAGCTTTCGCGCCGCCCTGGACGCGGCCATCGCCCAACTGCCCTCCCCCACGATGTGAGGTGCCCATGTCATCCCACAACGAGAGCGGCATCCGGTTCTACCGGGTGCTCCCGTCGCACGCTCCAGGGGTCGGACGGTGCACCACCCAGGTCGAGCTCGTCGGAGACCAGCTGGTCCTTCGGCCGGACACGACGACCTGGTTCGAGGTCCCGCTCGACCACGCCGCCGCCCACTGCCTGCTTGACGCCCTCACCGGTGACACGCCAGGAATCGTCCGCGCGCGGCACCCCCAGAACGGCGCGACCACGGTGGCCGTGGCACTGCACGGCTCGACCGCGTCCCTGCGAGTGGAGAACGCATCAAGGGGAACCCTGCACGTCGTGTTCGACGAGACCCAGCTACCCGAGCTGATCATGCACCTGGAAGACGGCGCCGCGTGGCTCCCCCGCTGACCCCACCCCCACAATGAACATCGGCAAAGCCACCAGCGCGAAGCTCAACACGTGCCGGTCGCTTCGACTGCGACGACATCGACCCCGCCACGAAAGTATGAAGAGTCACTCAGAATACGTCCCGGACGGTGACGAGTGATGTCATCAATTACCATTCTCGCAGGTCAGATGTTTCATTCTCGCCGCTCCCTATCACATTCTGTCGTGCCATTCCGGTTCGTGCGTTGTCACGTGGTTGGCACGCTTTCGATCTTTCTGTCTCGTGTGGACGTTGTGCGGACCCGCGCGCCGCCGTCGCGCCCGAACACCAGACGGCCCCAGTTGGCGCCCCCCGGCGCGGTGCAGGTGCCGGGCCTTGATCGGACAGCGGAGGTCCGACCGTGACCATTCCCAGCCCCATCGCCAGCGCGCAGCTGGCCGTGCTGCTCGACGCTAGCCCCGCGATCCGCGCTTGCAGCTCTCCGATCTGGTGGCGTAGTTCTGGTGACGTCCGCACGTTTCGGCCCGGGTTTGCGCTTCGGCGCGCTCTCCCCGAGCTGCCTTGGAGCCGGTGGGCACCGCGTACGCCGAGCTGGTCGCGACCGTCAGATCCGGTAGCAGGGGGGTGCGGCGTAGCCTTTTGTCACCTCTTCGCCGAGGTGTCCCGCCCCGGGGTAGCTCCCCGGGGCATCGGCGGGGGGAACTGGCGAGAAGAGGGGGTTTCGTGGACGTTGACGATGACGCGCGGACGATTGGCCGGCGGCTGCGGCAGATTCGGAATTCGCGGGGCAAGTCGCTGCGGGTGGTCGCCGGGCTGGCCGGGATCAGCAAGTCGCAGTTGTCGGAGTTCGAGCGTGGTGAGCGTGCTCTGGATCGCCGGTCGCAGATCGTGGCCTTAGCGAACGTTCTCCGTATCGCCCCCTCGGAGCTTACGAGGTTGCCCGTACCCGCGCCGGTCAACGGCGACACCGATAGTGCGGTCGGTGCGGTCCGGCTTGCGCTGATGGCGGTGAGTAGCAAACGACCCGGCGGGCAGGTGAAAGGCGTTGAGGAGCTGCGGGAGCGGGCGGGGGCATTGTGGAGCGTTGACTACCACAGTCGCGGCGCCGCGCTACCGGGCTTGATCCGGGACCTGCACAGCAGTATGGCTGCGGGGCGGGATGTGGCCGAACTGCTTGAGCTGACGGTGGTGGTGCACGCCTCAACCGTTGGTGACTGGCTCTATGTCGCGGGCGCCCCGGTGGATCTGCGGTGGCAGGCGTCCATGGTGGCCCGCCAAGCCGCCGAAGATCTCGACGACCCTACCGCGCTGGGCCTCGTCGCGTGGGATTCCGCGGGCAAAATGGCCTGGTCGGGTGCCTTTGACCTGGCACGCGCCGAGCTTGACTCGGTGGCGGTGCCTACGGACACCAGTGACGGCTTGCAGCTCGGGGGCATGCTCGCGCTGCTCCGGGCGCTGGTGGCTGCGGCGGACAAGCGGCCCGGTGATATGCAGGCTCCGCTGGAGCACGCCGCGCAGGTCGCCGAGCGAACTGGGCAGGGCAACGCGTTCGGGATGGGGTTTGGGCCGGTCAACGTGGGCCTGTGGCGCATGGCTGGCGCCTTGGAAGCTGGGGACCCCGATACGGCTGTGCGGGTCGCGGAGGGCCTGCGCCCGCAAGAGCACCCCATGCGAGAACGCCGGGCCACCTACTGGATGGACTACGGGCGGGCACTGGCCCACGTCCGCCGACGGGACGACGCGGTGATGGCGTTGCGCAGGGCCGAGGAGCTGTTGCCCCTGCGGGTGCTGCGCAACCCGTTCGCCCGCGAGGTCATCGCGGAGCTGCTCACCCATGCACGGCAGGATGCGGTCGGCCGGGAGCTGCGAGGGATGGCCTACCGGGCGGGTCTGCCGGTGTAGCCCATCCGGGCGGACGTCCGATCCGCCGGACGCC
>JBOHFG010000084.1:0-14508 GCA_050699575.1 Pseudonocardiaceae bacterium
CAGTGTTCATGATCTGTCCCCGCCCTGGCATGCGTGGCTGGGTCTGGCTCAGTCGGGTGTGAAGCTCAGGGTAAAGCCCAAGGGATGCCCGTTCCGTCCGGGTGCCACAGGCGAGGGGAAGGCTGGACGTGGTGAACAACTGTGAATCCTTGATGATGCCTCGTTATTTGGACACCCTGGGGCGGACAGGAACACCGGGGTTGCGGGGACCGCGCCGTTGAGAGGCGGCAGGCGGCGACCGAGAACCACGCTACGGTCGCGTGAACACCGTCGTTCCCGGGGTACAGAGGACAGTGCGACACGAGGTCGCAGATAGTGAGTGGGCTAGCCGTTGGGAGGTTCGACTGTGTCGAAGGTGTAGCTCTGGGTCAGTGTCCGTGAGACCTGTTCCCACCTTGGCGTGCGTCGCTGGTAACTGCGCCGTTTACGACGGTAACGTTGTGTAATCGCGGGTTGAGGTGGCTGGGCGATCGCGAATGCCCCGGGACGATGCTGGAGATGACAGTGACCGAACCCAATGGCGCATCGAATACCTATGATACTGCGGTCATTGGCTGCGGAGTGATGGGCGCTGCTCTCGCGCGGGCGCTTGCCGCCAGCGGGTGTTCGGTAGCGGTCTGGAACCGCACCCCCGGGCGGGCGGAAGCGCTCGCCAGCAACAACATCAGCCCAGTGCGATCCGTCGGTGACGCGGTACGGTCATCAGGTCTGGTCGTGGCCTGTATGTCGACCTACGAGGTTACGCGTGCGGTGCTCGACCCCGTTGCCGGTTGGCGTGGAACCGTGCTGGTTAACCTCGCCAACGGCGGGCCTGACGAAGCCAAAGAGTTGGAACGCTGGGCTGTGCAGCGACATGCCGAGTATCTCGACGGAGCCATCCTCTGCTTCCCCCGGGACATCGGCTCAACCGAGGCGACGATCGTCTTCTCAGGCTCGCTGGCCGCCTGGTCGAGGCATGAGCGGACGCTCTTGCGCCTGGCAGGGGCGTCGCGTTACATTTCCGATCAGGTGGCGGCCGCAAGCGTGCTGGACGTCGGAATGGTCGGTGGTTTCTTTACTGCGGCGCTCAGTGCCTACGTCGAGGCGGCGACCCTACGCACTTGGTCAAGGCGTGACAGCCGAGGTGTTGCGCGAGAGTACTCTGATGGCCGTCGACACCCTTCGGCACACGACTCAGGAAACAGCCGCAGCGATCGTGAGTGGAGACCACAAGACGGATCAGGCGACTGTGAAGACCTATGCCGAATCGGCACGCTCCGCCCTTGCCGTCATGCGAGGAACCGGCCAGCGAGCCCGGACCTTGGCAGGGGCGGTCGAGAATCTGGAGGCAGCCGAGGCCGCCGGTTTGGGAAGTCTCGGGTTTTCGGCGCAAACTCAGGAGGCGGTCAAGAACCTGGACGCAGCCGCGGCCTCCGTGTTGATGAGTGTTGACTGCCCTTCCCTGTTGTTCGGCGGAAAGTTCGCCGATGTCGATGCGCTCAGCAGGGGGACGCCACGGCGCTGCGTCCCGTGGTGGCGTCGGGGGCACGGGAACGGCTGGCCGGGCTGGCCGCAACGGGCAGCGAGGTCGCGCTCGTGTTGGGCGGCAACGGATTCGTCGGAGCGCACCTGGTAGCGCGACTGTCGCGGGAGCCCGGCATCCGGAAGGTGTTCGCCACCGTACGCGCGACTGCGGAACACACAGCGGAGCAGCGCCTGGCGCAGACGCTGGACCAGTACCGTGTAGCCGATCTCGACCGCGCCAAGGTCGAGACGTTGGACGCGGATCCGACCAAGACCCACTTCGGCCTGCCGCCGCGGCGGTACGGGAAGCTTGCGGAAGATGTGGACCTGGTCTTCACGTGCGCCAGTTCGACGGATTACACGGCCGGTTACCTGGACCTGCGCGACGCCTGGGTGAAGGGCCTACTGCGCGTCCTGCAATTCGTCGGCGAGGTCAGGCGCAAGCACGTAACCTATCTTGGCAGCGTCGGGTCGTACTTCTACCAGCGTCCGGCCGACTTCCTACGCCCCGACTCGTGGTGGTATTCGGGGTACGCTCAGATGAAATGGGTCAACAGCCAGTTGCTGGGTTGGCTCGCGCGGGACGGCGCGTTTTCGGTCACGCTCTGCGAGGCGCCGTACGTGCTGGGGTCCACCACCGTCGGGCTCGATCCCGGGCGGCACTATAGCTGGTGGCGCATCGTCGAGATCGCCCGCAGCATCGGCGTGATCTGGGACGGCCCGGGCATGGGCTACACCCCGGTCGACGTGCTCGTGGACTTGCTGACCACGAACGCGATGCGGCAGCGGCCATTGCCGCGGTTGCTGCCGCGCAACCCGACGCCGTACGACAACAAGCTGCTCGCCGACCTGCTCGGCCTGCGGACCGCCGGCTGGACCGAGTTCATGGCGGAGGCGACCAGGCTGGTGCACCCGGCCCGGATCCGCACCATGCTGTCGGAAAACTGCGACGAGCTGATCCGGATCACCAACGCGCCGCCGTACGTGCTGCCGGCTGACCACGATCCGTCCTGGTGTGACAATCGCCGGCTCATGGAGATGTACCTGGGCAACGTCAGATTCCGGGATGTGCGCATGAAGGCGAGCGCACCGCATGCCTAGCGAGCCGCGTTTCCTCAACAGCGGCGTGCTATACACCATGGGGACGCTCGCCCGCGATTTCACCAATTTCGTTCTCGGGCTGGTGTTCTACGCGCTGTGCTGGTCGGTCGGCGCCGCAGCGTTCATGATCGACAAAATGTTCCATACTGGACTGTTCGAGCGCTTCGTCCGGCTGGCCGAACTCGTGGACGATAGGGGCCGATGATGCCATGGGCAGTCGTGGCGCTGGCGGTGCTGGCCTGCGGGCTGGTCGGCGCGTTCCTGTACTGGCGGTTTGCTTACTTCCTGCGCGACCCGCCCCGCGAAATCCCGCCGGGCGAGGAGCGGGCGGTGGCTGCAGCGGACGGCTACATCACATACGTCAAGCGGGTCGAACGGGGACAGGTGCCGATCGCGGTCAAGGGTAGTACACGGATCCCGCTGAGGGAGCACGTCGGTCTGGGCGTCGAGCAGAGCGGATACCTCATCGGCACGTACATGACGGAGCATTCGGTGCACCGCAACCGCGCGCCGCTCGGCGGCGAGGTGGTGTACCGGTGGCACCGCCCGGCGGACCCGTTCAACCGGTCGATGGCGCGGATGACGGCGAACCTGCTGTTCCGCCGCCAACCCTATGACGAGGGGTGCCGATACCTGCTGACCAACGAGCGACTGACCATCGGCATCCGGCATGCCAGCGGCGCGCTGGTCCTGGTGACGCAGATCGCCGACCTTTGGGTCAACCGGATCATCGCCCGGGTCGACGCTGGCGACACGGTACGGCGCGGGCAGCAGTACGGTCTGATCCGGTTCGGCTCCCAGTGCGACGTATTCCTCCCCGGCGCCCTCGTCGACACGATTCTCGTCCAACCTGGGCAGTACGTGTTCGCAGGCGAGACAGTACTCGCCATCGTCCACAGTGAGGGGTGACAGGTACTGTCCATGCGCCTGGTGATCGACGGTTCTGACTGGGTGGGAGTTCTGAATAGACTTCCGGGTACCCATTTTCCCGTTTCCGGCGCCTCCCGCAGAGGAGCCCTGGGCCACCACTCATTGTGAACAAGCGAGATCTTGACGATTGCGAACCAGAGGGTAGGAACTGGCCGTGGCGCAGAACTCGAGCGAGGTGATTGTCGTTGGCGCTGGTGTAGCGGGATTGGTCGCGGCGACGCAGTTATGCGATTCCGGATATCACGTGGCGGTCTTGGAGGCCCGCGATCGGGTCGGCGGCCGCACTGTCAACCGCGAGATCCCGAACTCCGGCGGACAGGTGATCGAGATGGGCGGCCAATGGATCGGTCCGACTCAGCATCGTGCTCTCGGCCTTGTTGCGGAACTCGGTCTCCAGCTGTACCCGACCTATGACAGCGGCAAGCACACTGTCGACTTCAAGGGCCGCCTGCGCCGGTACGAGGGGCGCATCCCGTGGTTGGGCACGCGCACACTGATCGACATTGGACTCGCCCAACTGAAGCTGGATAGCGCGGCCAAGAAGGTGATCACTGCCGCGCCATGGAAGAGCCGGAACGCTGACACGTACGACCGGCAGACGTTTGCCGACTGGATCGCCCACAACGTCAAAACCGAGGGCGGTAAGAAGTTCTTCCGTATCGTGACCGAGACCGTCTTCTGCGCCGAGCCGGAGGATATGTCGGCGTTATGGGCCATGTTCTATCTCGGGTCGGCGGGTGGCCTGAACCCACTGATCAACACGCGCAAAGGCGCCCAGCAGGACCGTGTCATCGGCGGTACGCAGCTGATCAGCATCCGGCTCGCCGAGCGCCTCGGCGACGCGGTCAAGCTAAACGCTCCGGTCGCCGCAATCGACTGGTCTGGCGAACGGGTTGCGGTCACCACCCGGGACGGCTGTAGGTTCCCCGCGCGTCGTGTCGTGCTTGCCGTGCCGCCGGTGCTCGCCGGAAACATCGCCATGACGCCGGCTATGCCGTCCGCCCGCGATGCACTCGTCGCGGGCATGCCGATGGGGTCCGTCATGAAGGTCAACGTAATCTACGAGACGCCGTTCTGGCGCGAGTTCGGACTGTCCGGTCAGGCAAACAGCGATGTCCGCGCGCTGAGCTCGGTGTACGACAACACTCCACATACGGGCTCGCCCGCCGTGCTCCTTGGGTTTCTGGAAGGTAAGCACGCCAAAGCGACCGCAGCGATGTCGTCCGACGCGCGCCGCCAGCTGGTCCTTGATGACCTGGCCAGCTACTTCGGGCCGAAGGCCTACAACGCCGTCGGTTACCTGGAGATGGACTGGTGTGCCGAGGAGTTTAGTGGCGGGTGTTACGGCGGGTTCGCTCGGCCGGAGACGCTGACCGGGTACGGGACCGCGCTGCGTGAGCCGGTCGGACCGATCCACTTCGCCGGTACCGAGACCGCGACCCGCTGGGCCGGCTACATCGACGGTGCGGCCGAATCGGGCGAGAGGGTCGCCGCGGAGGTCAAGGCCAGCATTCTGCAGGCGGCACATTCCGCGTTGCCGAAATAGCTTTTGCCGCTACATGATTACGGGTGACGTTGTACGTTGACACGGCACAGGCCCTGGACGCGGCCTTGTTGCCGGTCATCCCGGTTGCGTAGCGGGGGTCGGAGTGCAGAGGAACGAAAAGTCCCGTTGACGGCTCCCGCCCAGGTCAGTGGGGACGATCGTGGGTCGCCCCGGAGGGAGCGGTGACTCCGGGGGTCAGAGTGTGTGCAGCAGTGGCAGCATTATCTCGTCCACGATTTCCACGAGCCGGATCCACTTGTCCTGAGCTTTCACATCGAAACGCTGTTCGCCAGGAGGCTGGGGGGCTCCGCTGGAGAAGATGGCGCCGGGATGCCTCAGATTCAACGAGACGGGACAGTCGGGAAATGACCATTAGCCGACACTCACACCGTGATCAACGTTTCCGCTGGTCGCGACTGTCGGCAACACGTGTCGGAAATCAACGTCGGCAAACCCGCTCGCCGCTAGTATCCGACGTATGTTGATCGGGTACGCCCGAGTGTCGACCGCCGAGCAGAACCCCGCCCACCAGGTCGACGCGCTGCGCCGCGCCGGCGTGGAAGCCGAGGACATTCATATCGATGTTGCCAGCGGCGTGAAGTCCTCCCGCCCGAAGCTGGACCTGGCGATGACACTGCTGCGCGACGGTGACACGCTTGTGGTGACCCGGCTGGACCGGCTGGGTCGTTCGGTGGTGCACCTGGTGGTGCTCGGCGCCGACCTCCGCGACTGCGGCGTCGGGTTGCGGGTGCTCGAGCAGGGCATCGACACCGCCACCGCCGAAGGCCGCGCCACGTTTCGGGATGCTATCGGTGTTGGCCGAGCTGCAGCGGGAACTCATCGTGGCCAACACCCGCGACGGTCTGGCCGCCGCGCGAGCTCGCGGCCGCCACGGCGGCCGCCGCTCCACACTGACCGTCGACCAGGTCCGCACCGCTCAACGGCTGTACGACGAGGGCGAACACACCGTGGCCCAGATCGCCGCCATGTTCGGCGTCAAGCGCGGCACCCTCTACGGTCACCTCGATCACACCACCGTCGGCGGCCGGCTCCGTGCCGCCAAGACGGAACATCGCTTCGCTCCCGACGTCGCGGTGCCCCACGGTCGCGGCGACGATCCCGCGGCGGCGCTCACCGCGCTCACCGCGCTGCCGCGACCGATCCGGGCCCAGATACACCCGGCCGACCAGGATCTGTCCCCACAGCGGGAGGAACGAGGTGACCGGCGCCTGGCCAGCGTCGGCGACGCTCCGGGCCGGCGATCAGCCCGCTGGCCTGCCCCTCGTGCGGGCACGAGCCAGCCAGCCGGTCCGAGGCCCTCCACCAGCGCGAAGACCTCTCCGTTGTCTGGTTACACCAGGTCACCCGGGCCGACCCGATCACTCAGCATCAGTACTGCGCGCACTGCCAGCCTCACGGTCACTCCGTGATTCTGGCCTGCGCACGCTGCGGTGAGGGTCCCATCCTGACCGGCGTGCTCGCCGCCGACTTTGACCGGCGCGAGGCCGAGGACGTGGGTGCGGGGCTGGCCACGGCGCTGCGCGGCTGGCTCGTCTACCGGGGCTGGCGGGTCACCCCCGAGCTGCTCTACCCCCACGACCAGACCTGAGCTCTTCCGGCTACCTCGGCGGCCGCTTGAGGTGTCGAGCGCAAGGCATCGACTACTCCTCCCCGTCTGTGGCGTCGGGTGCGTCCGGTGTGATCTTCAGAGCTATCTGGCGGTGAATCTTCAGTGATAAATGGCGCAGACGACCGTTGTGCCCCGTCTCAGTTGGAGATCCCCAGCTGAAACGGACCGACGGCTCGGCAAGTTGTCGGTAGTGGCGGGCAGACTCCCACTACCAGGCATGGCTCGGCGATCAGTGGGCCGGTCGGTCTCGAGAGGAGATAACCATGCACACAAAGATCATTGTCATCACGCTGGCTGTGGACGATCTCGATCGATCGGTCGCCTTCTACCGTGACGGCCTGGGCTGGCACACCGAGGGCATCGTCGCGCAGGAGCTCCATGACGAGGTCACCGGCGCTGACGGGACGATCGCCTTTTTCACCCTCGACAACGGCCTGATGATCGGCCTGTACGAACGCACCAACCTGGCCAAAGACGCCAGCATGCCCGCCGGTCCGCGCAGCTCAACCGAGTTCAGTCTGGGGGCCCCGGCCGAGTCGCAGGCCGAGGTCGACACGCTGCTCGCACAAGCCGAAGCCGCTGGCGGCACCCTGACCGCGCGGGCGCACATGCGCCCGTGGGGCATCTACTCCGGCTATTTCACCGATCCCGACGGTCATCTGTGGGAGATTATCTGGAATTCCAACGCATAGAGCCCGCGCGCAGAGAGACCCACACGGGTAGTTGCACAAGCCGAACCCCCAACACAACACACTGAGGGTTATTCAGCCGGCTGCGTAGAAGTGCAGGCAGATTACGGCTGAGATGGTTGTCGCGAATGTCGCAAGGGGGCGACGGTAGTCGGTGTGCATGATTCTCCAGGTCTTGAAGTTGGCGATTGTCCGTTCGATGACATAACGAATTTGTTGATCTGCGTGTTGAACTCTTTCTCCCAGTCTGGGAGTTTTGGGTGGGCGGGTTTCTTGGGTTCTACTGCCATGGATGTGGATCGGTGAGGGTGTGGTATGGCTGCAGTGTCGGGTGGGGTAGCCAGACTCGACGGAGCCGCATTGATGCTGGTCAGCCGGTTGGTCAGCGAGGTGCGGCTGCGGATGAACGGGACGGTGCCTGCTGTGCCTGGCCCGTGCCGTCCTCGATTCCTGGCGCTTTTGGGGATACGACGTCGGTGTCGTCGCCACCATCAGCTCGACCGTGTGGTGCTTCGGCAGGCGGGATGACCTGCGAGAACGAGACAACGCCGGGACCCCGCGTCGGCCTCGGTTGCGGACTGGAGGAGCGCCCCACCGAAGCTGCTATACCACACGCCGCTCATCCACATCTATGGCAATAGAGCCGAACATATTTTCTGAGAATTTTGCCAGCAGCGGGGTTATTCCTGCGATCGCGCGACTGATCGTCGATTGAGACACGCCGTACGTCTCCGCCAGTTCTACCTGAACACGATTTCGGCGAATGTATGTCAACGCGATAACCATGGACGCATACAAGCCCAGGCTCGGCGGCCAATGGTTGATGCCCCGTTCCAACTCGACAGATCGAACCATCGCGCAAAGGCCAAGGATTTTATCCTTGGCCAAACCTGTGGTATGGTACACCTTCGACGGTCCGTTTCTTTCGAATTGTGTGTGGAAACCCAATTATTGCGAGAAGCGGACCGTCGTCCAAGTAGGCGCGCCGCGGACTGGACGACTTTATTTATCAGGGCTCGTTGAATAACCCTCACTGTCCGCCCCGGCGGCCGCGCCAACCCCTGGCGGGTCCCCTTATCGGGAGCGCCCTCATCGGTCTCATGCTGAGGCGGACTGGTCGCTTTGAGCTCGTGGTGGAGGCAGCTGCCAACAGTCTCGTTGTAAGAGATAACCCGTGAGTTCCGTGGTTCCTCGTTGGGAACGCGAGGGCTTGTTCCGGGCTAGACCAGGGTGTTCTTGCCCGTTCAGGTGATCGTGGTTGGCCTGAGCGAACTTCAGTTTCTCTGAGTCGTTCTCGATGGTGTCGAGAGTGTTCGGGTCAAGTTCGAGAGCGAAACATTTTGGGGGAGGCGGACGGCTGGCGGCGCTGAGCTGGGAGGTCAGCGCCGGTGGGCGGGGCCGCCCACTGCAGACTGCAGGAGGCTGTGGGCCAACCAGCTACCCACCCACAGTGAACACTCTCCCCCGGTGAGCGCTGCCTCCCCCAAAATGTTTCGCTCTCGATTTCTCGGGGTATGGAGAGAATCGGACCCGGATCCGGCGGTAGCGCGCGTTTGCGCAGGTGACGGCGTCGTCGAGTTGGGTGGGCGGTCCAGCTATCCGCCGTACCTGAGGTTGGCTATCGATCCTTTGACCAGCAGGAATGGTCTCTAGCGCCGGATCCCGGTCCAAAACCCTCTGCGCCCCGACCCCCCGACCTCAACCATGCCCCCACGTGACCCCTCAGCTGGAACCGGCAAGCAAGTTGACAACGCCGAGCCGGGAGCACTGCCCGCACCGCCTGCTCGGCTCGGACCTCCATCACGCTCACACATGCCAAGGATCCTGCCAGCCGCTCTCAACTCACCGCCAGACGGACGACGCCGAGCGGCGCTCACCCACTACGCTCGCCACAGACCAGGCTAGACCAGCACCTACACCCGGCTGCGGCCCCTTTCTGGTGTATTCGGTTCCCACCCCCGACAGTGCCCTCGCGGCGGAAGCGCTGAGACGGGTGGCTTCGCCCGGCCCCATCGTTGGCATGCCCACTATGGGATGACAACGAGCTGGGATGGTTCCCACGTTGCGGCGGAGGCTGTAATAATAATGTGGTGCAGTTTCACTGACGCTTGCTGCCAAGGGGGTTTGCCGCGCGAGGGCGAGTACTGTTGATCTCTCAATTTACCGTAAAACCACGTAAAACAGGGGGTCAAATATGCTGTTTTGATGTCCGCGTTCTGGACGTTGACGTCGATGTGCGTTGCCGGCCGAATTCACGGTCACTTATTGCTACCGCGTCACCCACGCTTGAGCGCTCAACAAAGGATAATTTGAATGTCCACACCCGAATGTCCGCCGAACAATATTTGCTTCTACAGTGAACCCGAATTTCAGGGAGAAGTCGAGTCTTACCCAGCGCCGGTGGATTCATGTGTAACCCTTCAATTTCCAGCCAGGTCATATCAAAACAATAGCAACGACGCGCTGATAGGGTATGCGGAACCTGACTGCGAAGGGGAGGAAGGGCGCCCAATCGATTCATCTGACCCGGACTTGCAACCTCCTCTTCTGTCTTTTGGGCCTCCTCGGTAATGAGTAAGACATAAACGCGTGTATGGGCATGGTTGGGGTGGATCGGTTGGCTTGAGGGCGGAAGGCCGACAGCAAACAGAGATATGGCCCCTGTTTTCGGCAGGAGATCACTCGTTAGGACGTGATCATGCATGTGGTGGGACAATGCTGTGATCTACGAAATCTACGTACGGTCGTTCGCCGACTTTAACGGTGACGGCATCGGTGATATCCCCGGAGTCATCGGTCGTCTCGACTATCTAGAATGGCTGGGGGTCGACGCGGTGTGGCTCACCCCAATCATGGTGTCACCCAACCGCGACCATGGATATGATGTAGCGGGCTACTTCGATGTTGATCCAAGACTCGGCACACTCGCCGATGTGGATGCGCTCATCGTGGCGGCTGAAGAGCGCGGAATAAAAATCATGCTGGATCTTGTCCCAAACCACACCAGCGTCGAACATCCCTGGTTCCATGATCCACAGAAGCGGCGCCACTATTACGTGTGGTCAGACCGGCCGAACAACTGGGTCAGCACGTTCCACATCCCGTCATGGACCTATGACGAACGGGAGAAGCTATATTACCTGCACAGTTATCTTCCCGCGCAGCCTGATCTGAACTGGTGGAACGAGGAGGTGAGGGTGGAGTTCGACAAGATTTTACGTTACTGGTTCGACCGGGGTGTGGCCGGATTTCGTATCGATGCCTGCTACATCATCGTGAAGGACCAGCTGTTGCGCGACAACCCTCCCGCTGGGCCGCGCGAGCATTTGTGGGACCGCAACCGGGGGCAGCGGCCGGTGTGGAGCGCCCACCAGCCCGAGGTTCATAATGTCCTGCGGCGTTGGCGCAGGATCGCGGAGGAGTACGCGCCGGCACGCCTACTAATGGGAGCCACGTGGGTTCCTGAGGTGAATGAGCTCGCCTGTTACTTCGGATCTGGTGACGGGATCCAACTGCCGCAGTACTTTCAGTTCCTGTTCTGTGCTTTCGAGCCACAGGAGCTGCGCCGGGTCGCGGAAGAGTGGCTCACCGCGTTACCCGAGGGGTCTGTACCGGTGTGGACGGCATCTTCCCATGACCTGTCACGGTTTCCGTCCCGCTGGTGCGAGGGTGACGACTTTCTAATCCGTACCGCCTTGAAGATGCTGCTCACTCTGCCCGGGGCCTGCGTGCTGTACCAGGGTGACGAGCTCGGCTTACAAGACACCATTCTGCCGCCGGGGCGCCCGAGCGACTTTGCTGAGCCATGCCGGGACGCCTACCGCACACCGATGCCGTGGATCGATGAGCCGAATGGAGGCTTTACCACGGGCACCCCGTGGCTCCCGCTGGGGGACGTACGGGCCTGCAACGTGGCCCGGCAGATGCGCGACGCCGACTCGGTCCTGCACTACACGCGGCAGCTCATCGCCGCGAAGAAAACGCTGTCTGGCGGCTATCATTCCCTCGACGCATCCGATAAGACCTGGAGTTACTTACGGGGGGACGTCCGGGTAGATCTGAACTTCCGCGGTCTCACCACAGACAGCGTCCCCGCAACAAGGGTGCGCTAATGAAGCCCGGGTCGGTGTTGCGGTGAGCGAGGAGCTAGTCGCAGAGGAGACCGTAGACGCGGCTCCCCCGGGCGCCGACCTGCCACCGCTTCTCATCGAGGCAGCTCGCAGGCTGACCGGACGCACGGTCTGGCACGTCAACACCACGGCGCTCGGCGGGGGGGTCGCCGAGCTGTTGAGGGCGACCGTGCCGCAGCATCATGCCGCAGGCGTGGTCTCGCGTTGGTTGGTCACCCGGGGTAACCCAGAGTTCTTTGAGTTGACCAAGCAGCTTCATCACATGCTGCACGGCATGCCCGGCAACGGACGTACGCTCGGCATGGATGACGAGCAGCGTTATGCCGCCACGACGGTCGCCCAGGCTGAGGCGATGCTGCGCCGCGTTAAGCCCGGAGATCTCGCGGTACTGCACGATCCCCAGACGCTGGGGCTAGCCCCCTTGCTGCGGGGGGCGGGGCTACATGTGATCTGGCGCAGCCACATCGGCACGCACCGTCGTTCGCCCTTAGTTGCCGCAGCCTGGCGGTTCCTAGGCCGGTACACGGACGCTGTCGACGAGCTCGTTTTCTCCTCGCCTATCTACCCCCCTGCGTTCCTGGCCGGACGGCCCGTTACGGTCATCCATCCGGCTATCGACCCTATAGCAGCCAAGTGCCGGCCGATGGGGCCGGACGAGGTGGCTAGCGTGCTAGATGCCATCGGGCTGCAAGACTTGAGCGCGCCCTCACCCGCGCTGGGCATAGTGACCCGGGCCCGTTTGCTGCACGACGCGCCACTTCCCGCCGACGCCCCGACTGTGGTGCAACTATCTCGATGGGATCCGCTCAAGGACATGCTTGGCGTGCTGCGGGCCTTCACCGAGCACGTTGCTCCGGCTACCTCTGCCCACCTCGTCCTCGCCGGTCCTGATCCCGACGAGGTCGCCGACGATCTAGAAAACCGTGCCGTGCTGAGCGACGTTGCGCACGCGGTGGCCCAGCTGCCCAAGTCCCTAAGACGCCGAATACACCTGCTAGTGCTGAGCTTGCGAACTCGGCACGCCAACGCGCTCATCGTTAACGCGCTACAGCGCCGCGCAACCGTGGTGACACAAAAAAGTTTAGAAGAAGGCTTCGGACTCGCCGTCACCGAGGCCATGCACAAGCGCCGCCCGATAGTAGCCGGTGACGTCGGCGGAATCAGGGAGCAAATGGTTGACCGACGTCACGGACTACTAGTCCCGCCCCATAACCTCGCCGCTTTCGGAGCAGCAGTGAGAGAGCTGCTCGACAATCCAGCGCTGGCCGCGCGGCTAGCCAAGGCCGGGGGCGAACACTGCGAGCGCCACTTCCTTGTAGTCCGCGAGCATGAACAGTATGCCCAACTCTTCCTGCGAAGCTATCCGGCAACGACGACACGCCGAGTCCCGTGAGCGATGAACTGAGCGAGAACCACCGCGTAGGAGAGCGAAACAAACCGGGGTTCGAGAGCGGGATTAGATCTTGATCGGGGACGAGCGGGATACGAGAGCGTCACAAAGTGGGGGAGGCAGACCGGCTGGGCCCGGGTAGGTGGGTTCGCGGTGAATTGGCCATGCACGGCGCCCTTGAGCCGGTGGGCCAGGATAGCGCGATGTCTGACGCTGCTACCTCCTCGAACCCCGCCGTGTATCAGCTGCGTGTGGTGCTGGCCGGGGTCAGTCCGCTGATCTGGCGGCGCCTGTTGGTGCCCGCCGAGGCCACGATCGCCGAGTTGCACGCGGTCCTGCAGGTCGCCTTCGGTTGGGGCGGTGAGCACTTGCACCGGTTCGTGATCCACGGCACCGAGTACGGAATCTCCTACCGCGGTGGACCTGGTTTCCGCGATGACGCCCGCGGGGTCCGGCTCGGTGAGCTGGGTCTGCGAGCCGGTGAGCGCTTCACCTATCAGTACAACTTCACCGCGGGCTGGCGGGTCGACCTGCGAGTCGAGCTGATCCAGCCCGGTGAGCCCGGCCGGGTCTCCTCGCGCTGCGCGGGTGGGCGTCGGGCCGGCCCACCCGAGGAGTGGGACGGTCCCTGGGCGTTTGTGGAACAGACACAGCCGCACCGGGTGTTCGACGCGATCGTCCGCGCGGCCGAGATGATGGGCCGGTTGCTGGAAGCCGACGACGACGTGGTCAGTCTCGGCGAGTATCGCGACGAGCTGGCCAGCCTGCTGCCGCTGTTGGGTTTGGAGCGTTTCGACCGCCGAGCCTGCGACCACGCTCTGGTCGCCTGCGCCACCGCGACGAAGGCGGGTGGGGCATGAAGCTCAGCGTTCAGGTGATCGTGCACCCCAACGATGACGGTGAGGGCTCGCCCGTGGTTCGGGAGGTGTTCGCCCTGGATCGCGACGGCGTGGCCCCGGACACGCTGGGTTTGCGGCTGGCCGAGGCGAAGGACTTGCTGGTCGCGGTGCAGGACACGCTGGTCGCCCACCAGGTCAGCACCGCGGTAGCGGCCGAGGTGGCCTGTCCGCGCTGCGGGCGGGCTCGCCGGCACAAGGATCACCACACGATCGTGGTCCGCAGCCTGTTCGGCACGCTGCGCCTGCCCAGCCCCCGCTGGTGGCACTGCCCGTGCACGGCTGCGCCCACCCGGACCTTCCGGCCCCTGGCCGTCCTGCTGCCCGAGCGGACCACCCCGGAGTTGAGGTACCTGGAATCGAAGTTCGCCGGGCTGGTCTCCTACGGGGCCTCCGCTGGCCTGCTCGCCGAGCTGTTGCCACTGGGCCGGCCCCTGCACCCTGAGGTCATCCGCCGCCAGACTCACACCATCGCCCAGCGACTGGAGGACGAGCTCGGCGACGAGCAGACCAGCTTCATCACCGGGTGCCCGCGTGACTGGGCTGAGCTGCCCCGACCGGAGCTTCCGCTGGTCGTCGGCCTGGACGGCGGCTACGTGCATTCCAGTGCGCAGACCTCACGACGGGACGGCTGGTTCGAGGTGATCGCCGGCAAGTCCATGCCCACCGACGGGCCAGCGAAGTGCTTCGGAT
>JBOHFG010000085.1:0-1022 GCA_050699575.1 Pseudonocardiaceae bacterium
TGCTGCCCCGTTCCCATCGCCGCGCGGCGTCCTCCGCGACGACACGGACCACCAGACCTCTGGCAAGCGCAAGGATGAGAACAGCTGTCCGAGCCGGTAGCTGCATGTCTGTCGGCGTGTCTGGTCCCACCTGATGTGTCTGGTCCGCGTTGTTGCCGAATTTGGTTCTATAGGATCAAGGCGGCGCCGCTGGCGCCGCCCGCGCGGGGCGTGCGGCCTCCGGCCGGTCCCCGCGCGGCGAACGGGCCGCGTTCATACCAAGGCCACAGGCAGACGCTCGCCGCTGGGCAGGATGCTCCTATGTCATGTCAAGCTGCGCGGTGAGCGGGGTGTGGCGGTTTCCTTCCTCGTCTTCGCCCGATGGTCATGGGCCGGAGCGAGTGGGTCAACCCCGCTGCGCGCACCGTGACGCCGGTCCTGGCCACGAGTCCCCAGCCCACGGCTGGGGGGTGTTGGATGGTGGCCGGGACCGGCGTCACGGTGTGTCAGGGTTGACCCACTCGCTCCGGCCCATGAGGCGGCTAGGACGACGAGGAAGGGGGCGGGCTGACCAGCACCTGGTAGATCTCGCGGGCGAGGTAACGTTTCAGGCAGCGGATGCTGTCAGGCTTGCTCAGCCCTTCTTTGGTCCGCCGTTGCAGGTACCGGCGGGTGCGCGGGTCGCAGCGCAGCCGACTGAGCGCGACGGTGTACAGGGCGCTGTTGGCGGCTCGGTCGCCGCCGCGATTGAGCCGGTGGCGGTGGGTCTTTCCGCTGCTGGCCGGGATCGGGGCGATGCCGCGCAGGTGGGCGAAAGCGGCTTCGGAATGCAGCCGGTGCGGGTTGTTCCCGGCGGTGCACAGCAGCTGCCCGGCGACCTCGACACCGACGCCACACAGGGTGAGCAGTCTCGGCGCGGTCGCGGTGACCAGAGCCGTGAGCTCGGCGTCGGCGGCCAGGATCTCCTCACTCAGGTGCTGGTGTCTGCGGGCCAGGCGCCGTAACGCGAGTTTGGTGGCCTGCTCCGGGTCGGTGAGCGGGCC
>JBOHFG010000086.1:0-36717 GCA_050699575.1 Pseudonocardiaceae bacterium
GCACAGCAGGTCGCCACCACACGGGTATGACATCGCGCACCGGTAGTCGTGCAGCACGGCGATTGTCGGAAACGGGCCGTGCACACTTTGCACACTTGTGCCAGCAAAGGTGGCTGGCCTTCGAGACCAATCAGTACGCACTGGCCCAGCGCTACTTCAGGGCGGCATTGCGGGCGGCCCACGTGAGCGGGGCTCGGGCGGTTGGCGCCAACATTCTCCCTATGCCAGCGCCTACCCTGGGCAGGGTGGATACGCTGGTGGGTTTGTTGGACGGGCCGAAGGCGCGCGGGGCGTTCTTGCTCCGGTCGATCCTGGATCCGCCCTGGTCGCTGCGCATCGAGGATCGAGCGCCGCTGTCCCTGGTGACGATGGTGCGCGGCCAGGCGTGGGTGACCATGGACGAGGGAACGACCGCACGGCTGCAACCCGGAGATGTCGCGATCGTGCGTGGTCCGGACCCGTACACGATTGCCGACGACCAGGACACGCCTGTCCAGGTCGTCATCGGCCCTGGGCAGAGCTGCTCCACCAGCGACGGGGGGGACGTAGCCCAGGCGATGCGGCTGGGCGTGCGCACCTGGGGCGACAATCCGGACGGCTCGACGGTCATGCTCAGCGGCACGTACCAGATGCACAGCGAGATCGGCCAGCGGCTGCTCGGCGCCCTGCCCGCGCTGCTGGTCTGGCCGGCCGATGCCGGAGATGGCACGCTCATCTCGCTGCTCGCCACCGAGATGGTCAAAAATGAGCCGGGGCAGGAGCTGGTGCTCGACCGGATTCTCGATCTGGTGATCGTCAGCGTGCTGCGAGCCTGGCTTGCCAGCCCGGAAGCCGGCGTGCCGGCTTGGTACCGGGCTCAGCAGGATCTGGTGGCCGGCCCCGCCCTGCAGCTGCTGCACGACGATCCGGCCCACCCCTGGACGGTGGCCAACCTAGCTACCCGGGTCGGTGTCTCCCGCGCGGTACTCGCCCGCCGGTTCACCGAGCTGGTCGGTGAACCACCCATGACATACTTGACCAGCTGGCGGCTCACCCTGGCCGCGGATCTGCTGCGCGAACCGAACGCCACAATCGGCACGGTAGCCAAACAAGTAGGCTACAGCAGTCCCTTCGCCCTCAGCACCGCCTTCAAACGAGTGCGCGGAATAAGCCCGAAAGAACATCGCCTCACCTAACCCCCTTTCCGCGTTCTGGATGCAAACTACTGTTTTTCCGCCCCCCGATAGCAGCAGTCTGCATCCAGAACGCGGTTCACCTACAGGGGGATGTTTCCGTGGGTAGCTTGGGCGGGGGGTGCTTCGGCGAGCGCCTCGGCTAGGCGGCGGCGGGTTTGGGTGGGTTTGATTACTTCGTCCACCACGCCGAGTGCCACGGCGCGATCAATTCCGCCGACGGTGCGCGCATGGTGCTCGGCGAGCGTGGCGTGCAGTGCCTCCCGCTCGTCGGAGGCTGCCGCGGCCAGGGTCTTGCGGTGCAGGATGCCCACCGCCGCCTTGGCACCCATCACGGCAACCTCGGCGTCGGGCCAGGCGAAAACCCGGGTGGCGCCCAGCGAGCGGGAGTTCATCGCGATGTACGCGCCACCGTAGGCCTTGCGGGTCACCAGGGTGACCCGGGGGACGACGGCTTCGGCGAAGGCGTACAGCAGCTTGGCGCCGCGGCGGACCACGCCCTCCCATTCCTGGCCGGCGCCCGGCAGGTAACCGGGCACGTCGACGATCACCAACAGCGGCACCCCGAACGCATCACACATCCGGACGAAGCGGGACGCCTTCTCCGCTGACGTGGAGTCCAGGCAGCCGCCCAGGCGCAGCGGATTATTGGCGACCACCCCCACGGTCCGCCCGGCGAGCCGGCCCAACCCGATGACGATACTGGGGGCCCACTTCGGCTGCAGCTCGACCAACCCACCGTCAGCCGCGACATCGTCCAGGATGGCCCGCAGCAGGGGTCGCACATCGTAGGCTCGCTGCGGCTCGTCGGGCAGGTACTGCGCGAGGTCACCGTCCTCGGGCAGCGCGTGCAGGTCGACCATGCCAGGCCGGGCGAACAGGCCGACGAGATGCCGCGCGCACTGCAGCGCGTCGGACTCGGAAGCGGCGACCACGTGCACGACGCCGGACTTCTTGCCGTGCGCGCTGGGGCCACCGAGGGCCTCCATGTCCACCTGCTCGCCGGTGACGCTGCGGACGATGTCCGGACCGGTGACGAACACCCGGCCTTCCGGTGCCATGATCACGATATCGGTGAGCGCCGGACCGTAGGCGGCCCCACCGGCGGCCGGGCCGAGCACCACGGAGATCTGCGGCACTCGTCCAGAGGCCCGGACCATCGCGGCGAACACCTGGCCGACGGCGTCGAGGGCCTCGACCCCCTCGGCCAGCCGCGCCCCGCCGGAGTGCCACAGCCCGATCACCGGGCAACGCTCCCGGATCGCGGTGTCGAGGGCCTCGACGATGCGCCCGCACCCGGCCGCGCCCAGCGCCCCACCCATCCTGGTGGCATCGGTGCAGTAGGCGATCACCTTGGCGCCGTCGACCCGACCCCGGGCAGCCACCACCCCGCTGGTGTCCCGAGCTTGCAGGGCCACCAGCGTGCCCGGGTCGAACACGCGGTCCAGGCGCAGTTCTGGATCTCGGGCCCGCAACGCCTCGGTGGCGCTGAGCGCAACCTCGCGGTGGAAACGATCATCCAAGATGGTCACCGTGGTCTCCTCGGGGTCGGGGAACGGTCGCCCCACGACCGCGTCGAGCAGGTCATGAGATGTCTTTCGAGCAGGTCCAGCACGGCGGCCCACTGACCGTCGAGGTAGAAGTGACCGCCGGGGAACAGCCGCAGCTCGAACGCACCGCTGGTATGGACGCGCCACCATTGGGCCTCCGCAACGGTCACCATCGGGTCACGGTCGCCGAGGAGCGCGAAGATCGGGCAGGTGACGTCCGGG
Source organism: Pseudonocardiaceae bacterium (assembly GCA_050699575.1). GTDB lineage: Bacteria > Actinomycetota > Actinomycetes > Mycobacteriales > Pseudonocardiaceae. Next base: position 2,945 of record JBOHFG010000086.1, read on the forward strand.
CCTGGGGTGTACCGGTAGGTCTCGGCGGCCGTGTAGTCGCTGCGGATCACCGGCAGCGCCCGGCGGGCGAACCGCTCGAAACCCGGCAGCTCCGCGCTGGCACCGGTCAACTGCCGGACCGCGGCCAGCAACCCCTCGTCGTCAAGTTGGTGACTGCGCTCATCCCGGTGCCGCGAGGGTGCGCAACGTGCCGAAACGAACAGCCCGGTCAGCTCGGTGTGCTGGCTCGCCAGGCGTCGAGCGACCTCGAACGCCAGGGTGGCGCCCATGCTGTGCCCGAAGAAGGTCAGCGGCCGGTCGGCCCACGGCCGCAGCACATCCACGATCAGGACGGCCAGCTCCACGAGGTCGTCGATGCCCGGCTCGCCGTGACGGTCGTGGCGCCCCGGGTACTGGAGGGCCAGCACCTCAGTGGCCGGGGACAGCGACCGGGACACCGGCAGGAAGTACTTGGCCGACCCACCGGCGTGCGGGAAGCAGACCAGCCGACGCGGTGCGTCGGGGGCTGGGTGAAACCGGCGGATCCAGTTCGTCGTCATCGGTGTCGGTCACCCGGGCGGCACGGCAACCCGCGCCGCGGACCGCGAGCGGTCGACGGCAGCGAGCCACGCTGGCAGGTCACTCGCACGCAGCAGCGACGTCCCGACCAGCAGCCCGGCGAAACCCTCGGCGAGCAAGTGGGCCGCGAGCTCCGGGCGGTCGATACCGCTCGCGCTGACCGGGCACCGGGTACCACTGCGGGCCAGAGCCGGCAGCAGCCGCACGCTGCGATCGACGTCGGCGGTGCCGCGCTCCGCGGTCGTGATGTCCTTGTTGTTCACCGCTATCACGCACTCCTCGGCAGGTGCCACTGCGTCGATCTCCGCTGCGCTCGTCACCTCGACAAAGGGCGTGAGGCCGGCGGACAGGGCGGCGTCGATCAGGTTGTGCATGCTTGACTTCGGTAGCAGCGCGGCCGTGAGCAGCACAGCGGAGGCACCGAGCCGCGCGGCGGTGTGCAGCTGCTCCCGCCTGGTGATGAAGTCCTTCTGCAGCACCGGACGGTCCGTGCGCTCGACGACTTCGCGCAGCATGGCCTCGGTGCCGCCGAACCACCGCCCGGTGACCACCGAGACACAGGGCGCCCCGGCGGCCTCGTAGCTGGCCACGACCTCGGCGATCGACCTACCACCGAGGAGGTCGTGGCCGTGTGCGTCTTGCCGCTTGATCTCCATGATCAGCGGTCGGTCGGCCCGCAGCAGGAACTCGATGAACGGCGAGCTCACGCGACCTCCCGGGAGTAGCAGGCGGTGCGCCAGCCACGCGCGATGTCCGAGACGTTCGCCGACTCAAGGCATCCCCGGTCGTCCCGAGCCGCGGTGTCGACGTCGATGCCGAAGAACTGGGGATGCCGGACAACGGCCTCGTACTCGGCCCGGTTGCCCGCCGAAATGCCACCGGCGAGCAGGAACGGCCGAGACAGGGCGGGGAGGAGGTCGAGGACGTCTGATCCGCGCAGCTGCTGCCCCGTGCTGCCGATCCGACCGTCCTGCGCCACGTTGTCGAACAGGAACAGATCGGTGCCAGCTCGTTCGTAGGCCCGGATGAGGGGACGCTCCAGGCACGTGCCGGCCCGCACGTGGAGCACTTTGACGATCGTCAGCTCACCGCGCAGGGCCACCCGCAGCGCCCGCACCATGGCGGGCATCTGGTAAGCGTGCAACTGCACCCAGCGGATTCCGGTGCGCTCCACGATGTCGCACAGGGCGTCGACATCGCTGGTGAAGGTCACCAGCACCGGCTGGATCCGCCTGGTGGCCCGGGCTGCTGTCGCGAGCCCGGCCAGCTCCTCGCTGGCCAGGTTGGCGTGGCCGCCGGGAACGCCGTGCCACACGCCGACGAGATCGGCTCCCGCCTTCGCCAGCAGCTCGACGTCGTCCCGGGTGGTCGCCCCGCACACCTTGAGCACCCGGTGACCTCGGACCGCGTTCGGCCCCCTCATCGGCCCAGACCCAGCATTGACGCGATCCGGTTGTACTGGATCTCGGTAGTTCCCGAGTAGATCGTGCCGGCCACGGCGTTGCGCACGTCCTTCTCCAGTCCGTACTCGGTCATGTAGCCGTTGCCACCGAAGATCTGCACCGCAGCCAGGCTCGATGCCACATTGCTCTCGCTGGTCAGCAGCTTGGCGATGGCGATGTCCACCGTGACGTTGCGGCCGGCGGCAAGGCGCTCCGCGGCGTCGTAGAGCCATTTTCGCGCGGTCTCCAACCGAATCTTCATATCGACGATCTTGTTGGCGATCGCCTGGTAGGAACCGATCGGCTTGCTGAACTGGGTGCGCGTTCTCGCGTAGTCGATGCACCGGTCGAGCCGGTGCTGCATTTCGCCGACGTTGACGATGAAGGTGAACAGGATCTCCCGCTTCATCACGTAGTCGAGCACCAGGAACCCACCGCCGACCCGGCCGATGACCTGAGCCGCCGGGATCCGGCATCCGTCGAAGAACAACTCACTCAGCGGTGCGGTGCGCAGTCCCATCTTTTTGATCGGCTTGCCAATTGCCAACCCCGGCGTATCCCGCTCGACGAGGAACGCGGTGACGCCGAGCGGGCCGCCAGCGGGATGCGTGCCCGCGTAAATCACGAACACATCGGCGATGGGGCCGTTGCTCACGAAGGTCTTGCTTCCCCGCAGCACGAAGTAATCGCCGTCACGGTCGGCCCTGGTGCGCATCCGCATCGCGTCGGAGCCACCATCCGCCTCGGTGATGGCGTGTGCGCCGATCATCTCACCGGAGCAGATCCGGGGCAGGTACTCGGCTTTCAGCTCAGCTGAGCCGAAGCGCTCGAGGGGAATTCCGGTGCTGGCCATGCTGGTCGTCACCGAGAAACTCAGCCCGCCGTCGCGACACCCCTCGCCGAGCCCTTCGAGCACGTACATCGTGGTGAGCAGGTCCTGGCCGAGCCCACCCCATTGCGTGTCGAAAGGCAGGCTGAGGATCCCGGACTGCTGGATCAGCTTCCATTTGTCCCACGAGAAAGCGCTCCGCTCATCCTGCTCGATGTGGTCGGCACTCAGCGCCGCATGCCACGGGGCTAATCCCTCGCGCAACGCGACCTGGTCGGCATTCCATTCGATCACAGCGATCACCTCAGTACTCGGAGAACTCGTCTTGGTCGAACCGATGCGCCTCGTCGCCGCGCAGCGCGGGGGTGAACACGCACACCAGCCGGAGGTCCTCGTGCGAGCTGGCCACCAAGTAGTGGGCGTCATGCTGGTCCAAGGCGTAGAGCGTGCCCGCGACGATGGGGTACGACCTGCCCTCGGTGTCGACCACCTCGCCGGAGCCGCCGATGCAGTAGCACGCCTCGAGGTGGTTGCGGTACTCAATTCGGGACTTGGTCCCAGCCCGGACCAGGGTGTCGGTGACGGTATATCCGAGACCGTCGGCCTCCAGCAGGAAGCGCCGGCTCAGGCCGTTGCCCCAGTCCACAGTCTTCACGTCATCGATAGTGCGAATAATCATGGTCATGCACCGACCTCAAGATGAGTAGGAATGGGTGGTTGAAGGAACAAAACGAAGTCACGGAGGTCGGCGTTGACATCGTGACCGTTGGCGAGGGCGTACTCCACCCGCGCGACACCCGCTGAGCCGACGATTGCCGCGTCGGCACCGCAGTCATAGATCGTTGACAGGTCGGCTCGCGTGCGGACCCCGAACCCGACAGCGATCGGGGCGCTCGTACCGGCGCGCAACGTGGCGATGGTGCTGGCCAGCTCGGCATACCCCGCGACGGGTGCGGTGCCGCTGCGGCCATAGTGGGCGACAAGGTAGAGGTAGGCCGAGGCGTGGGCAGCCGCCTCGGCCAGCACCTGCGCTGAGGAGGCGTTGTGGTAACAGGTCGTGACGATCGGCAGCCCGGCGTCGCGGGTGGCCGCGTAGTAGCCGGCCCGCACCCGAGGCGGCAGGGCGTGCACGAGCAGGCCATCGGCCCCTGAGCCGGCGATGTCACCGATCACCGAGGGCAGCGACCGGTGCCTGACCGTGTGGCTCCAGTCGGCGAGCAGCGCGATCCGCAGCCGCGACAACCCAGGTCGCACCGCGGCGATGAACGCCAGGACGTCGTCGAGTCCGACACCGCCAGCCAGTGCTCGCAGCGCTGAGCGCCGGATGACCGGCCCGTCGGTCACCGACCCGGGAAAGGGCACCGCCAGCTCAAGACAGTCCACTCCGCACTCGTCCAGCATTCCCACGAGGTCAGCCAGCACGTCGAGCGGCGGGTCGCCGGCGTTGAGGAACAGCGCCAGCCCCGGTCCACCGCGCGTGAAGAACTCAGCCATGGCCGGCCACCCTGGCCAGCGAGAGTGGGCGTTGCCGCGGCGCCCGCAAGCGGTCGACCAGCTCCCGCGCCGCGCCGCTGCGCACGGCATCCTCGGCGGCGGTGACGGCCGTCGCCCAGTCGTCGAGGTACCCGCTGGCGACGGCCAAGGCGGCGGCGTTCAAGCAGACCGTCTGCGTGGCCACGGCATGCGCCGTACCGGAGATGACGGCCAAGAAATGCTCGACCACCGCGCCGGGGTCCTCGACCGACCGCAGATCGTCGAGTCGGCCGGCACCGGAGACGAACCTGCCGGGCCACAGCCGCAGCCCGCCGGCGCCCTCGCCGGTGTAAATCACATTGTCAGCGAAGCCGAGCAGCTCATCGGCCCCCAGATCGTTGGTGCACAGCCAGATCCGGCGGTCGTTGACCGTTGCCGCCAGCTGCCGTAGCTCGGCCAGCGGCGCATGCTCCGAGACACCGGTGACCTGAGCCGTCACCGGCACCGCCGCGAGGAACGGCCCGAGCGCGTTGAGGAAGCGCCCGAACGGTCGCATGCTCATCGGCACGATGAGCCTGGCCAGTTGGGTCAGCGCCGTCGGGTAGACGAAGTGCCCAGCGAAGGCGATCCCGACCCGATCCAAGGTGTCGCTGGTGTGCTCATAGGAGCTGGTCAACCTGATGCCGAGCCGCTCCAGCAGGTCAATCGAGCCGCAGCTGCCGGCGTGGGCCCGAGACCCCGTCTTCACCACCCGGACCCCCAGCGCGGCGGCGACCAATGCCGACGCCGTGGAGATGTTGAAGGTCCTGGGCCCACCGCCGGTGCCCACGATGTTGACCGAACCAGGCCAGCGGTCGGTCACCACCGGCCGCCGCTCGTGCAGCGACGCCACGAGGTTGCGCAACGTCTCGGGATCGGGGAGCCGAGTGGCCAGCGAGGCCAGCAGCGCGACCGCCTCGCCTCGATCGAGGCCACCATCATCGAGGCGGTCCCACAATGACCGCCAGGTGTCGCGCTCCACACCGGAGCGCTGCTGCAACAGTGCCGTGAGCGCGTCGTGCATGGTTAAATACCTGCCAACTTCGGCGTGCTCGCGGCCGTGATGAACGCGTCGATTGCCGCGACGCTGTGGAAGTTGTCCGGGTCGAGATCGGTGTCGTGGACCGACAGCTCGAAGCGCTCCTCGATCCACGCGATCAGCTTCAGCAGGCCGAGGCTGTCCACGACACCACTTTCCAGCAGGTCTTGGTCAACGCTGAGCTGATCTGCACTGACGTCGGGTAGGAACTCTTCGAGCACAAACCGCTTGATCGTGTCGACGTGATTCATGACGCCCTTCCTTTAGCTGGTGGAAATTCCCGGAGCCGATCGACGGCGTTGCGGTCGATCTTGCCGGTGGAGGTCATCGGCAGCGGCTCGTCGACGATCCACATCGTCGAGGGAACAGCTGCCCGGGGCAGCCGCCGGGCGCAGTGCTCGCGCAACGCGAGGCTGTTCACCCCGCTGGCCGGGGTGCGCTGCACCGCGGCGATCAGCTGGCGGCCGGTGAGCGGATCGGGTCGGGCGACCACCGCCACCCCGAGCACCTCGGGGTGCTCCAGCAGGACCCGCTCGACTTCGGCGGTGTTGACGGCAACACCGCGCACCTTGACCTGGAAGTCGCTGCGCCCCACGAGGAAGGTCCGGCCCTCGGCGTCGCGGCGGACAAGATCACCGGTGCGGAAGTAACGTCGGTCGTCGCGACCCTGCGGGTGGCCGACGAACCTGTCGGCATGGCGCACTTGGTCGAGATAGCCGGCCGTTTGGAACGGCGTCGACACAAAGAGCTCGCCAGCCCCCGGGCCGTCCAGGACGGCTCCGTCCGCATCGACGATCACCGCGTGGACCCCGGGAAGCGGCTGACCGATCGGGACGATTGGGGTGTCGGCAGAGCCGACCTCATACATACCGTCGGCAGCGCCGACCTCATACATGAAGCTGTCGTTGGTCTCGGTGCAGCCATAGATGTTGTAGAGCCGCGCCGCCGGAAACAGCTGGGGCAACCCGGCGAGCGTGCGATCGGGGATGACGTCGCCGGTGAACATCACGTGCTCGACCGTCTCGAATCCCGGACCGAGCTCGGCACCGAGCAGCAGACCGAAGAACAGGGGTACTGCCTGCACGACGTGGACCTCGTGCCGCCTGAGAAGGTCGAGCAGGTGGCGGCCGTGGGCCGCGCGATCGGGGTCGACCAGCACGACCCGGCCGCCGTGCGCCAGCGTCGTCCAGATGTCGAGCAGGCACAGGTCGAAGTTGAGCGGGGCGTAGTTGAGCACTGTCTTGCCGGGCCGGATGTCGAACGTCTCACCGGCCCAGCTGAGGAAGCGATCCACCGCGCCCCGGCCGAGTGGGACAATCTTGGGCAGGCCGGTCGAGCCCGAGGTCGTCAACATAAACGACACGTCGTCCAGCGCTGCCACATCAACCCGGCGCAGTGCCCTGGCTCCCTCGTTGGGCGGTGTGGCGGCCGGCTCGCCGTCGGGCCCGAGCACGTGCCGGCAACCGGCCTGCGCGAACAGGCTCGTCAAGGACTGGTCGGCGAGCGCGGGTGAGGGCAACAGGAAACGCCGCCGCGACAGCAAGCACGCCAGCACCAGCGCGACCGCGGCCGGCGATTTCGTGGCCAGCACACCAACGGGCTCGTCGAGCTCGAGGTCAAGGTGCGCCAGCCGGGTGCGCGCCCGGTCGGCCAGATCGGACAGCTCACCGTAGGTCGTCTGCTGCTCGCGCCAGACCAGCGCCGGCGCGTCCGGTTGCCGCTCGACGTGCGAACGGAACGCGTCGCAGAATCCGAGGTCGTCAGCCATGGCCGGGTTCCTCCCCTCCGTCGGCAGCGATCTCGACCCAACCGTTCTTCAGTGCCGAACCCTGCGGGGTCGTGCAGGAGAAGCGGACGATGCGGCCGTCGCCGTCCGGCTGGAGGCTGATCTTTAGGGGCTGCTCCGGGAGCACCGGCGAGGAGAAACGCCCACCGATGCCGCGGATCCGAGCCGCGTCGCCAGCGGCGTACCGGTCGATCACTTCCTCGCAGATCAATGCCATGACGCACATGCCATGCGCGATGCGGCCGGGGAAGCCCGCCGCTCGCGCCGCGGCGGGATCGAGGTGGATCGGGTTGTCATCTCCGGAGGCCTCGGCATAGCGACCGACCAACTCGGTGGAGACCTGGCGCGCGACGACGACGGTCGGCCCGATGGCGCTCCCGTGCTGGGGGTGCGGGGGGATGTCCCCGAAGGGGTCCGGCGCGGTGGCGCCCACCAGCAGGACCCCGGTCACCAGCTCCGCGAACGGTGCTCCGGCATCGTCACTGAGCACGGAACGCAACGCCAGCCGCGCCCCGCGCGGCTCGCGACGGGCACCGAGCACCTCGACCTCGATCGTGACCCGCTCCGCCGGCCGCACGAGCCGCCGCAGGTGAACCGCCTGGCTGAGGTGGAGCCGACCGGCCGGCTCAGGGGTACCTTGGCCGGCCGCGACCAACCCGCGCACGGCCTGGTCGAATGCTGGCGAGGCGAGCACAAACGCATAGAGGGGCGAAGTCCCGGACACAGTCCCGGGCGTGGCCTGGTCCGGCATGTCTGAGCGGAGCACCTCGCGGTAGGTGGCTATCTCCTCGGCGGTTGCCGCGCGCACCACCCTGGTCACCAGCTGTGTCATAACGGGGCCACCACCAGACACGCGTTGTGGCCGCCGAAGCCGAACGAGTTGGACAGCGCCGGTCCCGACGCGATCGCCCGCGGCACGCCGTGGACCACGTCGATCTCCATTCCCGGCTCCAGTTGCTCGTGGTTGGCGGTGGGGGGCACCGTGGCATTGCGCACGGCCAACACGGTGGCGATCAGCTCGACGGCACCGGCCGCCCCGATCAGGTGACCGATCACGCCCTTGGTCGAGGTCACCGGCGGCCCGCCAGGACCGAACACCTTGTGCAGGGCGGTGGCCTCGACGCGGTCGTTGTGCGGTGTCGAGGTGCCGTGGGCATTCACGTGGACGATGTCCGAGGGCTCGAGACCGGCCTCGGCGATCGCCGCCGACATGGCGGCAACGGCGCCGGAGCCGTCCGCCAGCGGCATAGCGAGGTGGTAGGCGTCGGAGCTGGCGGCATAGCCGGTGACGGCGGCGCGTGGCGCCGCACCGCGGGCTCGGGCGTCCTCGAGGCGCTCGAGGACCACGAAACCGGCACCCTCACCCATCACGAAGCCGTCGCGCTCGAGGTCGAAGGGGCGGGACGCCAGAGCCGGGGCGTCGTTGCGGGTCGAGACGGCGTTGAGGTTGCCGAACCCGGCCAGGGTGACTGGTGTGAGGGTCGACTCGCACCCACCGGCGAGCACCACGTCCGCCCGGTGGGTGCGCAGCAGCAGCATCGCGTGGCCGATGGCATCAGCGCCGCTGGCGCAGGTCGTGGCGATCGACAGGGCAGGCCCTCGCCAGCCGAGCCGCATGGCGATCAGCGCCGCCGCCGCGTTGGGCATGGTCATCAGGGGCATCAAGGGGTTAACTTGGTGCGGCCCGAGCTCGAAGTAGTTGCGGCTCTCCGCATCGCTGGTGCGCCGCCCACCGACCGCATTGCCGACCACGATCGCCGTCCGGCTCGGATCCGGGGTGGGCGAGCCCGCGTCGGCGAAGGCGAGCAACGCGGCGGTGACCCCGTACTGCGCGAAGGGGTCCATGCGCCGGAGCTCCTTGGCCGGCAGCAGGCCGAGGTCGGCAAATCCGCGCACCGCACAGCCGAAGCGCACCCGGTGCCGGTCGAGATCGAGGTGGGTGAGCGGGGCGGCGCTCGACCGGCCGGCCCGCAGGCCAGCCCAGAAGTCGTCCACCGTGCAACCCACCGGTGTGACTACGCCCATTCCGGTGATCACGACTGTGGTGTTCATGGGTCAGGCCGCAATCAGGTCACAGTGCCGGGCCGCGGTGCGAAACGCCTCGGCCGCGATGTCGATGTCGGCTGCGCCATGGCCAGCGGTGACCGCGATGCGCAAACGGGCCAGGCCGGTGGGCACTGCCGGCGACACCACCGGAAGGGCGATCACGCCGGCCCGCCGGCACGCGGTCGCGAAGTCGTAGGCGCGCTCGTCCGAACCGGCGATGAGCGGGATCACCGCGGTCTCGCTCTGACCAGTCTGCATCCCGGCCGCAGCGAGAATGCTCCGCAGCCGCGCCGACTCACGTTGGATGTGGCGGACCCGTTGCGGTTCGCGATCCAGGATGCGCAGCGCCGCAAGTGCGGCTCCCACCTGCGCGGGCCCCAGCGCGGCGGAGAACAGGAAAGGCCGGGCCTGGTACTTCAGATGCCCAGTGAGCAAGGCTGAACCGGCGACCCAGCCGCCCATGGACGGGATGCCCTTCGACAACGTCCCCACCTTGACGTCCACCAGATCGGATCCACCGAAGTGCTCCTCGATCCCCCGGCCGGTGGGCCCAATGACGCCCAACGCATGCGCCTCGTCAGCCATGAGCAGCGCGCCGTGGGCGTCGCACACCGTGCGGAGCCCCGGCAACGGTGCGATGTCGCCGTCCATCGAGTAGACGCTGTCGACGATCACCAGGAGTAGGCCGGACTTGTCGGCGAGCTGGCAGCGTCGATCGAGATGATCCAGATCGTTGTGCCGGAAGCGGGTCACCGTGGCGCCGCTCAGCCGGCAGCCGTCCACGATGCTGGCGTGAACGTACTTATCGATCAGTACTGTGTCCCCGGGGCCGGCCAAGGCGCAGACCGTTCCGACGTTGGCGGCATAGCCCGAGCCGAACACCAACGCGTGCTCGCGGCCCACGAACCGGGCCAGCTCCGCTTCCAGCTCCTCGTGCAACGGGATCGAGCCGGCCAGTGCTCGGACACCGATGTTCCCACTGCCGTACCGGTCGACCGCCGCCTTCGCGCCCTCAACGACCCGCGCATCGCCACTGAGCCCCAGGTAGCTGTAGCCGGACATCATCAGGTAGCGTTCGCCGTCGAGGCTGACGTACGGGCTGTCCCGTTCGATGGTGTACGGGACGAAGCTGTTGCGGCGGCCGGGTTCCCACTCAAGCGAGAGCACGCGACGGCGGGTCGCCTCCAGCCTCGGCCCCAGACGCTGCCAGCCAGCAGATGCGTTCACGTACTTCCCCTCATCCACGTCTCTCGGCGATTCAGCACACGGTGGGCGCGGCGCGCACCGTTGGGCCCCACTCTGCGCAACGCCGCGCAAGGCGCGCGCAACACGTCGATGAGTGCCGGCCTACCCCAGGTTGGGTATCTACCGAGCGGAACTCGCTCTCTTAACCCTGAGAACAAGCCGGCACGACGAGCCCGTGATCACGACCGAAGGACTAATCACATGCCGATGGGGAGCAGGTGCGCTGGACATCACCGCAGTTGCCGGCGTGATCGGGAATTGGCATGCTGATCAGGCTCGCGGGTCTCGTCGCCATCGAGCACGACGGCTCCGCTCCTCGACATCTGCTGAGCGCCCAAGCGCAGGTTGCCTTCGCCCGAATGACCTTGGAGCGGGCCAGCGGCACGAGTCGCGATCAGCTCGCGGACACGGTGTGGCCCGATGAGTTGCCGGATACCTGGGCCTCCGCACTGCGCAGCGTGGTGAGCCGCGTGCGCGCGTTCGTCGCCGGCACCCAGGCGGCGAGCGAGGCAACGCTGGTAGCGCAGGGCGGTCGTTACCTACTACGGCTCCCCGCGGACGCCGTGGTCGATCTGGAGCGCGCTGAAGCTGAGGTCAGCGAGGCAACCGAGGCGTTCGCCGCGGGCGCCTGCGCCGATGCGCAGCGGCTCACCACGGCCGCCGTGTCGTGTCTGGAAAGACCGTTCCTGCCCAATCATGAGGGCGAGTGGGTCACCAACGTGCGGGAACGGATGAGCGAGTTGCTCGTGTCCGGGCTCACGACCGCCAGCCTGGCGGCATCAGCGCTGCACGACGAGCGCAATGCCGTGCGGTTCGCCGAGGAGGCAGTCCGCCGCGCCCCGCTCCGGGAGAGCACGCATCGGTGCCTGATGAGCGCCCACCTCGCCGCTGGCAACCGGGCCGAAGCCCTGCGGACGTACCACGCGCTGCGGCGCATGCTGGCCGAGGAGCTGGGAATCGACCCGGCGCCGGAGACCCAGGCAGCGTATGTCGACATCCTCGGCGCTCCCGTGACGTCCTCGAGCCGAACCCACGGCCCAGTCAGGTCCGCGGCACCGTTCGTCGGGCGCCGGACAGAGCTGGCGACGCTGGCCGAAGCCTGGTCGCAGGCAGAGCACGGCGCCAGTCACCTGGTTCTCGTCACCGGTGAGTCAGGCATCGGCAAGACCCGTCTGGTCACCGAGGCGGCTCGGCGGATCACCCTGGCTGGCGGCGTGGTGATGTACGGCCGGTGCGACCACGGATCGACCGTGCCGTACCAACCGTTCATGGAGGCACTCGGTGGCTTCCTTGCCGCCACACCCGGCGACTCGCTACCTCAGCTGAGTCACGCCACCCGGGAGTCACTGGCCATGCTGATCGCGCAGCCCCAGCACCCGATCGGCGAGGTGACGCCCTCGAAGCGGGCCGAGCTCCTCCTCACCCTCACCGACCTGCTGGTGCGCGTGGCCCACGATCAGTCGGTGTTCCTCGTGCTCGACGACATCGACTTGGCCGACCACGACACGCTCGTGCTCCTGCGCAATCTGTTCCGACGTCGCTCCGGAACATCGTTGCTGGTCGTCGCCACGGCAGGAGTCCCCGCGCGGCGCCCCGACCATGTCGCGGCAGCCATCCACGACATCGACCGGGAGGGCTGGCTGCACCGGGTTGCAGTGCGCGGGCTGGACGAAACCGACGTCCGCACCCTGGTCCGCCAGATGCTGCCCGAGACCTCCGCGGACCACGTCCCGTCCCCGCATCGGTTGGTCGCGGACACAGCCGGAAACCCTTACCTGGTGGTTGAGCTCCTCCGGTGGCACCGCGACACGCACAGCGGTGCTCGGCGCCGAGGCGTCCCCTCCGGGATCAACGACTACGCGGCCGCTCGGCTCGCCGCACTCGAGCCCGCGCCGCGTCAGTTGCTGCGCACCGCGGCTGCCGCCGGCCCGTCCTTCGAGCTGGACGTGACCGCCGAGGCCGCGGAACTCGACACGGTCCGGTCGATGGACGCACTGGAAGCCCTCGTAGCCCACGGGATCGTGGCCGAGGTCGTCAACCCGGCCAACGGCCACGAATACCGCTACATCCATGAGATCCTGCGCCGGGCCCTCTACGAGCAGCTCAGCCAGGCACGCCGCCGTTGGCTCCACACCCGGCTCGCCGACGCCATCGAACGTCGGCGCGCCGGTAACCTGAGCCGCTACAGTCGGATCCTGGCCCACCACCGCGCGGTCGGCGCGGAGCCCGACGGTGACCAGCGCGCCGTGCGCTGGGCGTGGCGCGCCGCCGCACGTGCCCTCGGAGACGGGGCGCCGGAGGAGGCTGTGTGCCTGCACCGCCAAGCGTTGGACCATGTGCCAGCCGCGGACCACCAGCTGCGCGCCGAGGCGCTGACCAACCTCGGGCTGGCGCAACTCGCCGCAGGCCACCCCGAATGCGACCAGACCATCCTCAACGGCGCTATCCAGGCGCTGCACAGTGGGCGGCTCAACATCGCGGCACAGGCCGCGCTCGGCTTGGCTGACACCGTCAACCGTCGCCCTCAACTACGCCGGGAGACAACGGCGCTGATCGATCTGCTGGTGCGAAAAAGCCACCCGGACCAGCAGATCGGGCGGGCGGAGCCGAGCTCGATCGACGGGGTGACCCTCGGGCTCCTGCTGGCCGTACAGTGCCGGTTGGGCATTCCCGTGGCGGCCGGGACGACGGCGACCACCGCCTTGGCCGCCCTGGCTCGGGAGCTCTGCCAGCTCGAGGGCCCGGCTCACGTCACGCGCCGGCTCACCCTCGCCGAGGAAATGCTCATCGTGGCCACGGCCACCAACGACCGGAACGCCCAGATGCTGGCCGCTCACCACCGTGCCATGGCCGCCGAGATGACCGGCGATCTCACCGCTCGTCAGGAGGCGCTGGCCGCGCTGATGTCGGCTGTCGGGGACGGTGAGCTGCTCGGCGACGCTCTGCTCGTGGATCACGCCGTTGCCACCGCCGTCACCCAGGGTCGGTTCACCGATGCGGTGGCCGCCAGCAAGCTCGCCACCCCCGTCATCGGTGACGCGGCCCATGGGATCACCCCCACTCCCGGCAGTCTAGCTGCCCGGCAGCTGCTCATTGCCCGATGGCTCCGCCGGAGCACGTGGCCGACCATCGCTCAGTTCTCCCGTACCGCGGAGACGGCTGAGCGATCGCTGACGGCGCTCATCGAAGGCGACCGAGGGTGGTCACACCTCGCCGTGCGCGCGCTGGCCACCGGTGCTGAACCACTCCCGTCAGGCGACGAGTGGGCACACAGCGTGGGTCTCTTAGCCCTCGGCTGCGTGGAACTCGGTGATCCGACCACGGCCGACGCGGTGCGCACCCTCTTGCTGCCCTACGCCAACCTCACCTGTGGCGTCGGCTACCGCAGCTTCGTCGGTCCCGCGTCGTTCCACCTAGGCCGGCTCGCCGTGCTCACTGGTGACTGGGATGAGGCCGAGCGTCAGCTCAGTTCGGCACTTCCCGCACTGGCCAGCCGGCAGGCTCGGCCGTGGCTAGCGCTGGCCGAACAGGCTTTGGCACGAGCTCGTGCGGGTGACCGCCGCCCAGTGCATACCCTCCGAGCCGAAGCGAACCGCGCACTAGCCACCTCAGCCCACGCCGCCTCATAGTGCATTCATCCAGAACGCGGACGGGTGGTCAGGAGCGGACGGTGAGGCCTACTTTTTGGAACTCTTTCAGCTCGGAGTAGCCGGTCTTGGCCATGGCGCGGCGCAGTGCGCCGAAGAGGTTCACCGTGCCGCTGGGGTCGGCGGAGGGGCCGAACAGCAGCGTGTCGATGGCGGGCGAGCTCCCGGCCACGCCGGTGACGTGGCTACGCGGCAGCGAGGGGTGCGCCGCGGCGGCAGTCCAGTACAGCCCGTTGCCGGGCGCCTCAGCCGCGGCAGCGAGCGGTTCACCCAGCATTACCGCGTCCGCCCCGCAGGCGATCGCTTTGGCCACGTCACCGCTGGTCCGCATCCCGCCGTCGGCGATCACGTGCACGTAGCGCCCGCCGGTCTCATCAAGGTAGTCCCGCCGAGCGGCGGCGGCGTCGGCGACCGCGGTGGCCATCGGCACCCCGATGCCGAGCACACCGCCGGTGGAGGTGCCCGCACCCGCCCCGTAGCCGACGATCACCCCGGCCGCCCCGGTGCGCATCAGGTGCATCGCGGTGCGGTAGTCACCCACTCCGCCCGCGATGACCGGGACGTCCATCGAGGCGATGAACTCCACCAGGTTGAGCGGCTCCACAGCGCGGGAGACATGCTCAGCCGAGACGATGGTGCCCTGCACGACCAGGATCTCGACGCCGGCAGCAAGCAGGTCAGGGGCGAGGTCCCGAGCGTGCTGCGGGCTGACCCGGGCGGCCACCGTCACGCCGGACTCGGCCACCTGGCCCAGCGCCTCAGCGAGCAGCTCAACCCGGATCGGGGCCGAGTGCCACTGCTGGAGCAGCCGCACCGCCGCCGCTTCATCCACCGCGGAAGCGAGCTGGAACAGCAGCTTGTCCACACCTACATGGCGGGCCCACAACCCCTCGGCATTGAGCACTCCCAGCCCGCCCAGCTCACCGATCCGGACCGCCATGGCCGGCGACACGATCGCGTCGGTGGGATGCGTCACCAGCGGGATGTCGAACCGGTAGGCATCGATCTGCCACGCGGTGGACACCTCCCGGGAAGAACGGGTCCGCCGCGACGGCACGATCTGGACGTCATCGAAGTCGTAGGCGCGACGCGCGGCGCGGCCCATGCCGATCTCCACCAGATCGTGCATCTCAGCGCACCGCGTAGTTCGGGGCCTCTACCGTCATGGTGATGCCATGCGGGTGGCTCTCCTTGATACCGGCCGCAGTGATCTGCACCAGCTGAGCGCGCTGCAACGCCGGGATCGTCGCGGCGCCGGCGTAGCCCATCGCCGCCCGCAAGCCCCCGACCAGCTGATGGGCCACCAGTGACAGCGGCCCACGGAAAGGCACCCGGCCCTCGATGCCCTCCGGCACCAGCTTGTCGTCGGAGAGCACGTCGTCGGCGAAATAGCGGTCCCGGGAGTAGGCGCGGCCGGCACCGCGCAGAGCCATTGCCCCCACCGAGCCCATCCCACGGTAGGTCTTGTACTGCTTGCCATCCACCAGGATCAGCTCCCCCGGCGCCTCGGCAGTGCCCCCCAGCAGGCTGCCCAGCATCACGCTGCTGGCCCCCGCGACGATCGCCTTGGCGATGTCCCCGGAGAACTGGATCCCCCCGTCGCCGATCACCGGAACACCCGCGGGGCGGCACGCCCGGTCCGCCTCAAAGATGGCGCTGATCTGTGGCACGCCCACTCCGGCCACCACCCGGGTGGTGCAAATCGAGCCGGGGCCCACCCCGACTTTGACCGCATCCGCACCGGCATCGACCAGCGCCTGCGCCCCAGCCCGGGTCGCCACGTTGCCGCCGATGACGTCGACGCTGCTGCCCAGCTCAGCCTTGAGCAAGCTGATCATTTCCAGCACTGCACGGGAGTGCCCGTGCGCGGTGTCCACGACCAGCACGTCGACGCCGGCCTCGACCAGCAACGCGGCCCGCTGCTTGGCATCCTCGCCGACCCCGATCGCGGCACCCACCAGCAGCCGCCCGTCGGGATCTTTGGTCGCCAGCGGATAGCGCTCGGTCTTCACGAAGTCCTTGACGGTAATTAGCCCACGCAGCCTGCCGTGCCCGTCGACGATCGGCAGTTTTTCGATCTTGTGCCGGCGCAGCAACCCCAGTGCCGCCTCCGCGGTCACTCCCACCTGCGCGGTGACCAGCGGCAGCTTGGTCATCACCTCGGCGACCCGCTTGTCATGGTCGACCTCGAAGCGGATGTCCCGGTTAGTGATGATGCCGACCAACACGCCCGCCGGGTCCGTGACCGGCACCCCGGAGATCCGGTAGCGGGCGCACAGCGCGTCCACGTCGGCCAGGGTGTCGTCCGGCAGGCACGTCACCGGGTCGGTCACCATGCCGGCCTCGGACCGCTTGACCACCTCGACCTGCGCGGCCTGCTCCTGCACCGACAGGTTGCGGTGCAGCACCCCCATCCCGCCGTGCCGGGCCATCGCGATGGCCATCCGCGCCTCAGTGACCGTGTCCATCGCCGAGGAGACCAGCGGCACCCGCAGCAGGATGTTCCGGGACAGCCTGGTCGACGTATCGACCTCCGCCGGCACCACGTCGGACTCGGCGGGCAGCAGCAGCACATCATCGAAGGTCAGACCGAGCAGCGCGAACTTCGACGCAAAGCCGGGTGCGGTCAGCTCACTGGTCATGCGCCGATCGTATCCGGCCCGGAGCGCCCATACCGGTATGCCACAGTAGCCATTTCCGTGGTCCCTCAGCCGGGAGAGTACGGTGCCAGCCGTGGCGCATGACTCACTTCCCCCCGATCCGTTCGCTGGCGACCCGGAGGACCCGGCTCTGGCGCTGGAGGCGTTCGATGATGCCGAGGATGTCATCGAAGAGCCACTGGATGACGACGAGCGGGCTGGGCTACTCGCCGACCTGAGCGATCTGGCCATCTTCCAGGCATTGCTGGCGCCCCGCGGAGTGCGCGGGATCGTGGTGGACTGCCCCGACTGTGCTGAGCAGCACTACCACGACTGGCACCTGCTTCGGGCCAGCCTGCAGCAGCTACTTGAGGCCGGTCGGATGCGTCCCCACGAGCCCGCCTACGAACCGGACCCAGCTGGGTACGTGAGCTGGGAGTATTGCCGTGGTTACGCAGACGCGGTGATCGCCGAAAACGGCGGCTGAACCGCTTCAAGAACTACGCGCCGCTCAGGGACCACAATAATGAGGTCCCGGCCCGGTCTGATCGCAGAACGACGGCTCGCCAGAATAGGAGGGAGCGGTGGCACCGGGGGAACTGGTGCCACCGTAGGAATTCCCACCTGACACAGTGTCACGACCGCCACCTGAACTCTCCGATGCCGGCGCACCTTCTACTGACGGACGCGGTGGCTGACGCGGTGGAGATGGCCGACGAACGCCTGGTTCATGGCCGGCGTCCAGACCTGGCTGCCCTGCCCTGGACGCGGGTGTTGACGTGCTGGTTGGCGGCGTGGTGATAGGGCCCGGCGTGACGGGACTGGGCGTGGTGGGACTGGGCGTGATGGTCGAACCGGCAGGGGTTGGCCCGCTCGTCGTCGATGGCGTGGTGGGCGCAAGCCGCTGGCTGGCGGACGGGGAGGCGGGAGGCGGCGGCAACGCGGGCATTGTCACCAGGCCGCCAGCCGATGAACCCTGCAGGATCTGCTCCAACTCACGGTGGCGGGCGGTGAGATCGGTGCGGCCTTCGGTCTCGCCGATCACCGGAAGCTGTTGCTGGACATGTTGCAACGATGCCCTGGCCTTCTCGGGCTTCTTCTCCTGCAACGCAATGTTAGCCTGGTCGAGTTCGTTTTGGACCTTGCTCGCCGTCTCCACCGAGAGGGCGTAGTGGCTGTAGAGAACCCGGGTCACGCCCCACAACTGGTCGCCGGGTCGCGCTTGCTTGGCAACCAGTCCCACGCCGGCGAACATGACCACCAGCACGGCCGCAGCCGCGGCAATCGAACTATAGACAGGATGATGATGGTGGACCGGCCGACGAGCGGCGGCGTGGATGACCGCCAAGGCAGTGCTGGTGTCCACCAACTCGCCAACGGGCTCGGCATGCACCTCTCGGCGCCATGCCGCAAGGACCCGAGTCAACTCGTCGCTGGCACCACTGGGCATGCCCCCACTGCCGAGAAAGTCCAGCAACGCGTCGTCAGCCTGCACGGCGGCCAGGTCAGCGGGCATCTCGTGGGGATCCCCGTTGGGGTATCCGGCACGGGGAACATCATCCCGACCAGTCATCTCACGCCACCCCCCCGCTGCCCAGTTCGCTGCTGCCCAATTCGCTGCGCAACCGACTCAACGCCCGGTGCTGTGCCACCCGGACCGCCCCCGGAGTCGAGTTCACGGCCTCGGCAGTCTCCTCCGCGGACAAGCCCACCACCACCCGCAAGCGGATGATCTCGCGCTGCTTCTCCGGCAACATGTCCAGCAGCGTGGCCATCTGGCCCGCCAACTCGACCCGCATCATCTGCGCTTCTGGACCGTCAGCCTCATCAGGGGTGTCGGGGACCTCCGGGACCGGCTCGGCGCGGTTGCGCGCCGAGGACCGGAAAGCGTCAGCCACCTTGTGTCCAGCGATGCCGTACACAAAAGCAAGAAACGGCCGGCCTTGGTCGCGGTAACTGGGCAGGGCCGTAAGCACCGCGAGACACACCTCCTGGGCTACGTCATCCGCCGAAGCGAACGTTTTTTCCTGGTGGCCGACGCGGGAGCGGCAGTACCGCACCACGAGAGGACGGATCCAGCCGAGCAGCCGATCAACGGCGTATGTCTCACCGTTGACGGCAGCACCGACCAGAACGTCGAGGTCGTCCTCTACAGCAGTCATCGCAGAATGCAGCCCTGCCGTTACGACGAGGGACCGGCCGGCCTGAACGCCGTCCGGCGGTGGACATTCCGTTGTCCGGGTCATCCATCACCCATCCCGAGACGTGAGCACCTCAGGGAAACCTAGTGGTCGACAAATCGGATGCGGAACACGGTATCGGCACAGAAAGCCAGCCGGACGAGCAGTAGCGGCCGATGGTCACGCCATCGGCCGCTACTGCTCGTCCGGCCTCAGGCGAGGGTGCGCAGAGTTACGGTGTCACGCCACCAAGCCACGCCGGAAACCGTGTGCCACGGCCTGAGCCCGGTCTCGCACACCGAGCTTGCGGAACAGCCTGCGGGCGTGGGTCTTCACAGTGTCCTCGGAAAGGTAGAGCTCCCGTCCGATCTGCCCGTTACTCTTGCCCTGGCTCATCCCGCGCAGGACTTGAAGTTCTCGCTCGGTGAGCTGGACGCCAGGGTCCGACGGAGGCCTAGGAGCTGGCACCGAAGTACTGGCCAAGGTGTGCGCCAGCGCCGCGACAAGTTCTGGACGCGAGGCGTCCCAGCGCAGATAACCACGGGCACCGCCAGCTATCGCGGCGGCGATGCTGCCCGCGTCGTCAGGCGCGCCGAACACGATGACGTTGGCCTGGGGGTGCGCCGACACCAGCCGCCGGGTGGCTTCCACACCGGCCGGCACCGCGCGCTGGGTTCCGACCAGGACGACATCCACCGGCTGCCGAGAATAGCGAGCTAACAGCTCGTCACCGTGTGCCACGCAGTCGATCCGGGCGACGCCGGGAACCGCGGACATCACTCGAGTGAGCCCCTCGCGGACGCTTCGCCGGTCGTCGCAGATAAGAACTGCGGTCACGGAAGGACTCCTCTCCTGCAGCCAAGTGATGTGCCCACCTCCCTATCGGTCGTGCAGCGCCGGAACTTGACACGATCTGATGGATTTTCCATCAAGACCGGGCCATACCGCTCCGACGGCCGCTATCACCGATGTGGAGCAGCGCTCACTCTACCGAGTGTGAGCGGATCACGGCAGTACCGTGAACAAGGATGATTCGGGTATTACGCCCACCCTGATGGTCCCCGTACCTCCTCGGTGGAGGTACGGGGACCATCAGGGTGTGCTTCACGGGTCCGGAACACCGACCGGCTCACATACCTGGGCCGTGCCCATGGCCATGGCCCTGACCAACCGGGGATACCGGCTGCGGCTTGTCGACCACCGCGCTCTCCGTAGTGATCACCATCCGGGCGATCGAGGCGGCGTTGACGATCGCCGAACGAGTCACCTTCACCGGATCGACGACACCCGCGGCGACCAGGTCGCAATAGATCTCCGCCTCGGCATCGAACCCGTGACCCCACTGCATCTCGCGCACCTTGGCGACCACCACAGGTCCCTCGTAGCCCGCGTTGGCTGCGATCCAGTGCACCGGAGCAGCACAGGCTGCCCGCACGACGGCGATGCCGGTGGCCTCGTCGCCGTGTAGGCCGAGATCTCCAATCGCGTTGGCCGCGTGCACCAACGCCACACCGCCACCAGGCACGATGCCTTCCTCGGCGGCCGCTCTCGTGGCCGCCACGGCATCCTCGATCCGCGCCTTGCGCTCCTTGAGCTCGGTCTCGGTGGCCGCCCCAACCTTGATCACCGCTACCCCACCGGCGAGCTTGGCCAGCCGCTCAGCCAACTTCTCGCGGTCCCAGTCCGAGTCGGTGTTCTCGATCTCGCGACGCAGCTGCGCGGCGCGGGCGTCGACTTCGACCTGGTCGCCGCCGCCGTCGACAATGGTGGTGTCATCCTTGGTTACCACGATGCGTCGGGCCTGGCCGAGCACCTCCAGCCCGACCTCGGAGAGCTTGAGACCGATCTCGGGGTCAACCACCTTGGCGCCCGTAACGGCGGCGAGGTCGTCCATGAACGCTTTACGACGGTCACCGAAGTAGGGCGACTTGATCGCCACCACGGAGAGGGTCTTGCGGATCGCGTTGACCACCAGGGTGGACAGCGCCTCACCTTCGATGTCCTCAGCCACGACGAGCAGCGGCTTGCCAGCCTGGCTGACCAGCTCCAGCAGTGGCAGCAAGTCCTGAATCGAGGAAATCTTGTCGCGGTGCAGCAGGATATGGGCATCCTGGAGCACCGTTTCCATCCGTTCGGGGTCGTTGACGAAATAGGGCGAAATGTAGCCCTTGTCGAACGCAATACCCTCGGCGATCTCCAGCTCGGTCATCATCGTGGAGGACTCCTCCACGATGATGACGCCGTCCTCGCCGACCTTGTTCATTGCCTCGCCGATCAAGGCGCCGATCTTCGGGTCACGCGAGGACACCGTTGCCACCTGGGCGATCGCCTGCTGGCCGGACACCGGTGTTGCCTTGGCCGCCATCGCGGCGGCAACCGCCTCCGCGGCCGCCGCGATGCCACAGCCCAGCGCAATGGGGTTGGCGCCGGCGGCCACATTGCGCAAGCCCTCCCGGACCATCGCTTGCGCCAGCACTGTGGCGGTGGTGGTACCGTCTCCAGCGACATCGTTGGTCTTCGTGGCCACGCTCTTGGCAAGCTGGGCGCCGAGGTTCTCATAAGGGTCGGCCAGCTCGATTTCACGAGCGATCGTCACCCCGTCATTGGTGATCGACGGGCCACCGTATTTCTTCTCCAGCACCACGTGCCGGCCGCGCGGACCGAGAGTGATCTTGACTGCGTCAGCAAGCTTGTTAACTCCGCGCTCCAGCGCGCGCCGCGCGGTCTCGTCGTACGTGATCTGCTTGGGCATTGCCTGCCTTCCTCACGGGCGAACTCTGAATGGGCTTCCGGCCCTTCATCAGCCAACTGCCCCGTGACCCCCGGAGGGGTCACGGGGCAGTTGGCGTAACGACGGTCGAACCGTCAGTTCACGACGGCAAGCACGTCACGTGCGGAGAGAATCAGGTACTCCTCGCCATTGTGCTTGATCTCGGTGCCGCCGTACTTGGTGTAGAGGACGACGTCACCGACACTCACATCCAGCGGGATGCGGGTACCGCTGTCGTTGACGCGACCCGGACCCACAGCCAAGACCTTGCCCTCCTGGGGCTTCTCCTTGGCCGTGTCCGGGATGACGATGCCGGACGCGGTCGTCGTCTCAGCCTCGCTGGCCTGAACGACGATCTTGTCCTCGAGCGGCTTGATATTCACGCTCGCCACGGTGTGACCTCCACTTTCTGGGGTCTTCGAAGAGCTGGCAGGTTGTCTGATACTGGCTGCTGCCACCCCGCCGTCGCGGGTGCCGAGGCGGCTCGGGCCTTTGCTGGCACTCTGGTGACCAGAGTGCCAATTGGCAGACTACTGTGCCGAGTGCTAACGCTCAACGCTGGGGTGGTAATAAGTTCATCCTGACCCTGTTGCCCCACCTGGCACACCACCCGGTCACCCATCGCACTGTCCTGGTCGGCACGGTCGAAACCGCGCTGCCACCCGCCATGGTTGGTAGCGGTAAACAGCACCATCACCCCTAGTTGGCGGTACTTGAAGAGCCACCGACTAGCGAGGTGGTGATCGGGAGGGCCGGGTCGGCGGGGATGTTCAGCTGTGAAGGGGGCGCGCCGGCGGCGAGCAGGTGTGCGCCGAGCGCAGCCACCATGGCGCCGTTGTCGGTGCACAGGCGCGGTCGGGGCACCCGCAGCCGCACACCGGCCGCCGCGCAGCGCTCACCCGACAGCGCGCGCAACCGGGAGTTGGCGGCTACCCCGCCCCCGATGAGCAGGGTATCGATGCCCAGATCAGCGGCCGCCCGGATCGCTTTGGCGGTGAGCACGTCGACCACGGCTTCTTGGAAGGCCGCCGCCACGTCGGCTATCGGCACGGCGATCCCTTGCCGATGCAGTGACTCGATGTGCCGAGCGACCGCGGTCTTGAGCCCGGAGAAGGAAAAGTCGTAGCGCGAGTCACCGGGACCGGTCAGGCCACGGGGGAACCGGACGCTGCTCGGATCTCCGTGCTGCGCGGCCCGGTCGATGAACGGCCCGCCAGGAAAACCCAATCCCAGCAGTCGCGCCACCTTGTCGAACGCCTCCCCAGCGGCATCATCGAGGGTGGCGCCCAGCGGGTGCAACGGCGCCACCAGCGAGGAGACCTGCAGCAGGCTGGAGTGCCCGCCGGAAACCAGCAGGGCCAGCGCCGGGGGTAGCGGGCCGTGCTCCAGGGTGTCCACCGCAATGTGCGCGGTAAGGTGGTTGACCCCGTACAGCGGGACGTCCCAGGCTGCCGCGTACGCCTTGGCCGCGGCCACCCCGACGAGCAACGCGCCAGCCAGCCCCGGCCCCGCGGTCACCGCCACCGCGTCCACATCGGACGGCGCGACACCCGCGGCCCGCAGCGCACGGCGCACCGTCGGCACCATCGCCGCCAGATGCGCCCGCGACGCCACTTCGGGCACCACACCACCGAACCGGGCGTGGGCGTCCACACTGGACGCGATCTCGTCGGCAAGCAGCGTGACCGTCCCATCGCCGGACAACCGCACGACACCCACTCCGGTCTCGTCGCAGGAGCTCTCGATACCCAGCACGACGCCGGTCATCGGGAGACCGGCCGGCGCATGGTGAACGCGTCCGCCCCGCTGGGCCGATAGTAACCGCGGCGGGTGCCGACCACCTCGAACCCCTCACTCCGGTACAACCAGATCGCCGACTCATTGTCGGTGCGTACCTCGAGGAACACCGTGGCCCCCGCGACACGGTCGAGGAGCGCCCGCAGCAGCGCCCGGCCGATCCCGCGGCGCTGATGCGCGGGGTCCACCGCGAGGGTGTGTATCTCCGCCTCCGTGCCAACCCGAACCAGACCCGCGTAACCGATCAGCGAGTCGCCCTCCCGTGCGCACAGGTAGTAATGGCCCGCGGCCAGCGCCTCCAGGAACGCCGCCGGGCTCCAGGGGTCGTCACTGTCGAACAGCAGGTACTCCAGCTCCGCGCAGCGCTGCGCGTCGGCCGCCACCATTGGCCCGATCACCACACTCATACCGGCATCACTCGCTTGGGTGGCCCGGGTTCCAGGGCATCGGGGCGGCGCAGGTACAGCGGGGTGAACGGGTCCGGCGGCGCGGCTGCCTGCACCACCGAGGCCACGACGGCGACGAGTCCGGCCGGGTCAGGGTGTCGCGGGGACACCACCGGCAGCCCGAGCACGTCGGCGGCGCCGGCCACTCGTAACACGCCAGCCAGCGGCAGATCCAGCGGCCGGTCCACGTAGGGGCCGGCGACCCGGGCGCCGGAGGAGTCGTAGCGCGCCCAGTACACTTCGCGGCGCCGGGCGTCGGTAATCACCAACAGTGGGCTGCCAGTACCCGCCCGGGCCGCGATCGCATCCAGACTGCACACGGGGTACACCGGGACGCTGAGCGCATCGCCCAGGACCGCAGCGGTGACCATCCCGACCCGAAGACCGGTGAACGGACCCGGGCCCACCCCACACACCACCGCGTCGAGGTCACGCATCACCACTCCGGCGGTCGCCAGCACCTCGCAGACCGAGGGCATAAGCAACTCGCCGTGCGCCCGAGCGTTCACCGTGATCCGCTCGGCGAGGACCTCCGGCCCGCCCACGGCGGGTAACCGTAGCAGCCCGGCAGTCACCGCGGAGGTCGCCGTATCCAGAGCCAACACCAACACGGATGACGATCTTACGGATTACGATCCGGCCAGGCCGGCCGGCTCTGGTATCAACCGGGCCGGACCGCGCAGCTCCGCGACCCGCCGGTCACCAGCACGGTCGCTAGGGGGACGTTGCAGCCGGATCAGCAGGTGCTCGTCGGCCAGTCGCTCAGCCAGGTCCTCGCCCCATTCCACCACCACGGCGGCAGTGAGCAGGTCCGTGTCCAGGTCGAGGTCGTCCAGCTCGGCGATCCCGCCGAGCCGGTAGGCGTCGACGTGCACCAGCGGCACCCCGCGTCCCCCAGGCAGCGCCGGATGCTCGCGGGCGATGACGAAAGTTGGGGAGGTCACTGGCCCGCGAACGCCCAGTCCAGCACCGATGCCGCGGGCCAGCACCGTCTTGCCAGCGCCCAGCGGCCCGGACAGCACCACCACGTCACCCGGGCGCAGCCGCTCGCCCACCGCGCGGCCGAGACGCTCAGTATCTGCCGGACTCACCAGCTCCAGCTTCATGCGCCGTACTCACTGCGGGGTGGAGCGCCTGCACAGCGAGACAGCAAGCCCAACAGGTGTTCGTTGACCCGCTTGGGCTGCTCCAGCATCATCACGTGGCCGCACCCCTGCACTTGGACCAGCTCGACGTCGGTCAGCAGCGCCGCGATCGCCTCGGAGTGCTGGTACTGAATCAACCGATCACCGTCGGAACCGATCACCAGCGCCTTAACATACCGCAGACCGGCCAGCGCCGCATACCGGTCGTGCGCCCCGAACGTCGTCATGAAGTCGGCCATGACCTCGAATGAGGTGGCCCTGATCATCGTATTCATCAGCTCGACCAGGGCCGGATTGACCGCCTCGTCGCCGAAGGCAAGTTTTCGGGTCAGGCTCCAGATCAGCTGCCCGGCCGCATCGCGCCCACGCTCGATCGCATACACGCACAGCGGCCACTGGGACAGCCGCAGGGCCACTGGCACCACCGGGCTTCGCCGGGACAGCAGCGGCTTAGGCAGGCCCGACCGGCCGATGTCCCCGGCGCTGGTGTTGAGCAGCGCCACGCCGCAGATCTGCTCGGCGAACAACCCAGGGTTGTGCTCGGCCAACGCCATGATCGTCATACCGCCCAAGGAATGCCCGATCAGGACAATCCGCCCCTCGGGCGCGGCCGCACGGATCACCGCATCCAGGTCTCGACCGAGCTGCTCGATGATGCACGCAAGACGCGGCGAACGACCGGAGCGGCCGTGGCTGCGGTGGTCGTAGAACACCTGGCGGACCCGGGGCGCGGTCGAATGCGCCAAGTCATGTCGTTGGAACAACCAGGACCGCCGGTCCAGCGTGTAGCCGTGGAGCAGGAAGACCGTGAGCTCCGGCGCTCCCCCATCGGCCGGGTCGAGCTCCTCCACCGACAGGGCCACCCCGTCGTCGGCCACGACCGTGTACTCCCGGTCCGGCGGGAGCACGGCCGGCAGCTCGTCGGGCAGCTCTGCCGCGCACTTCCGCAGCGTGGCGATGCGGTGGTGATGCACAGCACCGGCCACGAGCGCGGTACCCAGCACACCACCGACCACGGACCTCACCCTCATCGGGCGCCCCGCGCCGGAGCTGGTCGACGACCGCGCACCGTCCTGGTCAGCCGGGGCCGCACCATCCCCGCGACCACCTCATAATGGATGGTGCCCAGCTTGTCCGCCCACTCCGCCGCAGTCGGCGCGCCGTGCTCCCCGGTGCCGAAGAAGACCACCTCGGCACCCTCGACGACCGGGGCGTCTCCGCAGTCGACCATCACCTGGTCCATGCACACCCTTCCCACCACCGGGCGCCGGCGGCCAGCCAGCCACACGTCCAGCCGACCGGTCAGTACCCGAGGCACGCCATCGGCATACCCGGCGGGGACCAACGCCAGGGTGGTCTCCCGATCGGTACGCCAGACGTGCCCGTACGACACACCCTCGCCGGCCGGGACAC
Organism: Pseudonocardiaceae bacterium; assembly: GCA_050699575.1. Classification (GTDB taxonomy): domain Bacteria; phylum Actinomycetota; class Actinomycetes; order Mycobacteriales; family Pseudonocardiaceae. Next base: position 29,439 of record JBOHFG010000086.1, read on the forward strand.
GTTTGACCATCGCGACCTGCGAGCGCAGCGTCATCGCTGGTAAAAGATGGTAACTCACCCCGGGCACCGGTGAGAGCCCGTAAACGGCAATGCCGGGGCGGACCAGGTCGTAGTGCAGGTCCGGCCGAGTCAGCGTAGCCGCGGAGTTCGCCAGGTGCCGCAGCGGTCGCAACCCGGCATCCCGCGCCACCTGGTAGGCCTCATCGAAATACCGTACCTGCTGCTCGATGATCGGATGCCCGGGATCGTCGGCGTGCGCGAGGTGTGACCAGATCGCGACGACCTCAACACCTCGGGTCGCTCCCGCCGCGCGGACCAGGCCTGGCCACTGATCGCGGCCGGCGCCACCGCGGGTCAACCCGGTGTCGACCTTGAGGTGCACCCGGGCGGTGCGGCCGGTGGCCGCGGCGGCAGCCGCGACGGCGTCAAGCTGACCGGTGGAGTAGACGCCGAGGTCGATCCCGGCGGCCACGCCGGTGGCGAGGTCCTCACCGGGCGCGTGCAGCCACGCCAGCACTGCCGCGTCGATCCCACCGTGGCGTAAGGCGAGCGCTTCGTCGACGCTGCACACCCCCAGCGCGCCAGCACCCGCCTGCAGCGCCGCCGCGGCGACGTCGACCGCGCCGTGGCCGTAGCCATCGGCCTTGACCACCGCCATGATGGCGGCGCCGGACGCGGCGGCACACCCGGCGAGGATCCCGACGTTGTGCCGGATCGCGTCGAGATCGATCACCACGTCAGCCCGGGGGCGGGGGGACGGTGCTGACATCGTGATTATCCTCGCATATCAGGCAGCCGGGCGGCCGCGCGAAGAGTGCGGACCGCGTCGGTCAGGGCCTTCTGGATCGCTGAGGCGGGCGCTGGCGCGCCGCCGCACATGCCACCCCGGACGACAATGCCGGATCCACCACCCCGAACACCAATGCCGGACTCGCCGTCCCGCGCGGCAATAGCAGCGGCGAGCTCCTGCGCGTGCACCGCGGCAGCCGCCGCCGTAGCCGGCTCCAGCCCAGCTGCCAGCAACGCGCCGAGCACACCGGTGAGGACATCACCGGAACCCGCAGTAGCCGGCCACGACGAGCGGGCCGGGTTCACCAGCACCCGCCCGTCCGGGGCGGCGACAATGGTGGTGTTCCCCTTGAGCAGCAGGACAGCATCGAAGCGCCGGGCCGCGTCCTGGGCGGCCGCGACCCGGTCGGTGCCGGGTGCCTTACCGGTGAGCCGCTCGAACTCCCGGTCGTGCGGGGTGAGGACCAGCGGGGTGCCCGGGTCACGGCTGTCTGCCAGCTCGGGGTGCCGGGCCAGCAGGGTGATCGCATCTGCGTCGGCCACCACCGGTACCCCCGCGGCCAGCACCTGGGCGAGCACCTGGCGGCTGGCCGTGCCGGTGCCCCATCCGGGCCCCACCGCCCAGGCCTGCACCCGCCCGGCGTCGGACACCGACCCGGTGGCCACCACCTCAGGCCAGCGCGCGCGCACCGCGTCGGCAGCGGTACCGGCGAAGCGCACCATGCCCGACGTCGCCAGCACCGCGGCACCCGCACAGAGCACCGCCGCCCCGGGATAGCCTGCCGAGCCCGCGGCGATCCCGACGACGCCCTGGTTGTACTTGTCGCTGGCCGGGCCCGGCACCGGCCAGCAGGCGCCGACCTCCGCGGCGGTGAGCACCCGCAGATCGGGCTCGCCCAGCTCCGCGAACAAGCCGATGTCCACCAGGTGCACCGGGCCGCAGCGCCACGGGGCGAGCAGGTGCACCGGTTTGCAGGCGCCAAAGGTGACGGTCTCGGTGGCGGTGACCGCGGGTCCCGCAACGGTGCCGGTATCCGGATCCACTCCCGACGGCGAGTCGACCGCGATGATCGGCGCCTGGACGGCCTCGAGGAGCCGGGCGGCCACCGGACGCAGCCCGCCCCGGCCGGACAGCCCGACAATCCCGTCAAGCACGAGGTCGGCCCGGTCCAGCCGGTGGCCGGCGATCCGCCCACCGGCGCGGCGCAGCGCAGCCAGGCCTTGGGGGTGGGCCCGGTCCGGTGACAGCAACACCGCGGTGACCGCCACCCCACGGCGACGCAGGAACGCCCCGGCCCACAGCGTGTCCCCGCCGTTGTTCCCCGCCCCAACCAGTAACGTGACATGCCTTCCGGCCACCCCGCCGGTCCACTCGGCAAGTGCGGCCGCAGCCCGGGTAGCCAGCCCGAACGCGGCGCGGCGCATCAGCACGCTCCCCGGCACGCGCTCGAGCAGGGCATCCTCAGCGGCGCGCACCCGCGCCACAGTCCAGGCGCCCGCTCTATACATGGTGCGTCACGCTAGCTCAACATCAGTTCCAGCGTCCGATACCGTCCGGGCTCATGACACGCACTGATCCCGCAGTCCGCAGCACAGCTGAGGAGCTGTCCCGGCCAGGCCCGCACGAGGTGGCTCGCGGTGACCTGACCGCAGCGGGCCTACCTGGCGTGGTGTTCACCCCGCGGTCCGGGCTCGGGCTGCCCGCGGTCGCGTTCGGACATGGCTGGCTGCAGCCGACGGCACGCTACGACGAGCTGTTGCGTCACCTCGCCACCTGGGGGGTGGTCGCTGCCGCGCCGGCCACCCAGGGTGGCGTGCTGGCGTCGCACCAGCAGTTCGCCACGGATCTACGCACCGCGCTGGACACGTGTATGGGGGTACGGCTGGGCAGCGGTGGGATCAGCGTCGATCCCGACAAGCTGGGCCTGCTCGGCCACGGGATGGGTGGCGGCTGCGCGGTGCTTGCGGCGGCAGCCGATGACCGTTGCCGGGCGGTGGCCACGCTCGCGCTGGCCGAGACCATGCCCTCGGCGGTGGCCGCCGCGCGCGGCTGCACCATGCCGGGCCTGCACGTGGCCGGCGGCAAGGACCAGGTGGCACCAGTGGTCGGGCATGCTGAGCAGGTGGTCAGGACGTGGGCCGGTCCGGTGCAGCTGCGGACGCTGGACAAAGCCAGCCATCTCGGCTTCACCGCGGGCCCCCACTGGACGGACATACTCATCGGCAGTAGCCCAGAGTTCACCACCCGCAGAATAACCCGGGCCCTCCTCACCGCCTTCCTCCTATACCACCTCACCGGCACCGCTGACTACAACGCGCTACTGGCCGAACCCCACTAGTGTGACGAGACGAGCCCCCGCGACGGTAGGTGCCTTATAGTAAGCGCAGCGTGCTTGCCGAAGGAGTCGCCATGATGGTTTTCAGCAATATTTTACTATTTGTTTTCTGGGTCATCTTCGCCGTATTTGCGATCGGGGCGCTGTGGATGCTGGTCAAGTCAGCGGGCCGCTAGCATCCCACTGTGCATCAACTCGCGGTCGCGACGATCCTAGCAATGCGTTGGGCGATTGCCGTGGCGGCGGACTCGGTGGGCGCCTCCACCATCACCCGCACTAGTTGCTCGGTTCCTGAGGGGCGGAGCAGCACCCGGCCGTCTTCTCCCAGCTCGGCCTCTGCGGTGAGGATAGCGTCCGCTACTGCGGGTGCTATCGCGACTGTTGTCTTGTCCGCCACCGCGACGTTGATCAGTACCTGCGGCAGCCGGGTCAGCACGCCGGCCAGCTCCGCCAGGCTGCGCCCGGAGTCAACCATCCGGGCCATCAGCCGCAACGCGGTGAGCAACCCGTCGCCCGTGGTGGCGTACCTGGGCAATACCACATGCCCGGACTGCTCACCGCCCAGCGAGAAACCCCCCGCCGTCAGCGCCTCAAGGACATACCGATCCCCCACTGGGGTGGTCCGCACCACCACACCGTGCTCCCGCATCGCCAGGCGCAGCCCCAGGTTGCTCATCACGGTGGCGACCAAGGTGTCCTTAACCAGCTCACCACGCTCCTGCAGCGCCAGCGCGAGGATGGCCATGATCTGGTCACCGTCCACTGCCTCGCCGGTGGCGTCCACGGCTAGGCAGCGGTCGGCGTCGCCATCGTGGGCGATACCGATCGCCGCACGATGCGCCAGCACCGCCGCCTGCAGCTGATCCAGGTGGGCGGACCCGCAACCGTCGTTGATATTGACACCGTCCGGCTGCGCATGCAGCGCGACCACATCGGCGCCGGCCGCGCGGTAGGCCTGCCCCGCGACGGCGGACGCCGCACCGTGCGCGCAGTCGACCACCACCCGGACCCCCTCCAGGGAGTGCGGAGTAGCCCGCACCAGGTGATCCACATAACACTCAGCGGCCTGTGGCACCTCACGCACCCGGCCGATCCGGGCGCCGGTAGGACGCTCAACACCGCAGCCGTCCACCCGGGCGGCAATCTCATCCTCCACCGCATCGGAAAGTTTGTGCCCGCCAGCAGCGAAGAGCTTGATGCCGTTGTCGGGCATCGGGTTGTGCGAGGCAGAGATCATCACACCGAGATCCGCGGAGAACTCCCCCACCAGGTGGGCCACCGCCGGGGTGGGCAGCACACCGACCCGCAGCACGTCGACGCCCGCGGAGGTGAGGCCAGCAGTGACGGCCGCCTCCAGCATCTCACCACTGGCCCGCGGATCCCGGCCCACCACCGCGACCGGGCGGCCCTGAAGACTCCGGTCAGCGAGTACCAGGGCGGCCGCCCTGGAGACGGCCAGCGCCAGCTCGGGCGTGAGCTCGGAGTTGGCCAGCCCCCGTACCCCATCGGTGCCGAACAGCCGGGAGAGCGTCACGGCCCGCAGGACTAACGCTTCGAGTACTGGGGAGCCTTGCGCGCCTTCTTCAGACCGTACTTCTTGCGCTCGGTGGATCGGGCGTCACGAGTGAGGAAGCCGGCTTTCTTCAGCGCTGGGCGATCATCGACGTTGATCTCGATGAGCGCGCGGGAAATGGCCAGCCGCAGCGCGCCGGCCTGGCCAGAGATACCGCCACCGGAGAGGTTGCCGAGTACGTCGTAAGAATCGGGCTTGTTGACAATCACCAGCGGCTCTCGGATCAGCTGCTGATGCACCTTGTTCGGGAAATATTTCTCCAGGGTCGTGCCATTGAGCTTGAAAACCCCGGTGCCGGGCACCAGGCGTACCCGCACGACCGCCTCCTTGCGGCGACCAACGGCGTGCACGGACTGCCCGCTGGGCACCGGCATCGCCGGCACGAGCGGGACAGGTGCAACAGCGGCCTCCGGCTCGGCCTCGGGGTACGGCGTCTGCGGTGTGGTCACGGCGTCTCTCGGGTCCTTACTGGTTGCGGCTTCGGGGTCGGAAACAGAGTCGGTCACTGGGCGACCTGGGTGATCTGAAAGGGCTGCGGTCGTTGCGCCCCGTGGGGGTGATCGGGGGTGGCATACACCTTGAGCTTGCGGGCCATCGCCCGGCCCAGCGTGTTCTTCGGGAGCATCCCCTTGATGGACTTCTCCACCAGCCGTTCCGGCCGGGTGGCGAGCATCTCGGTGAACGAGCGCCGCTTGAGCCCACCCGGGTGACCGCTATGCCGGTAGACGAAGCTGCGGTCGCCTTTGTTCCCCGTCAGTGCCACCTTGCCCGCATTGATGATCACGACGAAATCGCCGGTGTCGACATGCGGAGCGTAGGTCGGCTTGTGCTTACCGCGCAGCAGCGTGGCGACCTGGCTGGCCAGGCGGCCCAGCACCACGTCCGTGGCATCAATGACATGCCAGGCGCGCTCGACCTCGCCGGGCTTGGGGCTGTACGTGCGCACGGACTTACCTCATTATCGCAGTTCGCAGGGTCATCGAACGATACCGGCCACCGCGCGACAGAATCACAACGGGGTCGCCGCCGGAAAGGGTACTACCCCGGCGGCGACCCGGCAGCCCGACCCCGGGCGGCTAGGACCACCGTGCCCGGTTCGCTGCCTCGCCGGCCTGGTAGTTGTCGTTCGACGTCCCCAGCGCCACCCCGATCTGGTTCAGCACCTGGTTCAGGTCCGCCGCCGATCGATCCCACTTCGCCTGGTCGGCTTGATAGGCAGTTGCCGCGTCACCGGTCCAGGTCGCCACCATCGGATGCAGGTACCCTTTGAGGTCCTCCAGCTGCTGGCTGATGTTCGTCCACGTCGTCTGGATCGAGTTCCGCGCGCCCTCAAGCTCGCCGAACGTAACCAGGATCTCGCTCACGTCACTCTCTCCTTAATGTCTCGAACAAATGCGGGGCAGTCGACGTGCTCAGCCACCCAGCGCCTGGCTGATCCGCGAGTAGTTGTGCTGCTCAGCCTCGTCGGCCTGGGCATAGGTGGTCCCGGATCCCCGGATCCGCTCACCAATGCTGTTGAGCACCTCGTTGAGCTGGCGCGCGTCGGTGTCCCAGCGCTCCATCAGCAGGGTGAAAGCGGTCGCCGCCTGACCCTTCCACCCTGCTGCCAGCGGGGTGAGCTGGCCCTGCAGGGCCTTGAGCTGCCCTTGCACGCTCTGGTTCACCTCAACGACGTGATTCGCCGCCGCCTGCATCTGCTCGAACTGCGCACCGAACTGCTGTGCCATCTGCGGTGATCTCCTTAAGGTTGATCAGGCTGCCTGCTGGGGTCTACTGGCGAAGACGCCACTCTGCCAGATCCGGTTGCATCCCGTAACCGACTGGTCACAGAACGTTGCATACGCGAACGCACCAACCCGGCGGTGCACCCCGGACCAGTAGGCATCGACACCCGACGACGGGTCAGCTACAGCCGTGCTACGGGAGAAGCTCACGCAGTGTGTAAAGTTAGCCAGCGCAGTGACAACAGCGAGCATGACTGCGTGGCTGTGGCGCTCCGGACCTGCCACTCAGATCTGTGGTAGAGCCAGACCCGAAGGAAGTCCGCCCTGCCGGCGGTGGGTGCCACGATCGGAGGCGGCCGTGACTGCCAGTGGCGGGTTCACCGCGGACCTGCCGGGAATCGAGGGGCTGGCCGGCTTTGCGCGTGACCGAGCTGAGGACGTCCGGGACGTTGTGCAAAACCTGCAGAGACTTCCCCAGGCGAACGATGACTCGCTCGGCGACGAGGCGCTGGACGCCTACCACAGCTTCTTCGGGGCGTGGATGGACGAGCTGAACATCATCGCGAACAGCCTCGACGAGATCCGTCAGAAGTTCCAGGACACCGCGGACCACTGCCGCGCCAACGAGGTGCACTGGTCGCACAATTTCCCATCCATCGAGCCCCCATTCGTCGAGCTGCCCCGGATCGATCGCTGGCGGTAACCGCCGTTGGGTGCAGATAGGGGGCGGGAGGAAAGGGTTCACACCGGCTCTACCAATTGGTCGACGCGGATGGTGCCGAGGTTGTCCGGTTCGGTGTGACCGACCACCCCGGCGACGTGTCGAGGTTAGTGCTCCGCCGGCTGGAGGAACGACT
>JBOHFG010000087.1:0-1424 GCA_050699575.1 Pseudonocardiaceae bacterium
CGCGTTGGGTGCGGTGATCGACCACCATGACGCGTTAAGAATGCGCTTCACCCACACCGGCGGGTACTGGCGGCAGGACAACACACCTCCCACACCCGTGGATGTCCTTCAGCGGTGTGATGTGTCCGAGGTTGATCCCGGTGAGCGGGCTGGTGTGATGCGCAGGGTTATGGGAGAAGTTCGGGCGGGTTTCGATCTGGGTCAGCCGCCTTTGGTGAGAGCAGTGTTGTTCGATGTGGGTGGTGGGCAGCGGCCGGTGTTGTTCGTGGTCGTGCACCACTTGGTTGTTGACGCGGTGTCCTGGCGGATCCTGCTCGAGGACCTCGAGACCGCCTACCAGCAAACCCGTACCCGTGACCCGATCACCCTGGCGCTGAAGACCACCTCGTTCCAACACTGGGCCACCCGGCTACGCGATCACGCCACGGCCGGTGGATTCACCGACGAGTTGGGGTACTGGCTGGGCTCCCACGACACCCTCGTCCCGCTACCCACCGATGGTCACGGTCCCAACACCTACGCCTCCACCCGATCAGTCACCGTGCGTCTCACCGCGGAGCAGACCACCGCGCTGCTCCACGACGTGCCCGGGGTCTATCGCACCCAGATCAACGACATCCTGCTCACCGCGGTGGCACACGCCCTGTCCCACTGGACCCGAGATCCCCACGTCCACCTCCACGTCGAAGGCCACGGTCGTGAGGACCTCTTCACCGCCGTAGACCTCTCCCGCACCGTGGGCTGGTTCACCACCCTGTTCCCCCTCACCCTCACCCTCACCACCCCCCATGACCCCCCCAGCGCCCTCCCGGGTGCCCCCCTCCCGGGTGCTCTTCCGGCTGATCTTGGTGGGTTGCTGAAATCGGTGAAAGAACAACTCCGCGCGATACCCCGACGTGGCCTGGGCTATGGCGCACTGCGCTACCTCGCTGCCCACACCGCACTCGCTGACCAGCCCACCCCCCAGATCAGCTTCAACTACCTCGGCCGACTCGACCCCACCCCCACCGCCCCCACCGCTCTCACTACCTTTTCCCCGGCGCTCGAGGGTGGACTCGAGGGTGGGCTTGGGGGCGACGCCCACCCCGACGCCCCCCGAGCCCACCTCCTCGACGTCGTGGGCCGTGTCGCTCACCACTGCCTCGAGCTCACCTGGACCTACTCACACCACCTCCACCACCCCGACACCATCACCACCCTGGCCCACCACACCCTCACCACCCTCCACGAGATCATCAACCACTGCACCGCACCCGAGGCCGGCGGTGCCACCCCCTCCGACTTCCCCCTCACCCACCTCGACCAAGCCACCCTCGACCACCTCACCGGCAACGCCCACCACATCGACGACATCTACCCCCTCACCCCCATGCAAGCCGGGATGGTCTTCCACACCGTGGCCGACACCGCATCAGGGGCGTATC
>JBOHFG010000088.1:0-2571 GCA_050699575.1 Pseudonocardiaceae bacterium
CCAGGCCAACGACTCGGCGTTCGGGTAGTCGAAGACCACCGACACCGGCAACCGCAACCCGGTGACTACACCCAACCGGTTGCGCAGCTCCACCGCCGTCAACGAGTCGAGCCCCAACTCCCGGAAAACCCGGCCCACCTCGACCGCGGCACCGGAGGCGAAACCCAACACTACGGCCACGCACTCACGCACCAGCCCGAGCACCACGCCAAAACGCTCCTCCGCACCCAACGACAACGGGTGCTTGACGCCCTTCCCGGACGTGCTGGCGGAAAGCGCTTCCCGCACCTCGTCGAGGTCGCCAATAAGAGGGCTCGGCCGGTGGGCAGTGAAGATCGGCGCGAACGACGACCAGTCGACGTCCGCAACGGCCAGGAACCGCTCGTCCGACTCCAGCGCGCGAACGAGCGCGGCAACGGCGAGTTCAGGATCCATCGCCCGAACGCCCTGGCGCTGCAGCAGATCACCGGCGTTTGTCTCCTCAACCATGCCCGCACCCGCCCAGGCACCCCAGGCGATGGACGTCGCCTGGCGGCCCCGTGTCCGGCGCCAGTCCGCGAACCCGTCGAGGAACGCGTTCGCCGCCGCGTAAGGCGCCTGACCACCGCTGCCCCACACACCCGCGTTCGACGAGAACAGCACGAAGGCGTCAAGCGGGGTGTCCACCAGCAGTTCGTCGAGCAGAATCGCGCCACGGACCTTCGCGGCCAGCACGTCCCGGATCGCGCTCGGGTCCAGCTTCGCAACCTCGTCCACGGCAACCACGCCCGCGGTGTGTACGACGGTGCGGATCACGTGACCGTCGGCTTGCAGCGTGCCGAGCAGTGCCGTGAAGGCATCGCGATCGGCAACGTCGCAAGCGGCGATCGTGACGTCAACCCCGAGTTGCTCCAACTCTTCCCGCAGCTCGGCGGCACCCGGCGCATCGGGGCCACGACGACTCGCCAACACCAGGTGCTCGGCACCATGAGCCGCCATCCAACGCGCGACGTGCGACGCCAGACCACCGGTGCCGCCGGTGATCAGCACCGTGCCCCGAGCCCTCCACGAGCCGGTCTTCGACACCAAACCAGCACGCACCAGCCGACGCCCGTAAACACCCTCAGGCCGTAACGCGACCTGGTCCTCCGCACCACCGAGAACGGCGGCGAGGTCGCGCTCAAGCACCAATTCCGGGTCGGTCGGCAGATCGACCAGACCACCCCACAGATCCGGGTGCTCCAGGGCGATCACCCGGCCCACACCCCACACCTGCGCCTGCTCCGGGTGCAACACCGCGTCGTCGCCACCGGTACCCACCGCGCCCTGGGTCACCGCCCACACCCGCGTGTTCAGACCAGCGTCCAGCATGGCCTGCACCAGTGTCACGGTGGAGATCACTCCAGCGCTGTGGTCGTCGGTCAGTGCCATCAGCGAAACGATCCCCGTGCAGTCGCTGTGGGTGCCGAGCAGTTCTGCCCAGGCCGAGCGGTCGGGCGCACCCAGTTCCAGCACATGCGCCCCGATGGCGTTCGCGATCCGGTCGGCGACATCGCCCGCCGCACCGGAAGGCCGGACCACCAGCCAGCGACCCGGTGCCCCGGCGGTGCCCTTGGGCAGGACTCGCCAGCTCACCCGGTAACGCCACTGATCGAGCACAGCGTCCTGGTCACGCCGACGACGCCAAGCCGACAAAGCGGGCACCAGCTCCCGCAACGGCGTGTCCTCGGCAACCCCGAGATCAACGCTCAACGCCTCGGCATCACCGCGCTCCACCGCGGCCCAGAACGCAGCTCCGTCCACATCGGACGACTCAACGAGTGCGGTACGTTCGAGCCAGTACCGTTCCCGCTGGAAGGCATAGGTGGGCAGCAGAACCGTCCGACCCGCAGGCAGAACCGCCGCCCAGTCGATCTCCACCCCGCGGACGTAGGCCTCCGCCGCAGACCGGACCAACCGGTCCAGGCCACCCTCGTCCCGACGCAACGACCCAACGACAACGGACTCAACGTCTTGAAGAATGGCGTGCAACGCTGGAATCAGCACCGGGTGCGCACTGACCTCGACGAACGCCCGCTGTCCCGCCTCAGCCAACGCCTCGATCGTGTCGGAGAACAGCACGGTCTGCCGCAGGTTCCGGTACCAGTAGGCGGCGTCGAGCCCGGTCGCGTCCAGCCGTTCACCCGTAACCGTCGAGTAGAACGGGATTTTGCCGCGCTGCGGTGCAATCCCCGCGAGGTCCGTCAGCAGCTGGGCTTCGATGCGCTCGACGTGCTCGGAGTGGGACGCGTAGTCGACCGGAATCCACCGAGCCCGAACCTCAAGCCGCTCGCACTCCTCCGCAACCCCCTGCAACCCGGCGACCGGCCCGGAGATCACCATCGTGGCGGGCCCGTTGACCGCCGCGACCCCGACCCCGTCCCAGCCGACGACGAGTTCCTCGACCTCCGCACGCGACAGCGAGAGCGACATCATCGAACCCTCACCACACAGCGCCCGCAACGCCCGCGACCGCAACGCCACCACCGTCGCGGCATCCTCAAGCGACAATGCACCGGAGACATAGGCAGCAGCGATCTCACCTTGCGAATG
>JBOHFG010000089.1:0-9651 GCA_050699575.1 Pseudonocardiaceae bacterium
CGAACCGGGACACGACGAGCACGACACCACACTCATCGTCGCCCGATGGGAATTCACCGGACTCGGCTACCTCACCACCGGAGACACCACACTCGCCCACTCCGCAGCCACCCGAGCACGCGAACGACGCCAAGCAGCACACGACGCCACATAACAAAAGAAAAACGACACAACATCGGAAAGGAAAACGCCGGTGAACGAGCCACAAGAATCGCGCTTCTCACCAAAATGGTACAGCGTCGCCCAGGTCGCCGAACTGCTCGGCTACGGCCTCAGCAAGACCAAGATGCTTATCGCGACCGGGGAACTGCGCTCACTCAAGGATGGCAAGTCCCGCCGCATCCTGCCCGAGTGGGTGGATGAGTACATCGAGCGCCGCGTCAAGGAAGGAGTGGCATGACCGGCCGCGCTCGGGCGAACGGGGAAGGCTCGATCTTCCCCTACCGCAACGGCTTCGCCGCCTACGCGTGGGTCACTAAGCCCGACGGGCAGCGACAACGCAAGTATATCTACGGCAAGACTCGCGAACAGGTACATGAGAAGTGGCTGAAACTCCAGCAGCGGGCGCGGCAGGGGCCGGTAGCGACGAGTGTGCCCAAACTGGGCGAGTTCCTGGTGTACTGGCTTGAGGAGGTGGTGAGGCCGAACCTAGCGCCCACCACGTACGTCAATTACGAGTTGTTTGCCCGCCTGCACATCGCCCCGCGGCTCGGTGATCGACGCCTTGATCGTCTGAACGTGCGGGACGTCCAGACGTGGATCAATGAAGTGGCCCGTACCTGTCAGTGCTGCGCGCAGGCCAAAGACGCCGCTCGTCCAGAGAAGAAGCGCCGATGCTGCGCAATAGGCAAGTGCTGCGAGGCCCGGCTGTCGTCCCGCACAGTCAACGATATCCGAGCCTGCCTGCGTGCCGCTTTGTCCCAAGCCGTAACTGAGGACCTCATCGCCAAGAACATGGCAAACTCGATCAAGGTTCCGTCCGTACGCAAGCGCAAGGGCAAGGCTTGGAGCAGTGAAGAAGCCCGGCACTTCCTGGAATCCGCACGCTCGGAGCGTGATCCGCTCTACGCCGTGTACGTGTTGATCCTCGTGCTCGGCCTGCGCAAGGGCGAAGTGCTTGGCCTGACGTGGGACGACATCGACATCGACGCCGGAGAGCTGTCGATCGGCCACCAACTGCAGCGCGTGAGCCGGCAGTTGCTGCATCGGGAGACCAAGACCGCCACCTCCGACGCGACGCTGCCGCTGCCGGACGTCTGCGCCGCCGCGCTGCGGCTGCGGAAGGTGGAGGAGGCTCACGCGAGGGACCTGGCGGGGTCGGCGTGGCAAGGCGGCAAGCTGATCTTCACAACCAAGTGGGGCACGCCGATCGAACCGCGCAACTTCAACCGGTCCTGGGATGCCCGCTGCGCGAAGGCTGAGGTCCGGAAGATCACGGTGCACGACGGGCGCCGCACCTGCGCCACACTGTTGGTGGACCTGGACGTGCACCCCCGCGAGGTCATGCAGATCCTGCGCCACGCGCAGATCGCAGTGACCATGGAGATCTACGCCCAAGCGTCATCAAAGGCCACCCGATCCGCGTTGAAGCGGTTAGGAGACAGCCTCGGTGGATGACCCGCTGCTGTACTTCACTGCTGTACGGGGGCCTAACGCCCCGTACGAAGATCTCCGGAAAGGGCTTCTGACCTGGCGTGGAGCTGAGGGGAATCGAACCCCTGACCTTCTCGATGCGAACGAGACGCGCTACCAACTGCGCTACAGCCCCCCGCGATGCGGCCCAAGCCTAGCAGCCGGTCTTCGGCTACTCGCCGACCGCCCGGCGGTAACGCGGCTCGAAGGCGGGTGCCAGCTCGTCGAACACCGGGTCTTCGTCATCACAGTCCAGAGCGAGGGCGGTGGGATGCGGAGCGGCAGCGCGCGGTACCGGCGGCTCCTGGACCGGCTCGTGGGTGGCGTCGACGAGGGACTCGTGCGGCACATCGGCGACTCGAGACCCGGTCAGCCGCGCGGCCCGACGTTGGCGAACCTCCTCCTCAATACGCACCTGGAGGCGTAGGTATCCGAGATAGCTGACCAGCGCCAGATCCAGCGCAGCGTGCAACCACCACAGCAGGCTCGACACCGCATAGGCCAGCACCAGCGTGGTGATCGCGCCGATCGCCAGACCAAGCACCACCCGCTGCCGGTAGGCGTATTTCGCCCGGGCCAACTGGGCGGCGAGCTCCGGGTCATAGCCACCGCGGCCCGATCTGCGCCGAGGCTCATCCGACGCGGGGGCCTGCTGCGCAGTTCGTTCGTCGGTCATACGCAACTCCTGACTGTGCCTAGGCGCTGCGCGCGGCGGGTCAGGCCGGCGCAGGACGCGAGAAGCAAGCGCAGACTCCGCGATACGGACCACTTCCTGCCGTCGCTTCGCGACCATCGGGACAAGGACGACCAGCCATGCCCCGGCCAGCGCCGCGAAAATCAGCGAACTGGGCACTCGTCGCCCCCTACCCGGTCCGCCCATTCACGAGCTGCCTGCACTAACGGATAGTCACGGTAGTCACCGCGGATGGCCGAACGCCGGAGGCGCGCCGGGATGATCCCATTCATGAGAGAAGCGACTAGGGGTGGCGGGCGTGCCCGGAGCTGATCAAACGGGACACCAACCCGGCGCCGATCTCATCGCGGGTCATGGCGAGCAACCGGTGGTCCCGCCACGCGCCGTCCACCTCCAGGTAGCGTCGCAGCAGCCCCTCATCGCGGAACCCGAGCTTGGCCAGCACGCGGAGGCTGGCCGCGTTCTCCGGCCGCACGGTGGCCTCCACCCGGTGCAGCCCGACCGGCCCGAACGCGTGGTCCACGGCCAGCGCCACCACCCCCGTGGCCACCCCACCACCGGCCGCGCCCGACTCCACCCAGTAACCAACCCAGGCTGAGCGCAGCGAGCCACGCACTACATTGCCCAGCGTGAGCTGGCCGGCGAACCGCCCGTCCAGCGTGATGGTGAACGGCAGGGCCTGCCCCCGCCGGGCCGTCGCGCGCAACCCGCTGCACATCACCGGCCAGGCCATGGCGGTGAAACGCTCCGCCCAGGTGCCCTCCGCGTCGGGCTCCCACACCCGCAGGTAGTCCTCGTCGCGCAGGCGCAGCCGGCTCCACACCGAGGCGTCGCGCAGCCGCACCGGGCGCAGGGCGACCTGCCCCGCGGCGACCCGCACCGGGCCCAGCCGCACCGGCCAGCCGGGATGACGACTATCAGGACCGGACCCAAACACGGTGCGTCATCCACGCTGCGCGAGGAAGCTCACTGCCACCTGCTCACCGATCGGCACCTCAGTGGTGTCCGGATCGACGAGGATCAAGCAGTTCGCCTCGGCCAGCGACGCCAGCAGATGGGCACCGGAGGTACCGAGAGGTTGCACCAGATACTCCCCCGTGTCGGGATCGCGCAGCAGCTGGCCGCGCAGGAACCCGCGACGACCCACTGTGGACGTCACCGGGGACAGCAGCCGCGCAGTGATGATGCGGCGGTGGGGATTGCGTTTGCCCAGGGCAAGCCGGATCAGCGGCCGCACCAGCACCTCGAAGACCACCAACGCGCTGACGGGGTTGCTGGGTAACAAAAAGGTGGGCACCGAATCGGGGCCCAACCGGCCGAAACCCTGCACCGACCCGGGGTGCATGGCCACCCGCCCCACATCTAGCGGACCGAGCTCGGCCACCGCGGCGCACAGCTCATCACCCATCACCCCGCCCACCGCGCCGGTCACCACCACGACCTCCGAGAGCAGCATCCTGCCCTCCACCGCCTCGCGCAATCGGGACGGATCGCAAGGCACGATGCCGACCCGATGCACCTCGGCGCCGGCGTCGCGAGCGGCCGCGGCCAGCGCGTAGGAGTTGATGTCATAAACCTGCCCGGTGCCCGGCGTGCGTTCCACGTCGACCAGTTCCTCACCCACCGACAGCACCGACAGCCGGGGCCGCGGATGCACCCGCACCTTGGCCCGGCCCACCGCGGCGAGCAACCCCACCTGTGCCGGGCCGATCACCGCGCCGGGGCGCACCGCGACGTCACCGGTCTGCACGTCCTCCCCGGTGCGGCGCACATAGGCCTTCGACGGCACCGAGCGCGCCACAGTGACCCGGGCCGCATGGGCCACCCCGTTCTCGGTGTGCTCCAGCGGGACCACCGCATCGGCCAACGCCGGCAGTGCCGAGCCGGTGGCCACCCGAACCGCCTGACCGGGCTGCAGCCGCATCGGCTGCCGTGAGCCCGCAGCGATTTCCCCCACCACCGGCAAGGTGACCGGGACCTCCGTGACGTCCACGCTGCGCACCGCGTACCCGTCCACCGCCGCCTGGTCAAAGCCGGGCAGCGCGCGTTGCGCCACGACTTCTTCCGCGCAGAGCATCCCCTGCGCCTCAGAGATCGCCACCCGCACCGGCGCGGGACGCACCGCAGCATCCAGCACCCGCCCGAGCTGCTCGTCCAGCGACCTCACGTGCTCTCCTGCGCCAATCTGTCGCGCAACCAGCTCCGCAGATCGGGGCCGGTATCGGGATCCGTGAGTGCGAAGTCCACCGAAGCCCGGAGCAACCCGACTGGGGTGCCCAGGTCGTGGCGCCCACCGCGGTGGACCACGACGTGCACCGGATGGCCCTGCTCGATCAGCAACGCGATGGCGTCGGTGAGCTGGAGCTCGCCACCCGCGCCGGGGACGATCCGATGCAGCGCATCGAACACCGCGCGGTCCAGCAGATACCGACCGGCTGCCGCGAAGGTGGACGGCGCCGCCTCGGGCGCCGGCTTCTCCACCATCCCGTGCACCCGCTTGACGTCGGGGTCGTCGGTGTCGGCAATGTCGAACACCCCGTAAGCGGAGACCTGCTCGCGCGGGATGTCGAAGGCACACAACACGCTGCCGCCGTGCCGCCGGCGGACCGTGGCCATCGTGCTGAGCACCCCGGTGGGCAGCACGAAGTCGTCGGGCAGCAGGACGGCCACTGCCTCATCGGAGTCGTCCAGCAACGGTTCGGCGCAGCTCACCGCATGCCCCAGCCCGAGCGCTTTGTGCTGCAACGCGACCTCGGCGCGGATCAACCCCGGCGCCCGACGCACCTTGGCCAGCAGCGCGTCCTTGCCCCGCCCGCGCAGTTCGGCCTCCAGATCCGGGTCGGGGTCGAAGTGCGCTGCCACCGACTCCTTGCCCGGTGAGACGACGAGCACCAGCCGGTCGGCCCCGGCCTGCGCCGCCTCCGCCGCGATGTACTCGATCGCCGGGGTGTCGACCACCGGCAGGAGTTCCTTGGGCACGCTCTTGGTCGTCGGCAGGAATCGGGTCCCGAGCCCAGCAGCCGGCACCACCGCAGTACGAAACGCACGGTGCCCGGGCGGACCACTCATCAAGCCACTCATAGCGCAGGACCCTATCGCCCCCACCGCCTGCCCTCCCGACATGGAGACTTATCGGGCCTATCAGAAGCATCGATAACCCCGATAAGTCTCCATGTCGGGAGGTTGCGTGGACAGTAGCGGCAAGTGGGAGTTGCGGGGGCGGTTGGCGGCTGCGCGGCGGGCGGTGCCGGCGGGGGTGCGGGCGGCCGAGGCGGCGGCCCTCGGCGCGGCGGCACTGCCTGGGGTGCCGTTGGCTGGGGCGTCGCTGGCTGAGGCGCCCGGCACGGTGTGCGCGTACTGGCCGGTCGGTAGCGAGCCGGGCTCACCGGAGCTACTCGACGGTCTGGCGCGCCGTGGCTGCCGGGTACTGCTACCCCTGGTCAATCCGGTGGGGCCGCTGGACTGGGCCGAGTACACCGGCGCGCAGTCACTTCAGGCCGGGCCGCGAGGACTGCGCGAACCAACCGGGCCGCGGCTGGGTTGCGCGGTGATTGCCACGGCAGTCCTGGTACTGGTACCGGCGCTGGCCGTCGACCGGCACGGGACTCGGCTCGGCCGTGGCGGCGGGCACTACGATCGGACGCTGCCGCTGGCGAGTGCCGGCACTCCGCTGGTGGCCATCGTTCGGGACGACGAGGTGCTCGCCTCGCTGCCAATGCACTCGCACGATGTTCCCGTCACTGCCGTCCTGACTCCTGGGCGGGGGCTAATCACACTGCCTTACTGATCCGCACGATCCGCGCGACCGAAGGGACCCCGACCTTACTGAGGGCGAAGAGCATATAGTGCCCCGGCGGACAGACCTCCGGCCGTTCGGGCGCAGTAACGGTCACCCTACCGCCGTCGCAACGGAACCTGAGAACGTTGATGCGCTGGCTCTGGTCGGCGGTGTGAGTCACCGAGGGGAGCCGTATCCAGGTGACTTTTTCGACGTCCGGTCCCGAGATCCCGAGCGAGAATGTCTCACCATAAGCGATTTCCTCGGGGGCTGAGGTGATCGCCGGGCGTGGGCCGTGGAAAAGATAAGGTGGATGGAAAATCTGCGCATTACGGTGGCTGTCATGAGGGTTGTTCGGCTCACTGCCAACGGTGAACTCGCCGCTGCCCGCGCTCAGCACCGTCGCGTCCGGCAGCAACACGGCTGTTCCCTGGTAGCAGCGATCGACATATTCGGCGGCCAGCTTCTTCCATTCTTTCGTCACCGGATCCCACAGTTCAGCAACGTGGACAGGTTTGCCTGGTGATAGATCATTGAAGCCGGGCCCGCTGGTGCCTCCTGTCACGAGGACAGTCCCGTCCGCGAGAATCGTCGCGTTATGCTGGCGGCGCGGGAAGTGCATACTTGCGATCTCACGCCACACCGGGGGGTTAGCGCAGAGATCGATGACCTCTGCCGCGGCGGTAGGGGCATCGGTGGCGTCGTCGTTACTGCCGCCGATACAGATGACCTTCCCTGCATCGTACATCACCGACGGACCGTACTGCTGCTCCCCGTTCTGTTGCACTCTCCGCGGCCAGGGCAGCGCGGTCCAGGCACCCTGGCCATCGGTGTTGTGCATCGACGTCGTGGCATTTGCCCCGAATACGAACACCTGCCCACTCGGAGCGACGTGCATGCGCGGATAGAGCGGGAGACCAGTGAAGCGGGCAGCCGACGTCCACTGGCGTCCATCCCAGATTTGCGGGACATCGTTGATGATGACTCTATCGTTGTCGTGGTAACTGCCTGATGACACCAGCACGGTCCCGTCCGAGAGCACTGTGGCAGTCGGATACCACCGGCGCTCGTTCATCACGGGAAGGGCTGCCCAGGTGTTGGTGCGGTAGTCGTAGGCGCACGCCTGGTCGAGCCCGTCACCGTCAGTGACATGCCCGCCCACGACCAGCAGTCGACCGTCGGGGAGAAACGCATGCCCCGAGCAGAACAGGTTGACCTTCGTGCCGTCCGCACGCTTGGGCTGGGGTGTCGAGGTCAGTCCCCCTGTTGTGGGATCCCAAATGTATGGCGTGCACTCATGCTCATGCATCGAGCCGGCAGGTTGGCCCCGCCGCCCCCAGAACAGTACCTTTTCGTTCGGCAGCACGTGTGTATGAATCGCTACGTTCGGCAACTCAAAGACCGGATCCCACCGTCCCAGATGCGCCCATACAGAATCCTCCGCACCGCCCCCCTTGGACACAGGTGAGATGGCATTTTTTGCCGAAGCGCGTGCCATACCACCGTAGCGGAACACCAGGGCCGGAGTCATCAGCAGCACCAGGGCGGAGCGCCGACTTGTTGTGAATGCCATGTCCTACTTCCACCGAGCCAGTCCGACGCAGAGCATGTTGCCCGCACCATGACAACGCCGACCCGCTCTCCTGGTTACGCCCAACGGCGGATTTCCGGCGCAGCGTGGGCCGTCAGCTCTCCCCGAGCAGTGTCGGTATGCTGACAGTCATCAACATCACCTGATACGGGTTCGCGGTGGACATTGTGAAGTAGATCCGCACTCCATCGTTCGACCAATGAGAATATTGCGGAATCTGATAGGGACCATACATCCCTGCCAGATCAGCGCTGCGGTCAGAGCCGAAACCTTCCTGCGTATGATCAACGTTCGGCAGGTGCATGAATTTCCCGAGCCCATCGTTCACCGAGAAGACGAGGTCACCCGTGGACCAGGGGCCGTAAGGACGTTTTGCCCAGCGCATCACTATCCCGCCAACGGATGATCTATCCGCTGGCCAGTCTGCGTTATAAAGACACACCCAGGCTCCCAGCAATGGATTCCAACGGACCGACAGTTCACCGACGCAGCCCTCTCCAAAGAGCGGAACCGCATCTTCTTCATCACGACTCCATTGTGGTTGACTGAGTCCGCCAGAATAAAACAGGAAACCACCAGGTTCCCCTAGTTTCGCCGCCGGCTTCACCGCAAGGTAGACATCACTGGAACGGTAGCGACCGCTGCCGAAGGCGACGAGCTGCGGCCCGTCTCCCGGGAGTCCATGTTCGTGCGCGTCAACGATCATTGTAGACACGTTGATGAACTTGTAGCGTGACACTTCATAAAGGAGCGTGAAGTCAAGGCCATCGTTTTCTGACCGAGCCAGTATTGATCTGCCCATCAGGGTGTATATTCCCGCCAGACGATGGTCGGTACTGAAGAAGGCGTACATGTTGCCGTTCCAGCTGAGCCCGTCGAGCGGCACCTCGAAGGCGCCCTGAGCAATTCCGGAGACCGACGGCGGTCGAGGAAGGAACGTTAGCTCAAGACCATCTTCAACATTCGTATCCGTACAGAAGCCGATAGCATCGAGATCATCATTCGGAGTGTCGTGGTCCACACGCCAGGTGTCACCGAACAAGAAGTAGAGGCGACCCTGATGAGCAAAAGAGACGCCGAGGTCCGTGCCAATAATGCCAAACTTGCTCTCAGTCCGATTGAAAGCAAAATTTGGCGTTCCCGTTCCGTTCCAGCCTTCACGATCAAACTCGCCGGTTAGTTGAGTGATCTTCTGGGCACGGTGGTCCAGTCGAGGATGCGGCTCAAGCATAGTGAAGCAATCAGTCCGAATCCAGAACTCCTCGACGCGAGCGTTAGGGTGCCAGTAATGAACGACTGCGCCACGACGCTCATCGACAAGGGCCTCGAAATTGCCGCGCCCTACCGAGTCGAAACTGGACTGGATGATGCCGCCAAGCCCTGCACAGGACTGGGTGATAAACTGAGCTTTAGTCCAAGGCTCGGGGACATCGCTATTGTTCTGGAAGAAATGGCGAAGCTCTATTGAACCGCTGGGAAGATGGAGTGGCACCACGATGTCGAACCGGCCGTGCTGTCCCGTGCCCGACACGGACTGGATGATACAGCCAGGTCCGGCCACGTTGTCTCGATCACCCGTGACCCGCTGCCCACGCATCCAGGGTACGCGCAGGGCCATCGTCAACCTTTGACGCAGCGGTGAGGGTAGGTGATCGTAGCTGTTGTCGCGGTAGAAGTGGCGTAGTTCGACGGCACCGGTAGCTTGCCGCAAGGGTACAATGACTTCGAAATTGCCGCGCTGTCCCGCACTAGACGCGGACTGGATGATGCAGCCAGGTCCGGCCACGTTGTCCCGATCACCCGTGACCCGCTGCCCACGGATCCACGGCAAGCGAGCGTCGCCATTGTCGCGGTAGAAGTGCCGCAGTTCAACGACGCCCGTGGCCAGCCGCAGAGGTACCACAACCTCAAAATTGCCGCGCTGTCCCGCACTAGACGCGGACTGGATGATGCAGC
>JBOHFG010000090.1:0-1076 GCA_050699575.1 Pseudonocardiaceae bacterium
GGATTGCCGGTTGCGTAGCCGCGCTCATCTCAGTGAGAAAGACACTCACACCGCTGTACCAGGGTCATCGTGGCTCCGGATGGGAACGTTACAGAACGTACACCAGCCGCGACGGAGAGCGCGGACCAGCGGGGTAGACCTGGAGTGTGACTCCAGTCACGGGGACGGCCACGATCATCGAGCTGACCCACCGGCCGAGCATGACTACGCTCGCTTACTCTCCGGGCTTCCCTTGGCCGCTAGGGCCTCGGTGAGTGCCGGAGTAGTTCGCGGACGGCGTCGGGGCCCTCGGCGGTGAGTGCGGCTGCGGCGAGGGCGGTGGCGTCTCGGTGGTTCAGTCCGCGCACTGCTTGTTTGATCATCGGAACCGCGTGTGGCGTGACGCTGAGTTCGCGGACTCCGAGGCCGATGAGCAGTGCTGTGGCTTGTTCGTCGGCGGCGAGTTCTCCGCAGACCGCGACGGGCACGTGGTGGTCCGCGCCACGGCAGGTAGCCGCTATCAGGCTGAGGGGGCCGGGGTCGAAGGGGTCGGCGATCTCGGTGAGGGCGTTGTTGCCGCGTTCGGCAGCCAGCGCGTAGTGGGTCAGGTCGTTGGTGCCGATGCTGAGGAAGTCGACGTGGGAGGCGAACGCGCGCGTCTTGAGCGCGGTGGCGGGGACCTCGACCATGATCCCGATCTGGAGGGCGGCTGGTTGCCCGCGCCCGGTGTCGTTGATCGTGTCATCGAGCATGCGCCGGGCCCAGCGCAGCTCGTCCAGGGTGCTGATCATGGGGAACAGCAGGCTGACTGGGGTGTCGTGGGCGAGGCGCACTATCGCGAGCAGCTGGTCGGCGAGTAGCCCGGGGTGGGTCCGGGACAGCCGGATACCACGGACGCCGAGGAAGGGGTTGGCCTCGGGGGGCTGCGGCAGGTAGTCGAGTTGTTTGTCGCCGCCGGCGTCGAGGGTCCGCAGGGTGATCCGCCGCCCGTGCATGGCGTGGGCGATGTCCCGGTAGGCCGCCTCCTGCTCGTCGACGTCGGGAGCGTGTGTCCGGCCGAGGAAAAGGAACTCGGTGCGGACCAGGCCGGCCAGGTC
>JBOHFG010000091.1:0-16800 GCA_050699575.1 Pseudonocardiaceae bacterium
CTACTCACCGTGTGCCCTTCCGTGGTGGGTAGCGCAGGAGTCACTATTGGCGGTTTCGGGTCAGGGTGGGGGCGAGGTGGAGTGGGTTGCGGCGTGGTGGCCCACCCAGCCACGCTGGTGGGTGGAATTCTGGGATACCGCTGGCCATGTCAATTTGCCAGTCGGAGTGGTGGAGGAGCCGGTGGTGGCGACCGCACAAGGCCACACAGTTTCCGACGCTGGTGGGGCCGTGATCGGCCCAATGGACCACGTGGTGAATATCGCACCAACGCCCGGGTACCGAGCATCCGGGAAAGGCGCATCCACCATCCCGAAGGATCACGGCGCGGCGGATCGCGGTAGGCACCGTACGGCTGGCGCGCCCCACGTCGAGAGGCTCACCCCGGGAACCCAGCACCACGGGGATAATCTCGGCGTCGCAGGCAATGCGCCGGGCGATGTCAGCGTTGATCGGGCCGCCCAGCGCCAGCGACCCCATCCCGATCCGACCCTGCAACACCGGCAGACTCACCGTCACCACAACCTGCGGACGTTCCCCGCCCTCAGTGGGCAGCTCCCCCTCGATCAACGCCCGCGCAGCGAACTCGACCAGGGCGTCGGCGTCGCGTTGGCTCGCCTCGCGCAGGTCGACTTCGGTGTCGGTGGTCGGGCGCGGCGCGGTCAGCGGGCTCAACGCCGCGCGAACGATCTCAGCGGCCTCCCGATCCAACCATCCCGCCAGCTCAACACCACCATCACGGTCACCGAAACGCAACCACCGCCGGGTCTCGCCAGTGTCTTTAGGCCGGGGACCGTCCTGATCCAGATAGGCCAGGATCCGCTTCCCCAACACCGCCAACTGCCCCGCATCCAACGTCCGCGCATGGCGGGCCAACTCGGCCTCCACCTCGGCCCGCTTCTCCGCACCCACATGTGGGGGGATACGAGCCAGCACCGAACGGATCACCACGACGTCAGCCGCACCGATCACATGCTCCGCGACCGCCGCCGCCGTAGCCGGCAGCTTCGGCTCCACCGGCACACCATTAAGCCCGCGACCGGGCAGCACATCAGCAGCAGCGGAGACCCGCGCGCGAGCCTCACCGCGGGAGACTCGCGCGATCGCACGCACCAGTTCCACCGTCGTGCCGTACCCCACCTGACCGGCCACACCCCGCGAATCGACCTCAGCCACCACCGACAGCATCTGCGCCCACGTCGAATGCAACCGAGTCTCCAACACGCCCAGCCCAGTGAGCAGCTCAGCATCACTGCACAGCCACACTGGCTGGCACACCGGCGCCGTCGACATGCCCCCATTTTACGACGGAGCACCGACAAAACCCGGCGCTCCAACCGAACCCGGACGAGAATTCCGCGAACTCACCAGCGGAACGGAACATCCGGGACCAGGACTGCTCCCACGCGCCACGGTGCTATTCCGACTAGAACGTTACGTGGCCTCCACAAGAATTTTGAAACGACCGTGCCTCACTACCCCCGCCTGTTCCGCATTCAGCGGGCTCAGCGGGGTTATCGCACCTCGTTCACCCCGCTGAGCCCGCTGAATGCGGGGCTGGTCACTCCTGTGGCGCGGCAGCGGCTGCTTCGAAGGCGGTGAGGGCATGGATTCGGTCGAGGAGGTCTGCGGCGCAGGCGCGGGTGTCGCCGAACATGTCCAGTGCGTCGAGTTGTCGGTGGACCGTCCGGCTCATCGAGTCTTGGACCGGGTAGGAGCCGGGCGGCGAGACCGGTCTCTTCGGCAACTTCTCGGAGGGCGGCTTCGGCGCGGTTCTCGTCGGGTTCGACGTGGCCGCCGGTCCACCTTCCCCGGTACAGGTCAGCTTGCGGGCGCGGGTACTGAACGTGCCGATCATGCCGTGGGTGCCGACGTAACGGCCGGGCAGACTGGTGCCGTGGGCTTGGGCGCGCCTTCGACGACCGGCTCGTGTGGCTGGGAACCTGCCGGGCGGTCACGAGCCGCCGGAGATCTTTCTGGTTGTCTGCCGGTATTGCTCATGGAAACTCTGGGCGATCGCTTCCTGGGGAAAGCAGGTCATGAGCGCCCGGTCGAGCTCACCCGCCCGGGACAGGACCGAATCGGTCAGCCGTCCCGAGGAGAGTGCCTGGCTGCCGTGTGCGGTGGCCTCGTCGAGCGATCCGAGGTGAACTAGCGCGATACTCAGGTCGATGTGGGCGACGGCCTCTCGGCTGGGGCAACGGTCTTCTGGAGCGGTGGACTCGTACACCGCGAGCGCGGCGCGGGCATGCGTCTCGGCCTGGTGGTCTGGTCGGCAGCCGCTCGTGCAGGTCTGGGGCCTCGACCAGCAGCTCGGACAACCAAGCGGCATACACGTAGAGCTCCCGCTCCTCACTGAGCGTACGCCGACCCTGGATAAGCTCCTCGACACGCCGCCGGTAGGCCCGAGCCACGGTGAACAGCTCACCCAGTGGCTGCACAAAATAGGACCGGTCGAGATCGGTCACCACCGCCTCAAGATGATCGAGCGTGCCCACGCCGACCGCGGACACCGCCGTGGCACGGGTGAACTCCAACGCCTCACCGGCCGAGTCCCGCAGCACGCTGGTGAACGTCTCCGGGCTGACCGTGGCGGCAAGCCCCAGGGTGAGGGCAGTACGACGTTTCGTGATGAACAGCGCACCGATATCACGACAATCCAGAGCGTTACCCACCTCGTCACGCCGCCAAAACCCCTCCGGAACACCCAGCGGATCACCCCCACTCACTGCCATGAGCTGTACCCCCGAAGTAGCGCGGCCAATGCTGTGGTGGCCTACCGGGAACGCGCTGAACGCGGTGCGTCACTCGCACCATGCCGCCCCACTGCCGCACGGCGATATAGCGCCGCGGAATTGGCGGCGATCCGCCCAGCCCGAAGACTACTGCCATGACATCACGGAGATGGTGCTAAGCGAGACGAGTACGAACTCCGGCCGGCCGCCGGTTGAGCCCTCATCCCCGTGCTGCGCTCCCGACGGCCGGCCGGTCCCACCCCCTATATAAACGGAAGCAGGCAACCATGGCAACACGCGTACCAATGAACGCCGACCAGTACCACCGGTTCGCCCTCACCGGTCAGGATCCTGAGGACCGTAACCGCACGATCGTCCTGTGGCAGGAAGCGGACCTGGTGGCCAACCAAGTGGTACGCCGGGTGGTGCTGACGCTCGACGCCACCGTGACCACCGCGACGGTGCTCACCTGCGCCCAAGCCCGTGAGCTAGCACAGGCAACCCTGGCCGCTGCCCCATGACTCTCCGATGCGGTGTGAATACTCACGACTGGCGCAACTACGCCATCGATGACCGCCGAGACCATCCGAAGTTGACATCCACGACAGGTCAGCGGCCAGATGCTCCTGGGTCATCTCCGGCCCACGCAAGATCTTGGTACGCTCGCCAGTCGTGTAATCACTCCACCGAGCCATGATTACCAACACCTTCTTACGCGCTGACCTCTACGTGGAAGGTGCGCCAAGAAGTACAACCCGATGAACTCTCAACATGCTGGGTCACACCGGACAAGGGCGAAGGCAACCATGCCGTCGTTGACGATCTTCGGTCATCCGCTGTGGCGAGAGCGTCCACCCACGGAGACCGAGGAGAGTCGCTGTACTGCCTGCGGTCTGGTCACGTACCCCGTGTGGCAGGGGCCTCGGTGTCGCGCCGGAGGTGCCCGGCGCCGTCCAGGCTCTTGCTCCGCACCAGCTCCCTCGCGTGCTCGACGAACTTGTCCAGCGGCATCGGGGTTTCCTGGCCGGAGCGGTACCGGACCGTCACAGCCCGCTGCTCGGCCTCGCGCCGGCCGACCACGACGATCAGCGGGATCTTGCGGGTGATGGCCGCGCGGACCTTCGCCGGCAGCCGTCCGTCGCTGGTGTCGACATCAGCTCGCAGCTCGGCGTCCAGCAGCGTGTCGCGCACCTCGTTCGCGTAGCCCAGCAGGTCGTCGACGAGCGGGATGATCCGCACCTGCTCCGGGGCGAGCCAGACCGGGAACGCTCCCGCGAAGTGCTCAGTGAGGTAGGCAACGAACCGCTCGTGTGACCCCAACGGCGCGCGGTGGATCACTACCACGGGTTTCTCAGTCCCGTCCGAGTCGTGGTAGGTCAGCCCGAACCGCTGCGGCGTGTACAGGTCCACCTGATTAGTGGACGCGGCGAACTCTTTACCGGTCACCGCCCGGATCACGAAGTCCACCTTCGGCCCATAGTGCGCGGCACCACCGATTTCCTCGACAAACGGGATCTGGGACTCCTCCATCGCCTCGCGAGTGATCCGCTCAGCCGTGGTCCACATCTCGTCGTCGTCGTGGTACTTGTCTTTGTTGGCCGGGTCACGCAGGGCCAGCACCATGTAGAAGTCGGTGATTCCCAGGGCGCGGTAGTAGTCGTCGTGCATCCGCATGACCTCCAGGAACTGGTCCTTGGCCTGGTCATCGGTGCAGTAGATATGCGCGTCGTTCTGCGTGAACCCCCGGACCCGCATGAGGCCATGCAGCTGCCCACTGCGCTCGAACCGGTACACAGTCCCATACTCGGCAATCTTGTATGGTAACTCGCGATAGCTGTGCGGCCGAGCTTTGTACACCATGTGGTGGTGCGGACAGTTCATCGGCCGCAGATAGTACTTCTCGCCCTCAATGTCGATAGGGGCGTACAGATCCTCGGCGTAATAGGGCAGGTGCCCCGACAGATAGTACAGGTCCTCCTGGGTGATATGCGGGGTCACCACCCGCTGGTAACCGAGCTTGCGCTCGGTCTGCCGGGCCCAACCCTCCAGCTCATCGCGGATGATCGTGCCGTTGGGCAGCCACAACGGCAACCCCCGGCCGACCTCCTTGCTGAACGCGAACAGATCCAGATCCTCACCGATACGGCGATGGTCGCGCTTGGCGGCCTCCTCCCGCATCCGCAGATACTCCTTGAGCGCGTCCCGGGTCGGCCACGCGGTCCCGTAGATCCGCTGCAGCTGCGGGTTCTTCTCGCTCCCCCGCCAGTACGCCGCCGCACTCCGCATAATCGTGAAAGCGGGGATCAACCGGGTCGAGGGCAAGTGCGGACCCCGGCACAAATCTGACCAGCACGTCTGGCCGGTTTTCGCGTCGACGTTGTCGTAGATCGTCAACTCGCCGCCGCCAACCTCCATGACCTCACCAGTGTCGACCTCGCCCTTCAGATCGACGAGCTCGAGCTTGTACGGCTCCCCCGCCAGCTCGGCCCTGGCAGCATCACGCGACGGAAACACCCGACGGCGAAACCCCTGCCCCGCCTTGACGATTTCCTGCATCCGGGTCTCGATCCGAGCAAGATCCTCCGGCTGAAAGGGACGCGCAACATCGAAATCATAGTAGAACCCGTTCTCGATCGGCGGCCCGATGCCGAGCTTGGCCTCCGGGTACACGTCCTGCACAGCCTGCGCCAACACGTGAGCGGTCGAGTGCCGCAACACACTGAGACCCTCCGGGCTGGACATCGCCACCGGTTCGACCTCAACATCGACCTCAGGCACCCAGTGCAGGTCCCGCAGCGTGCCGTCCGGTCCCCGGACCACCACGACCGCATTCGGCCCGGCCATGGGCAGCTTGGCCGCGGCCACCGCCTCAGCGCACGCCGTCCCGGCCGGCACCACGACAACACGTCCGGCCACGGCGGTAAGACGAGATGCAGACATGACAGTCTCCTGAGAATCAGCATAGGGCGGTGACCAGCACAGGCAAGCAGCCGATGCGATGGTAGTCGATCGCCCCGACAGCTCCGGTCGGGATTCAAGCGCCGTCGTGGGTCTACGGTGTTATGGCCCGGTGATCTCCCACATCGCACTCACTGGGCCGGCCCGCAGACGCGGGCCGAACGGCAGCGTCTGGGTACCTGTGTAAAGCAGCGAGAGGTTGGCCTGGGTACTGCGTTGCTTCGGTAGCGTGTCGCGTCGTGGCTGACTCACTGCCCGCAATGAATCCTGAGCTCATAGAGGTGGTTGCCGGGGTGCTGGCCGAGCACGGACCGATGACTGAGGACCAGCTTATCGCCGCGTTGGCGGGTCGCGGTGTGGATCTCGGCGACACCCTCGATAGGACGCTGGGCAGGGCACTGGACGACGGCGACCGCGGCGGCGCAGCTCGAGGGCTGGCGCTGCTGCGCCGCGCGGGAACTCCCGAGCGATCACCCACTGGGAGACACGATGCAGATCTTCGGCGGCATCGAACCGGTCGCCCGGCATGAGCGTGACGAGCTCGTCGAACTACTGGACTCGGGACCCGACACGCTTGAGCTGGTTGCCTTCGACGCTTCGCTTCCCCCGCCCTGGCCGGGCATCCCGGCAGGCCACCACACTCGGCTACAACCGGATCCGGCGGCATGCGCGTCCGGGCCAAGCTCGGCAGGGAGAGTTGGCAGACCACAACCCGCTCCGGGCCACGGGCGGCCACCTAGGGTAGCAATGTACTCAACGCTGAGCGAACATGACGTGTGCCCTGTTCTGATTGAGGTTCACCCATGTTTGGGTCGAGGTCGCACGGGTATCTAACTGCAGTAGCACACCCGTGCGACCGCAGTAGAAGGGAATCATCATGACGCTCGTCCCGAGCGAGGTAACCACGAAGCTGGGCGAGGAGGAGACCGGGCAGTCTGCTCCCCATGCTTGGTGGACGCCGCGTTGGCTGCGGCGTCAGCGAGAGAGCAACGATCTGGAACGATGGGCCAACGAGGTGCTCTGGCAGTGGGCGGCCACGATGGACGGTGCTCAGCTGTCGCATGCGTCCTCAACCGCTGGTGGGATACACCACACGTCGGCCCCGCAGGTGCACTCCGTAGACCCGGGTCCCCCCGTAACGCTGCTGGTGCGCATGCTGCCTGGCCAGGTCGTGGAGGACTTCCAAGAACAGTCACACCGCATCGCCGAGGGCATGGGGGTTCCTATGGTCCAGATCAAGCACTTTGACACCGGTTGGATCACGGTGTTTTTGCTGTTCAATGACCCGGAGCCCACCGTCATGCCGGCGGAGGAATACGACCAGACCACACAATGATCATGGAAGGTCGCAGTGATGACTTTTTGTGTTGACCAGGCCGTCCCACGTTTCGATGAGACGTATTGGAGCAGCGATCACGCTGCTCAGCCGGTGCTCTTGATTGACGAAGCAACCCAGGCGATTACTGAGGCCCTTCATCGGGTTCGCGATGGATTGGCGCTGGACGAGTGCGATGTGGCCGCGGCCAGAGTCGCGTTGGGTGACTTGTTCGGTGGGTTGGGCCAGCTAGCGGCCCTGTTGACCATCTCGGGGAAGCGGCTGGAGGGCGAGGGGCCCGACGGATGGCAGCCTTGTAGCACACATTGACGGCACTCTGGAGCGGCTACACCGGCCGAGACCGGATGCCATAATGATTGCGCTAAGCAGAGCGGCGACGAGCGGCACGACCAAGGCGGTGCGATACCCCTCGAGCTGCGCGGCGGGTGACCCGCCGGACCCAGTGGCCGCGACGACGACCGCCGTTACCACCGAGAGGCCGAGCGCCCCGCCGAACTGGAACGACATGGTCAAGATGCCGCTCGCGAGCCCTTGCTCCTCCTCGGCGACCCCATCGGTGGCAGAGATGGTCAGCGGTCCGAACGCCAGTGCAAACGCGACGCCCAAAACGACAAAACTCGGGAACATCGCCACGTAGTCCCAGTCGGACCTGACCGGCAGGAACAGCGCGTATCCCACGGCCAACAGGGCCAAGCCGGCGACGGCGACGCGGTGCACGCCAAACCGGTTGACCAGCCACGGGGTGAGGGTCGGCGCGAGCACCGCCTCAATGCCGGTTGCCAGGAGGGCGAGGCTGGTCTCGATCCCCGACCAGCCTCTCAGCTCCTGCAGGTAGAGGACCACAATGAACTGGAACCCGAGGAACGCGCCGAGCACCAGCATCGCGCTGGCGTTGGCGCGCACGAGCACAACGGAGCTCAGGATGCCCAGGCGGATCAGCGGCGCGGGCGAGCGCCGCTCGATCGCCACGAACACGACCATCAGCGCGACGCCGGCGGCGAACACTGCGCCTGTCCAGCCTAGTGCCGCATCGGGGGCTCGGACGATCGCGAGGACCAGGACGAACATTGAGGAGGTCAGGGTGGCCGCCCCGATCAGATCGAACCTGCCCGATCGGCGCTCCGGGCGGTGCTCGCGGGGGATCAGACGGATCGCCACGACTAAGATCACGGTCGCCATGAGAACCGGGGCGAGGAACACCCAGCGCCAGCTGATCCCGGTCAGCAAGCCGCCGATGACCAGCCCGAGAGCGAAGCCGCCCGCGCCCGTCCCGGAGTAGATGAGCAGCGCCTTGTTGCGCCGGCGGCCCTCGGCGTAGGTCGTCGTGATAATGGACAGGCCAGCTGGAGTCATGAACCCGGCGGCCACGCCCGTCACGAACCGGGTGAGGATCAGGACCCAGCCCGTAGTCGCGAAGCCGCCCAGTCCGGAGAACGCGATGAATACGACGAGCCAGATGAGGAACATGCGGCGCCGGCCCAGCAGGTCGGCAGCCAGTCCACCAAGCAACACGAAGCCGCCGTAGCCGAGCACGTAGGCGCTCACCACCCACTGCAGCCCGGCGGTGGACAAACCCAGTTCGGCGCGGATCGAGGGCAAGGCGACACCCGTCATAGAGACGTCGATCCCCTCCAGGAAGAGCGCACCGCTGAGGACGAGCAGAACGCCCCAGGCACGTCCAGTCATCCGGTCGGTGCTGTCGAGTGACGTGGACACCTATTCTCCTCCGTTGGTCGGTTCCTCATGGTGACTGAACGCGGCCAGTCGGATGAGTGTTAATCGTGGCATCAAGGGGCGGGGACGTGCCATCGTCAATCTGGTCCGCGTAGGTGGACCCGAAACCGGGCACGGCCTGCTTGCAAACGGGGCGGAATCTCCGTTGCGGCGCGCTGGATTCATGGCCGTACAGCC
Source organism: Pseudonocardiaceae bacterium (assembly GCA_050699575.1). GTDB lineage: Bacteria > Actinomycetota > Actinomycetes > Mycobacteriales > Pseudonocardiaceae. The sequence goes on from JBOHFG010000091.1 coordinate 8,939, forward strand.
AGCACCTTGAACACTAGCAACAGCCTCGAGCGCGGTTCAAGGTCACAGCAGCGATCGGGACCAAGGTGCCATGGCGACCGTGACGAAAGTCGTATCTCCACCTACTCTTCGCCTGCGACCGGACAACCTGGCCGATGCCGGTCGCGGCAACCTTGGTGCCCAACCGGGGCGAACCGTTCGAGGCCTGGCTGAGCCAGCCCCGGGCCACGCCAGCTATGACGCAGGTACGGCTCATGGCACACTGTCACTGGTGCACCCAGGTTTCACCCGCGCTCCCGGCACCCCCAGGCTCGGCTACGCCCAAGCCGTGCCGTAACGCTTGTGAGGCACTCAATGCTCGGCACCACCGCTCGGATACGGAGCGACGCCGTACCAACGTCCATCAACCTGATCAAGGCAAGCAGCGCGCGGGTCTACGACGCGGCTCTCAACGGTATGGACAACTACGAGATCGACCGCGAGGTGTTACAACTGGCCCAGCAGGTCGCACCGGAGATAGCCCAAACCGCGTGGGACAACCGGAACTTCCTGACCCGGGTGACTCGGTTCATCGCTAGCCTAACCGGCATTACCCAGTTCCTCGACTGCGGATCGGGACTGCCCACGGTCGAGAACACTCACCAGATCGCCCAGCGAATCCAGCCGGACGCCCAGGTCGTCTACGTCGACAACGATCCGGTCGTGCTCGCACACGGCCGGGCGATGCTCGCGAACAACGATCACACCCACGTCAGTGCGACCGACATCTTCATACCCCGCCAAGTCCTCAACGACGAGGTCGTCCGCAGGTATCTTGATTTCTCCCGACCGATTGCGTTGTTCCAACTCGCTACGCTGCACCACTACAGGGGTACGCGCAGCCCGCAGAGCATCATGGCGGAATACATTGACGCTCTGCCGTCGGGCTCCTACGTGGCACTCAGCCACCTCCACGACCCCGAGGCCGCCCCCGAGTTGAGCCGACTCGCCCGGGAGATCGAACAGATCTTACTCAAAAGCTCATTGGGCAGCGGAGTGTTTCGCACCCACACCGAGATTGAGGGCATGTTCCCCGGCTTGGAACTCATCGAGCCCGGTCTGGTCGCCTGTGCCGACTGGCGCCCCGACTGCCCGCGAACCACACCGCTGGACCCGGTACAGCATTTCCTGGTGGGAGCGGTCGGGCGCAAACCCTAAACGGTGCTGGGAGCCACCCGTTACCCGCTCGAAATCGAGCAGGTGCTGCTTGCGTTCCAGGCCGCCGCCGTAGCCGGTGAGGTCACCGGTGGCGCCCACAACGCGGTGACAGGGCACAATGATGCCGATCGGGTTACGGCCGTTGGCAAGGCCGACCGCCCGGGCGGCAGTGGGGCGTCCGATCCGCTCGGCGAGGTAGCCGTAGGACACCGTCTCACCGTACGGAATCTCCCGAAGAGCTGCCCACACGGTGCGCTGAAACGGGGTGCCGATCAACGTCATCGGTAGGTCGAACTCGGTGCGCGCGCCGGCGAAGTACTCGTCCAGCTGCTTGATCACCGTGGGGAACGGCGTGGGGTCCGGCTCGCCGAACCTTTCCGCCAGCGGCCGGTGTCGCTGCAGGTCCATGTAAAGACCAGTGAGGACACCGTCGATGGCTACCAGGGTGAGCGCCCCGACGGGACTGTCCACCACGGTGTGTACTCGATATTCCACGAAGGTCCTTTCGTCAGGCTGGTAGCCGGTTGATGGCATGCTCGCCGGTCGCCCACAGATACTGCACGGCGTACGCGCGCCAGGGCCGCCAGGCGATGGCGCGCGCGGTCAACCCACCAGTGCTGGGGGGAAGACCCAGGTTCCGGGCGGCACGCCGGATTCCCAGATCCGTCGGCAGAAATGCATCCGGATCACCGAGGGCGCGCATCGCGATCGTCTCAATGGTCCAGGGACCGAAGCCGGGAAGCGCACCGAGCTGGACGCGAGACTGTTGCCAGTCACTAGCGGGGCCGAGATCGATCTCGCCGGCAGCGAGCGCACCGACCAGTGCAGTGAGCGTGGTGCGGCGCGCCTGCGGCAGGGCCAGCGAGGCCGGCTCGAGCGCCGCCAGCGCCGCCGGGTCCGGGAACAGGTGAGTCAGGCCTCCGGCCGGGTCCGCCACCGGCTCGCCGTGTGCAGTCACCAGCCGGGCGGCATGAGTGCGGGCCGCCTTGGTGGACACTTGTTGCCCGAGCACGGCACGCACCGCGAGCTCCGATGCGTCGACGGTGCGGGGCACCCGTCGGCCCGGACTCTTGTCCACCACCGGGGCGAGCACCAGATCTGTGCGCAGCAGGTCATCAACGGCCACCGGATCCGCGTCGAGGTCGAGCAGCCACCGGCACCGGGTGATCGCGGTGGACAGGTCCCGCAGGTCAGTCAAGGCCAACCGGCACTCGATGTGATCGGGCAGCGGTCGCAGGGTCGCGACACCATGGCCGCGCGGCAGGCGCACGGTGCGACGGTAGGCCCCCGCACGCCACTCCTCCACCCCGGGCACGGCGGTCGCCGCGAGATGCCCGAAAAGGTTGTCCGGGCACAACGGCACGCGAAACGGCAGCCGCAACACCAGCGATCCGGAGGTGGCCGGAGGGTGTCTACCGGTGGCGCGAGCTCGCAACTCGGTCGGGGTCAGGGCGAAGATCTCGCGCACGGTGTCGTTGAACGTTCGCACACTAGCAAAACCCGCGGAGAAAGCGACATCACTCATCGGCAACACACTCGTCTCGATCAGCAACCTCGCCGTCTGGGCGCGCTGCGCTCGGGCCAACGCGAGCGGGCCAGCCCCCAACTCGGCGAACAGCTGCCGCTGGACCTGCCGAACGCTGTATCCCAGCCGCGAGGCCAGACCAGGGACCCCGTCCCGATCAACCACTCCATCGGCGATCAACCGCATCGCCCTGGCCACCAGGTCGGCACGTTCGTTCCATTGTGGAGATCCCGGGCTGGCGTCCGGTCGGCACCGCTTGCACGCGCGGAACCCAGCCAGCTGCGCCGCTGCGGCGCTCGGGTAGAAGCGCATATTCTCTGCCTTGGGCACCACCGGACAGCTCGGCCGGCAATAAATGCCGGTGGTGACCACCGCGATGAAAAACCAGCCGTCGAACCGCGCGTCCTTGGACCGCACCGCCCGCACGCACCGCTCCACGTCCTCGTACATGACCCTCAGCATCGCGGATGACCACAGGTAGAGCTAGCGAGAATACGACATCACCCGAAAACCTTGACCGACCGCGAGATTCAGGTCTCCTTGAGAGTAGTGCGCAGGAACCTGATCGTCTCGACGGGCGATTTAGCCTGGATACACAAGCGATCCATGACGACCAGGTAGTGCTGCACATCCTCGCGTTTGTCCAGATATAGGGCACCGGTCAGCTGTTCGAGATACACGATATCCGGTAGGTCGGGTTCGGAGAACCGCAGGATCGTGAACGGACCACACACGGCTGCGTGTACGCCGGAATAGAACGGCATCACCTGCAGTGTGATGTTGGGAAGCTCGCTCATATCGATCAGATGCTGGATCTGCTCCCGCAGCGCTGAACGCCCCTCAACCCGCCATAGTGCTGCCTCATCGATCACTACCCACAGATTGGGCGCTTCGGACCGGGTGAGCACCTTCTGGCGTTTCATCCGCAGGGCGACCCGGCGCTCGATGTCGTCGGCCGATGCATCTGGGTCGCCGAGCTGGATGACGGCGCGGGCACCCTCCGGGGTCTGCAACAGCCCCGGCACAAGCTGGGGTTCATAAGTACGGATGACGGCGCTGGCCTGCTCCAAGCCGAGATACGTCTCGAACCAGTGCGGCAGGATGTCGCTGTAGTGGTGCCACCAGCCAGGCACGTTGGCCCGCTGGGCCAACGCCAGAAACGATGCTCGCTCGCGCTCATCGATAATGCCGTAGAGGGTAAGCAGATCCGCCACGTCACGTTCCTTGAAGCCGACCCGCCCGAGCTCCATACGGCTGATCTTGGCATGGGATGCCCGGATCGCGTGGCCCGCTGCTCCGGTAGTGATTCCGCGCGCTTCACGGAGCTGACGTAGCTGATTGCCCAACACGATACGCAGCGCAGTTGGCCCCTGCGGTCGTACCTGAACGTGGTCGCTGGCCAGATCCTGACCTGACCGAGCCGCCCTCACCATTCCTCCTACGGATGAAGCAGTACAGACGAACCCACCGTAGCCAGCAGGCACGCCACCGGAACCCCGATGTTCCGGTCCTCACCTCGAACTTAGGGGTCACCCGGTCATCCCGTCAAACACGCACGCACCCGGTGACCACCCTTCATCGCTCGAACCAGGAACCAGCGGAAGGGCAGGAAGGGGAAAAAGGGCGCAGTCTGCGCAGTTGCGTCACAACAGATTTGGCAGTAGGGCGGCAATCTCATCGACCACGGTCAGACCGAGCGGGACCAGCACCGGCACGCCTAGCGCCCAGGCCGGCCACGGCCCGGCGCGGAAACGAAACCACACCGTGGCGATGGCCACCGCAGCCAACACCAGCGACCACCCGAAGACGCCCAGCAGCGCAGAGCTGTCACCGGCCATCAGCGCTTCGGCGGGGCGTAGGGCCTGGGTTGGCAACTGAACGGGCCTGGATTGGACCCCGCTGACCAGCGCCGCATCAACGCGCAAGACATCGGTGGGCTGAAACGCAGGACCATCGGTCGTCACCAAGGTGAGCCGCCCCTGGCCGCGGGAGAGCGCCGGCGGCACCGCACCGCCGGCGCGGCGCACCCCAAGCACCGCAAACGAATGCTTGCCCTGCCCAGTGATCACCGTGATCTCATCCCCGGCACGCAGCTGGTCGACCGACCGGAACGGTCCACCGTAGGTCGCCCGCCGCCCGATGACCACGCTGGTGCCGCCCTGGCCGGGAAGTGGGGTGTCGCGCCGGTGGCCCGGCCCTGACATCAACAGACCCGACGAAGTGCCCTCCACCACTACTTCCCGCAGGCGCAACCGCGGGATCTCCAGCAGGGCCACTGGCGCTCCCAACTCCAACGCAGTGTTCGCATCATCGAGTGGACCGACCGGTGCAATCCCCTTGGCAAGCTCGGTACGGAACTGCCCGGCGAGCTGGGCCTGGTCCCTGTCGTGACGCAGAGTGCCCAACACGGTCAACTCGAGCAAGAAAGACAGGCCCAGCACCGCGACAAGGACCAGCACCTGGCCGGCCAACCGGTATTCAGGGCTGCGACCGGGCACCGGATCGTGCAGCGGCTGCCCGCGCTGCGCCGGCCGCTCGTTCACCCGACACCAACGCGGGACATTCGGTTCATGAGCTTCCTCACCCCAGTCGTGAGTGGGAATACGGTGCCTGGGCACCGATTCCCACTCACGAGCGGTTCCCAGCTGACGGTCACTTCGTGACGCTGAAGAACGACAAGAAACTGAAGGGCGACCGAACCGTCAGCGACAGCGGTGGTGACGTCGACGGGCCAAATACCGCCGGGCTGGTGGGGATGAACTCTGCGGTCAACTCGTGCGTGCCCCTGGTCAGCCCCGAGGTGATGAGCAAGGCGTGGCCGCCGAACACCGGCACCGGAGTGCTGATGTTGGTGGTCCCGTCCTTGAACTGGACAGTTCCGGCCACACCGAAGGGCGCCACCCTCGCCAGGAGGATCGCTGGGAAACCCTGGAATGCCGGGCTGGGGAACACCACGAGCGTGGTCGCCGTCGCCGTCGCCCCGGGTGCGGGTGACGGTGCGGGTGACGGTGCGGGTGGTGTCGGACTCGACGTCGGTGACGGACTCGGTGACGGACTCGGACTCGGACTCGGACTCGGACTCGGACTCGGCGATGGTGACGGTTGACCCCCGTTGACCACATAGGACACGGCTGGCGAGGTCGATCCGGTGACTTTGAGGGCCTTGGGGATGAACACCGCGGTCAGCAAGTGAGTGCCGGGCGTCAACGTTGTAGTGATCGACCCGACGGTGGCGGTCATCGGGCTGCCGATGTTGGTGTCCCCGTCTTTGAACTGCACCATGCCGGCCGCCCCCTCCGGCGGGGAGATCGTCGCCCTCAGTGTCTGCTGGGTGCCCGCAGCAACCGGGGAGGCCGGTGTCACCACCAGTCTGCTGGTCGTGGCGATCTCGGGTCCGGTGGGGTCGTTGACCTGGTAGGCGGTCGGGCTGGTGAGGAACAACGCACCGGTGAAGTTGCCCAAATCCCCGGCGCCGAAGGCATCGACACATCGCGTGGTGACGTCATACTCACCAGCTTGCAATACTTTACCGCGGTCCTCGGCGGCGGCCTTCAGAGTGAGCCGAAACGGCTGATTGAACGGGCTGGCCGTGGAAAAGTCCGGGCCGCCCGTGGTGACAATCAGGAAGGGAGCGCTAAGGGGGAAAGCCGGATCCGGAGCCCCGATCGGCCCGACCAACTGCGTGATGGCAGAAACCGCGGTGGGCACGCAGGGAGCCGAGGTACGCGCAGTCAGGACGGTATTATCAGAACCGGCGGGTGGGGTGAAAACCAAGGTGCCCAGGGTGCCCGCCGCCGGCGCGGCAGTGGCCACCCCACCGGTGAGCAATGTGCCCCCGGCCGCGACAACGACCACCAGGGCTCCCGGCACGAACCGAGTCAAGAATTTATTCTTCAACACAATATGACTCACTTCTCCTCAGAAAAACGCACGGTCCGCCGTGGTGCACGTATAAGCGGCGGATATCAACAAAAATGGTGACGGCGGACTCGACGTCGTGGTCGCCGATGAGGTCAGGGTCCCGAGGTGCGGCGCTTCCGCATCCGGCCGGCCACCGCGACAGCGACCAGGGTGACCACGGCCACGGTGACCAGCGCCACACCGGTCAGGACCAGCCACCGCACGTCACGACCGGTCGCGGCGTCACGAGCCGAGACCAGCTCCCCCGCCGCGGCCGGGGGCCCGGACTCGGCCCCCTGCGGCGCCCCGACCGGCGGCGATGTCGCAGCGGGGGCCACCGCGACCACGAAGGTCGCCGGCTGCGACGTCGACCCCGTGACTTTGACGGCCTTGGGAGTGAACACTGCACTCAGCGAGTGCGTCCCGGGCATCAACGATGTGGTGATCGACACGTTGTCGGTGCTGGTGGGGATTTTCACCAGGTCACCAATGTTGGCATCCCCGTCCTTGAATCGCACCGTGCCGGCAGCGGCGGCCGGCGGAGAGATCGTCGCCGTCAGCGTCTGCTCGGTGCCCGAGGACGTGGTCAGCGTGGTGGTCGAGACAATTTCTGGCCCGTTGGGGTCGTTGGTCTGCCACACCGTCGGACTGGTGAAAAAAATCGCACCGGTGAAGGTGCCGAACACCTGCTGGGTCAAACCGTTGACGCACTGCGTGGTGAGGCGATACTCACCAGCTTTCAGGGTCTTACCGCGATCGGCAGCGGCGTCCCGCAGAGTGAGCCGAAACGGCTGATCGAACGAGTCAGTCGTGGAGAAATCAACTTGACTCGTGGTGAGGATCAAAAATGGATTACCAGGAGGGAAGGTCGGATCAGCGACCCCAACCGGCCCGGTGAGCAGCATGACGGCGGAATCCGCAGTGGTCGGGCAAGGACCCGAGGTGCGCGCCGTCGGGGCATTGTAATCGGAACCGGTCGGCGGCGTGATGGTGAGACTGCCGGACGACGGGGCGTTAGCCATCCCACGGGTGATGACGATCAACCCGCGGATCGGATCGGCGCGAGCAGACGCTGTGGCCACCGGTACCAGAACCCCCAACGCGAACGTGAGCACGACGGCAACGCGAGACAGTCGGTTCATGGGCTCCCTCACCGGCCGTGAGTGGGAACCGGTGTGCAAGGCACCGATTCCCACTCACGGGCGGTTCTCAGATGGCGGACCAAGGTGCGCACCGCCGAGGATGGACTGGCCGTGGTGCC
>JBOHFG010000092.1:0-2057 GCA_050699575.1 Pseudonocardiaceae bacterium
AAGACCGCGTGGAGGCCCGAACCCACCAGGGTTGAAAACCTGGGGGATGAGCTGTGGGTAGGGGTGAAAGGCCAATCAAACTCCGTGATAGCTGGTTCTCCCCGAAATGCATTTAGGTGCAGCGTCGTGTGCTTCTCGTCGGAGGTAGAGCACTGGATGGTCTAGGGGGCCGACAAGCCTACCAAAATCAGCCAAACTCCGAATGCCGGCGAGCCAGGAGCACGGCAGTGAGACTGCGGGGGATAAGCTTCGTAGTCGAAAGGGAAACAGCCCAGACCACCGGCTAAGGTCCCGAAGCGTGTGCTAAGTGGGAAAGGATGTGGGGTCGCACAGACAACCAGGAGGTTGGCTTGGAGGCAGCCACCCTTGAAAGAGTGCGTAATAGCTCACTGGTCAAGTGATCCCGCGCCGACAATGTAGCGGGGCTCAAGCACACCACCGAAGCCGTGGCGTTCACATAATGATCCGCACCCCCATCCGTGGGGGTGTGCAGTCGTGTGGACGGGTAGGGGAGCGTCGTGCGGCGAGCGAAGCGGCGGGGTAACCCAGCCGTGGACGCCGCACGAGTGAGAATGCAGGCATGAGTAGCGAAAGGGGAGTGAGAAACTCCCCCGCCGAATGACCAAGGGTTCCTGGGCTAGGCTAATCCGCCCAGGGTAAGTCGGGACCTAAGGCGAGGCCGACAGGCGTAGTCGATGGACAACGGGTTGATATTCCCGTACCCGCATGAGCGCGTCCCTGGCGAGGTCGGTGATGCTCACCGCCCAAACCACGTCAGGTCCCTTCGGGGGCAGGTCGTGGCGAGCGCGGAAACCAAACCGATAGTAGCCAAGCGATGGGGTGACGCAGGAGGGCAGCCCCGCCAGTGAGTGGTAGAACTGGTGTAAAGGCGTAGCCAGCCACCATAGGCAAATCCGTGGTGGTGACGGTGAGACCTGACGCATAGCCGAATGAGGCGAAGCAGGGTGATCCCATGCTGCCGAGAAAAGCCTCTAGCGAGCACTCAAGCGGCCCGTACCCCAAACCGACACAGGTGGTCAGGTAGAGAATACCAAGGCGATCGAGATAACTGTGGTTAAGGAACTCGGCAAAATGCCCCCGTAACTTCGGGAGAAGGGGGGCCGGGTAACGTGAAGCCCTTCGCGGGCTAGCGTAGTTCGGCCGCAGAGACCAGGGAGAAGCGACTGTTTACTAAAAACACAGGTCCGTGCGAAGTCGTAAGACGATGTATACGGACTGACGCCTGCCCGGTGCTGGAACGTTAAGGGGACGGGTTAGTCCTTCAGGGCGAAGCTCAGAACTTAAGCGCCAGTAAACGGCGGTGGTAACTATAACCATCCTAAGGTAGCGAAATTCCTTGTCGGGTAAGTTCCGACCTGCACGAATGGCGTAACGACTTCTCCACTGTCTCAACCACAGACTCGGCGAAATTGCACTACGAGTAAAGATGCTCGTTACGCGCGGCAGGACGGAAAGACCCCGGGACCTTTACTATAGCTTGGTATTGGTGTTCGGTTCGGCTTGTGTAGGATAGGTGGGAGACCGTGAAACCTTCACGCCAGTGAGGGTGGAGTCAACGTTGAAATACCACTCTGGTCGAACTGAATATCTAACCTCGATCCGTGATCCGGATCAGGGACAGTGCCTGGTGGGTAGTTTAACTGGGGCGGTTGCCTCCCAAAAAGTAACGGAGGCGCCCAAAGGTTCCCTCAGCCTGGTTGGCAATCAGGTGTCGAGTGCAAGTGCACAAGGGAGCTTGACTGTGAGACAGACATGTCGAGCAGGGACGAAAGTCGGGACTAGTGATCCGGCACCACCTTGTGGAAGGGGTGTCGCTCAACGGATAAAAGGTACCCCGGGGATAACAGGCTGATCTTCCCCAAGAGTCCATATCGACGGGATGGTTTGGCACCTCGATGTCGGCTCGTCGCATCCTGGGGCTGGAGTAGGTCCCAAGGGTTGGGCTGTTCGCCCATTAAAGCGGTACGCGAGCTGGGTTTAGAACGTCGTGAGACAGTTCGGTCCCTATCCGCCGCGCGCGCAGGAGACTTGAGGAA
>JBOHFG010000093.1:0-29717 GCA_050699575.1 Pseudonocardiaceae bacterium
AGCACGGCTTCCCGCTCAGTCGGGAACTCCTTGGCCAGCGTCGCTCCGGTGGCATCGGTCCAGCCGGCCCGCACGGTGTCGTCATCGACAATGGTGAGAGCGCCGAGCATCCCCGCTCGCACGAGCGAAGGTCGCCATACGCGGGTGCGGAACAGGGTCCGCCGGAGTGGCTTGCCGACCGCGTTGGGGAACACCAGATCGTTCTCCCCCAGCGGGTAGGTCTCGCGGTGTTCCCGGATGATCTCAACCAGCCACGGTGGGAGGGGGACCGTGCGCCGGCCTGCGGCGCTCTTGGGGAACGGCTTGACACGGCGCTGTTGCGTTGACGGAGTGCGGGTGTGGCGAGCCTGTCTGGAGCTGTGATCAGATGGCGAGGGCGAGTTCGGTGAAGGCCACCGGGAGCTGTCGTTTCGGGTCGGTATCAACGCCGAGTTCGTAGTGGCCGCGCCGGAGGTTCTGGATGAATGCGTGGCCGGTGCTGATCACGCGGGTGGAGCGGAGCTGTTTCAGTCCGCACGTCGATGACCTGCCCGAACTGGTCGATCGCCCGGTACAGATAGACCCACCGTCCGGCGACTTTTACATAGGTCTCGTCTACGAACCACCTGTCACCGGGGCAATGCCGGCAGGGCCGGGCCGCGTCGATCAGCAGCGGGGTGAACCGCTGCACCCAGCGATAGATCGTGACATGGTCTACCTCGATGCCGCGCTCGGCGAGCAGCTCTTCCACGTCGCGGTAGGACAACCCGTAGCGCAGCTACCACCGCACCGCCAGCACGATGACCTCACGGGGGAAGCGGAATCCAGCGAAACCCAACCTCGGCGGAGGTACTCGACGATGGCGACGGCGCATCAGCTCAGCCTGCCTGACCCCGCCCTCCGCCAACGCAACAACCCCGGTGGCCAAGCTCGTCGCGCTATTCAACGATAAGGGCGGGTCAGCAAAGTCATGACCTGTTTCAACATTGTTGGATGCTAAGGTGATCAATGCGAAGGCGCGGTGATTCACTGTCCTCGCGCTGGCCGACTTCGCGAGGTCGTGCGTTGGCGGCGCAGGGGGTCGCCGTGGTCCGGGCAGCGCCCGACTGCCGAAGGCGTTCTTGCTGCGGCCGAGCGGTTGCTGCCGAGCAGGGCGCTCGGTGGGATAGTGTGATTGAGACTAATTATTGTAGTTCTCGTATGTACAGGTTTTGTGTGACCAAGGGTGGTGGCGTGATCGAAGGACTGAGTTTTCGGGATGGAGAGCAGGTCGATCTTCCACGCTTGACTGAGATAGAGTCGATTTGCTTTAACCCAGGAGATCTGGACAGAAAATCAGCATCTCGCGACGAGTTAGCAGATGGGTTGACGACTAGGCAGATTCTGGTAGCGGAGAGAGTGCGAGGCGAGGAGGCTACAGTCGTAGCTTATGCGCAATACCACGCAATCGGCGATGGTCATGAATACTATGTCGAGGGAGTCGCTGTGCACCCCGAGGTGCGCGGGGCGAACCTCGCCCGCGATCTACTAGTTGAGCTCAGACAACGGCTTCACCATCAGTGTCGCACTAATCCTGTCTTGGCGATGACGGTGAGTCCACGAAATGTCGCCATGATTCGCTCGGCACTTGCAGCAGGTTTTTTCGGCTCAGATTTTGTGCCAGACTACTTTGGTCCGAGAGAGGACAGGATCTACTTTCGCTCCCCCTTGTCGCCATACGCGCGGCTAGGTGAGTCACTGTTCCTGCCTGCCGATGCTTACAGGGAAGTTTCTATACGGATGGCCAATGGTTACGTTCTCGCGGCATTTGAGAAGTTGCCTCAAGGCGCCTCCTATTGCCTGCGCAAGCGCACTCATGACGATCCGGCTCCATTGAGCGCGAATGAGACAGCCGTTAGTTTGACTGTCGCTGCTACCCTACTCGCCGCATTTACTTTTCTGTTTGGAATATCGATCGCGAGCGCAATTGTACCTAACGATATTCGTCTTTTCCTCGGGTTTGGATTACTGTCATCAACATTCGCGGTGCTGATCTACGGGAAGTCGAGCGGAGAATTATCGCGAATCCGGCGGGGCGTCTTTAACGTGCAGATGCAGGCGGGTAATGTGTTTAGTGAGTTCGGTGGCCATTATTCACTCATCTTGCTCACTCCGGTCGTCATCTCTCGCGTGACGCAATCGATCGGCCTTAGCATGATACTGTGCATTTGCTCGGTTATTGGCCTGGCATGGTACCACAACTCCGGTCTTGCCCTCATAGATCGATATGAGCTACCTCTGGGAATTGGCTGGATTATAAAATGGACTTTGACTTTTAGTTCTACTGGTGCGTTTGCGGAGCTTCTAGTGAACAATGCCACGACGTGGTGGACCGTGGGGAATCTCTTGTTGCTTACGGTTACAATGATTCTGGCGTGGGTGTGTGGTGGGGAGCAAACCTCGCCTGGAGAATTGCGACGCCTACCACGCTGGAGAAATCGAAGGGCTGCGAGTCGGTAGAGCAGGTTTTGTTGCGTTACTATAACAGATGAGGGCTCGGGCGGAGTGGGAGGATGCGTGTACTGTGCCAAAACTCGATGTAGGCCTTTGACCAGGAGTTTCCTGATTGAGCTAGGCTGCTCACCGGGGCACTGTTGCATCGGCGGATCACCAGATCGGGCAGGCTGGGTTGATGCGTCGTCGCCCTGCTCCAGCACCCGCGTCGAGGTCCAGCTTCGCCGGCTTCCGCTTCCCGCCTGAGGTGATCACGGTGGCGGTACGTTGGTACCTGCGCTATGGGCTGTCGTATCGGACGTGGAGGAGCTGCTGGCCAAGCGCGGTGTCGAGGTGGATCCGTCACCACCTACCGGTGAGCGCAACGGTTCACCCCGCTGCTGGTGCGCGCCTTGACCCACTGCGAAGGCGGCGTGGTGACACTGATCTCGCAGAAGCTTGAGTTCAAACGGTGGGAGCGACACCCGGCTTGATCTGGGGCGAGGGCTCGTAAGCTGGCCCGCGCATCGGGCAGCCCCTGGCCTGCCCGCCGTTAGCTCGATGGTGAGTCCTCGCGAGGGTCCCAGGTCAAGCCGGGTGTCGCTCCCACCACTAGAGACCGCCCTGGCTGGACGCTTTACGACGCTGACCAGCAGGACGCCATGCGCCGAATCAACCAGGAGGTCCTGTACTATCTCCGGTGGGCCGGCCACCGCGGCCTCGAACTGCTGGCCCTGCAGAACATGAGCATGCAGGCCAAGTACCTGAACCGGCCGAGCGAAGCCCTGCACATCGTCCACTCAGTCCTGGAAACTGGTCGGCTCAGCCCGCGTATGGAATCCTTGTTCCTGGCCCGTGGCTCCCATGCCCTGGCTCAACAGCACCAGGAAACCGAGGCGATACGCACCTTTCAGAAAGCCCAGTCCCGCTACCTCGATGGCCTCCGGGACACTGACCCAGCCTGGGCCTACTGGGTTGATGAGGGACAATTCGCCTGGTTTGAAGCCGTGATGTGGAAAGAACTCGCAAACGCGACAAACCCGCAGTCCTCTTTGCCGAAGCACTCGCCACCACAACCCCCAGCATCGTGCCCGAAGGCGGTACAGCCGCTCAGTGTACCTGTTCGAAAGCCTCGTCGATATCGGCGACTGGCGGGAAGCTGAACAGCTCGTGCCGAAGCTCGCTCCGTACATCGGTGAGGTGGGCTCAGGGAGGACGGCGAGCATCCTCCGGAAAACGCTGCACACCATACAGAAAACTGACACCACCCCGACCTTGGCGGACGGGGCGGTGTGGTTACGGAGGGTGCTGGAGGGCTCCTCGGTCGGACACCAGCGGTAAGGGAGCCGCCCGGCGAGAAGTCGTTGTTGGACCGTGATCGTTCATCTACCATCAATGTTTGTGCGCGGATCCCGGGATGATGACGAGGTAGTCCCCCTGCACCAGCCGTTCGAGAGGGCGCTGCGCGGCTTCAACCGACGGCAGGTCCTGGAGCATCTCGAGTCGCTCGATGGCCGCATCGCGATGCTGGCAGCCGATCGAGATGCGGCTCTGACACAGGTCGCCGAGCTCAGCAAGGTGCTGAACCATCTCCGGGTGGAGAGCGAGCTGCTCGAGCATCTGCGCCGGGAGACAGACAAGGCAAAATCTCAGGTCGAGCACCTGCTGGCCACCCCGATGGCCGAGGCCAGCGCCCGGATCCAGCGCATCATGCAGCTGGCCGAGGAGGAGGCGGCCGAGATCAAGGCCCGGGCCGAGGCAGCGAGCGCCGCGCGGGTAGCCCGCGCCGACCAGGACATCGTCGAGCTGAGAACCCGCACCGACGACCAGATCACGGGGCTGCGAGCGCGGGCCAGCCGCGAAGCGCAGTCGCTGCTCGAGCATGCGCGACGGCACTGCGATCAGCTCGAAGCGGAGTCCACGGCCCGCTGTGAGACCGCCGAGCACGCTACGGTGGAGGCAATCGCGCAGCGTGAGCTCGAGGCGAGCACCCGGATCCGGGACCGTGAGCTGCGCAGCATCTCCCGCTTGTATCTCATGCAGCAGGTGGTTGACGCGCAGCTGAACACCCGGGCAAGCGCGGTCGAACGGGACGAATCGGCCCTACTCGAGCTACGCGCTCAGGTTGCCAGCGAAATGACCAGGCTCGACACGTCACGCACCGAGGTCAGCGCCGTGTTGGCGGCCACCCACCAGCTCTTGGCGGAGACGCTCGGGCAGATCCGCATGATGGTTCCGGACGAAAGGGGCCCCGAGGTGCTCGCACCCGCGGTCCCGATCCAGCGCACCGCCGAGGGCGGGACGGTGTACCTGCTCACCGCCGGCCCGGAGGACCGGCGGTCACCTCGCGCTCCGCATTGACCCACCGCACGGCAGGCGTCGGCCGAATAACCTCGCGGTCATGACCGTCCTTGACACGCCGGGCTCCACCACGTCCGACTTCATCGACACCGACGAGCGGTGGAGTACCCACAACTACCATCCCCTGCCGGTGGTGATCACCTCCGGTGCGGGCGCCTGGGTCACCGACGTGACCGGCCGGCGTTACCTCGACTTCCTCGCCGGCTACTCAGCGTTGAACTTCGGGCACCGGCATCCCGCCTTGGTGGCCGCCGCGGTGGAGCAGCTGGGACAGGTGACGCTGACCTCGCGGGCGTTTCACCACACCCTGCTCGGCACGTTCTGCCAGGAGCTTGCCCAGCTGACGGGAACCGAGATGGTACTCCCGATGAACACCGGCGCTGAGGCCGTCGAGTCCGCGATCAAGGTGGCCCGGCTGTGGGCGCACCGGGTCAAGGGTCTCCCGGACGGCACCGCCGAGATCGTGGTAACGGGCGGGAACTTCCACGGCCGCACCGTCACCATCGTGTCGTTCTCCACCGATGAGACGGCCCGGGCCGGGTTCGGCCCGTTCACCCCTGGCTTCGTCGTGGTGCCCTACGGCGACCTCGACGCGCTACGCGGCGCGATCACGTCCCGCACCGCGGCGGTGCTCGTCGAGCCCATCCAGGGTGAGGCGGGCGTGCTGGTGCCGCCGCCGGGTTACCTCGCCGGTGTCCGCGCCGCCTGCGACGCCGCGGGTGCGCTGCTGATCGCTGATGAGATCCAGTCCGGGTTGGCGCGCACCGGAGAGCTGCTGGCGCTGGACCACGACGGCGTCCGGGCCGACCTGTACACCCTGGGCAAAGCGCTGGGTGGGGGGATCCTGCCGGTCTCGGCGGTGGTCGGGCAGCGCGCGGTGCTGGGCGTGCTGCGCCCCGGCGAGCACGGATCGACCTTCGGCGGCAACCCGCTGGCCTGCGCGGTGGGCCGGGCGGTGATCGCGTTGCTGGCAAGTGGCGAGTTCCAGGCCCGCTCCCGGGAGCTCGGCGCACACCTGCACACTCGGCTGAACACGCTGGTCGGGCACGGGGTCGCGCAGGTCACCGGCCGAGGACTGTGGGCCGGCGTGCACCTCGCTGCTGGCGGGCCGACCGCGCGCCTCGTCTCGAAGGCGCTGATGGCCCGCGGCATACTGTGCAAAGAAACTCACGCCACCACAGTGCGCATCGCTCCCCCACTCGTGATCACCCGCACCGACCTGGACCTCGCCCTCGATACCATCACCGACGTCCTCACTCGATGCTAGGAGATGGTGTGCGCCACCGGGTCCCACGGTGTGGGGGGGTGCTGGTGCTGCTGATCGCCCTGCTGGGGGCCTGCACCGCTGGGCCCTCGGACCGGCCCGCGGTGGCAGTGCGGGACGCCAACCTGCCCCCGCAACGCCCCCCGCTCACTGCACCCAGCAGCCCACCGCTGCCACCCGCCGGCAAGTACCTCCGCAACTCGCTGCCCTGGCGAGACTGCACCGGCGCGATCAGCGCCGCACTCGGTACGGTCAGCCCGCGACGGGTAGAGTGCAGCGAAGTTCAGGTCGACGCCACAGCGGCCAGACCAGCGTTCGGGAACTCCCTCAAGCTGGATCTCAGCAGAATTGGAGACGGCCTGGCCCCGCTCGTGGTGCTCGGCGAGGCGTCCGGGGAGCCCGGAACCGTCCGAGCCGCCCGGCTGGCGCAGCAGCTGCCGCCCGCCTTACTGGACCGGTTCACCCTGATCGGGCTGGCTCGCCGGGGTACCGGCCCGAGCGAACCGCTGAATTGCATACCGAAGACCACCCGGGAGCAGATCGTCGGTAGCGATCCCGACCCCGACCTGCCCGGACAGCTGGACGCACTGCTCGACATCACCCGCGCCGCGATCCAGACCTGTGTGCAGGATCTCGGTGAGGTGCTCAACGAGATCAACTCCACGGGCACCGCCGACGATCTCGAGCAGCTCCGGGTGGCCTTGATCGCACCAGTGCTCAACGTGCTCTCGCACGGTGAGGCATCCCGGGCAGTCACCGACTTCCTGCGCCGGTACCCCACCTCGGCCGGGCGGGTCGTGCTCGACGGTGCCGTCGATCCCACGCTGGACGATGTGGCCGCAGCCGAGGCCGCGCTGGATGCCGCCGACGCCGGCTACCACGCGTTCGCCGCCGACTGCGTGGCCCGGGGCTGCCCGCTGGGACCCGACCCTCGTGGCGCCCTGGTGGCCTTGGCCGATGCGTTGCGCCGGACCCCCCTGCAGGTCGGGTCACAGCGGATCACCGCGGGCATCGCCTACCAAGCGGTACTCGAGACGGTCGGTGACGCCCAGCGCTGGCCGCAGCTGGCCCGGGCCCTGGCGAACGCCCGCACGGGGAATGGAGCTGAGCTGGCCGCGCTCGTCACCCCGATCCTGACCACAGACCGCGGGCTCGCCGCGCGCTTGGACCCCGCGCTAGCGACGCACTGCAATGACACCCCGACCCGGGTGGCACCCGAGCGCGCCCAGCAGCTGGTGCACCAGTGGCAGCTGCGTTCCGCGCTGTTCGGGCCGCTGTTCGCGGCGCGGTTGCTGTGGTGCAGCGCATGGCCGGTGCCCTCGCCGCCACCGGTGGGGTCGGGGGATCGGGCGCTACCGCCGGTGCTCGTGGTGGCCACCACCGCAGACCCGGTGACCCCCGTCGAGGGAGCCAGGCGCACCGCGCAGTCGCTGCCGTCGGCGACGCTGGCGCTCTGGCAGGGCCAGGAGCACGGCGCACTCCCGCGCAGTCCCTGCATCGTCGATCTGGTCACCCGCTTCCTGATGGATGCCTCGATCCCGAAACAGGGCACACTGTGCCCGCCATAGGCTGGACCGGTGCAGTCGATCGAGCTGTCCATCGGGGGAATGACGTGTGCGGCCTGCGCGGCGCGGGTGGAGCGCAAGCTCAACAAGCTTGACGGCGTGCACGCTAGCGTGAACTACGCGACGGAGAAGGCCAGCGTGGCGGCCTCCGCAGCGATCACGGTCACGGAACTGATCACGCAGGTGGAGCGCGCCGGGTATCGCGCCGCACCGAGCGAACCCGACCAGGATCCGACCGACGCCCCGGTTCGTCTCCTGATGTGCCGGCTGGTGGTGGCGCTGCTGTTCGGGGTGCCGCTGGGGGATCTGTCCATGACGATGGTGTTGCTGCCCTCGTCGCGGTTCACCGGGTGGCAGTGGGTGCTGCTGGCGATGACGTTGCCGGTGGTGACGTGGTGTGCCTGGCCGTTTCACCGCAAGGCCGCCCGCGCCGCGAGGCATGGTGCGACGTCGATGGACACCCTGGTGTCGTTGGGGATCACCGCGGCGACCGCGTGGTCGGTGTACACCATGTTCGTCAAGAACAGTCAGTTCAGCAACGGCTGGGGGCTGGTCTTCCGGCCCGCCGGCTCCATCTACCTTGACGTGGCCGTCGGCGTGACGATCTTTCTGCTCGGTGGACGGTTGTTCGAGGCGCGGGCCAGGCGGCAGGCCGCCGGTGCGCTGACCGGGTTGGCCAAGATCGGGGCCCGGGAGGTGTCCGTGCGGTGCGACGACGGGCAGGAGTCTCGCATCCCGGTTACGCAACTCCGGGTGGGTGATCATTTCGTGGTTCGCCCTGGCGAGACCATTGCCACCGACGGCGAGGTGGTGGACGGGCACAGCGGCGTGGACCGCAGCGCGATGACCGGAGAGTCGGCACCCGTCGAGGTCTCCGCAGGCGACCCGGTGATCGGCGGCACGATCGCCCGCAGCGGGCGGCTGGTGGTCCGGGCCACCACGGTGGGCAGCCAGACCCAGTTGGCCCAGCTGGTGCGGCTGGTCGAGCAGGCGCAGAACGACAAGGCCGGCGTCCAGCGGCTCGCGGACCGCATCTGCGGGGTGTTCGTGCCGGCCGTGCTCGGGTTCGCGGTCCTGACCTTCCTCGGGTGGCTGGTCCTCAGCGGGTCGGTCGAGCACGCGTTCAGCTCAGCGCTGGCGATGCTGATCATCGCGTGCCCGTGCGCGCTGGGTCTGGCCACCCCGACTGCCCTCATGGTGGCCTCCGGGCGCGGCGCGGAACTGGGCATCTTCATCAAGGGCCACCAGGCGTTGGAGTCCGCCAAAGCGATCGACACGGTGGTGCTGGACAAGACCGGAACCATCACCACCGGCCGGATGACAGTGGTCGATGTGACGCTCGATGCGGGAATCGAACTGGACACGCTGCTGCGCCACGCAGGCGCTGTGGAAGACGCCTCCGAGCACGTCGTCGCCACGGCGATCAGCGCGTTGGCCCGCGCTGGGCTGGGTGGGATCCCGCCGGTAGCGGATTTCACCAGTCTATCCGGTCTCGGCGCCCGCGGTGTGGTCGACGGGCAGGAGGTGCTGGTCGGGTCGGCACGGCTGCTGACCCAGCGCGGCATCCCGGTGCCGGCCGCGCTGGAACACCAACGCACCGAGTGGGAGCGGCAGGGCTGCACGACCGTCCTCGCTGCCGCGGGCGGCGTCGTCGAAGGCGCCTTCGCGCTGACCGACACGGTGCGGCCCACCGCACCCGCGGCGGTCGCCGAACTGCGCCGGCTCGGGCTGCGCACGGTCCTGCTCACCGGTGACAACGCGGCCACCGCTGCGGCGGTCGCCGCTCAGGTCGGCATCGACGAGGTGATCGCCGAGGTGCTGCCACACGACAAAGCCGCCGTGATCACGGCAATGCAGGCCCAAGGATGTTCGGTGGCCATGGTCGGGGACGGCGTCAACGACGCACCCGCACTGGCCCGCGCCGACCTCGGCCTGGCGGTCGTCTCCGGCACCGACGTCGCGCTCGGCGCCGCCGACCTGATCCTGATGCGCAACGACCTGACCGTCGTACCCAGCGCGATCAAGCTCGCCCGCGCCACCCTGCGCACGATCCACGGCAACCTCGCCTGGGCGTTCAGCTATAACATCGCCGCGTTGCCGTTAGCGGCATTGGGGCTGCTCAACCCGTTGATCGCTGGTGCTGCCATGACGTTGTCGTCGCTGTTTGTGGTGTCGAATAGCCTCCGATTGCGCAGGTTCGGCCGCGTGGAGGCTCGTAGCTTCACGAGGAGGGGAACTTCGTAGTGGAACAACGTTTCTTCACTGCCGGTTCGATCACTGCGCTATCAGCTGAGGCGCGCCTGGACGGCGTACCGGGAGTGACCGAACCCCTGCACGATCCGCCGTTGGAACCGCGCGACGAGGTGGTCTTCCTGCTGACCGCTGCGGCCGAGATCGAGCATGCTCTCATGGTGCAGTACCTCTACGCCGCCTATTCGGTGCACGTGCACGACGATGGCCCAAACCGCAACCAGCTCGCGGCGGTGCAGAATCTCCTCACGCAGATTGCTCGGGAGGAGATGGGGCATCTTGCCACCGTGCAGAATCTGCTGCACCTCGTCGGTGGGCCACTGAACCTCAACCGGGAGCACTCCCCTTATGCCAGCGAGATCTATCCGTTCCGTTTCACCTTGGAGCCCCTGACCCTCGACTCACTGGCCAAGTACGTCATCGCGGAGAGCCCAGCCGTGCCACCGTCCACCTTTTCGGACGCAGACCGCGCACTGCTGGAGAACATCCGGCGCGACGCGACCCGCTCCAACGACGGCCACGAGGTCCGGCACGTCGGCCTCCTCTACCAACGACTGGCACACCTGTTCGGGGACGTCCTCGCCGACAACGACTTCCGGCTGGACATCATGGGACGGCAGGCGAGGTTCGAGGACTGGGGCTTCCAGCCCGGCAACCCCGCAGACGGGGAGGCACTGATCATCGAGTCGTTCCCGGGCACTGACGTCGGCCAGGTGCGGGCCGCCGCGGTCACCGCCGTGCGGAAGATCGATGCGCAGGGCGAGGGCTTCGACCTCCCACCCGCCGGCCCCGACAACTCAGAGTCGCACTTCGAGCGGTTCTTCGACATCTACCAACGCGTGCAGGCCCTGTCCGCCGCCGGTGCGGTAATCACGTGGCCCGTCACGGAGAACCCGAACACCACCGCGCCCACACCGGAAACGCCCGCCATGGCGGACATGGTGGCGGCGGTCCAAGAAGCGCACGCACACAAGGGGCGCATCACCCATCCGCGGGCGCGGGCGTGGGCGCACCTGTTCAACCTCCGCTACCGGATGCTCCTCGGGCGTTTCTCGCACGTCATGCGACTCGACCAGGCCCTGTACTCGCACGGTGACCGTACTGCCCGGGGCCTGCTGCTGATCTGGACGTTCGATGAGATGCGGCGGCTCAAGAAGATCGCCAGCAAGCTGGTAGCGCTCCCCAAGGACGACCCACCCGGCCAGCTGCACGCCGGCCCGCCCTTCGAGCTGCCCTACACGGTGAACCTGCCGGAGGGGGAACCACAACGCTGGCGCACGCACCTGGACAGCTCCCGGGCCGCCGTCCGGCTTATTCGCGAACAGCTCCAGCCCGACGACCAGCTAACCGATCGGGACCCTTTCCTCGACGATCTCCTGCGGCAGGACACCGAGGCTCAGATCATGATGGAGGCACTCGTCGAGGGCCGGGAGATACCCCCGGCAAGCGTGCCACGCGACTTCCAGAAGGCGGTCCGGATCCTCGAGGAGGCGGTTCGCGGGTTCAGCATCGGCCGCCCACACCGCAACTTCTGGACCGGAAAGACCCGCGACCAGTTCCTCGACACCTCCGTGCTGCCGAACGTGCCGCCGGTGCTGCGCAACCCGGATGGCACCGTCAACCGCGATCCGAACACCTCGCCGCTGGTGCAACGGCTCGAAGGCACTGCGCCCGGCAACCGGATGCCCCGATTCCGCCCACCGGTCCCGGGCGAGCGCATTGGGTTCATCCGGCAGTGGATCACCGACGGGTGCCCGGACGCCGACCCGCCCGGGCAGGTCGGCGTCGCGCACGAGCGGGACCCTGCGCCGGAGCCACTCACTCCCCTGGCACCAGCACCGCAGGCACCGCTGAGCTTCGACGCCGACATCAGAAACCTGTTCCGCGAGACCCCGGATCGGACCTCGATGCTCGCCATCGCGCAGTTCGACCTGCACCGCTACGAGGACGTCCGAGATCGAGCGGACACGATCGCGGCCAGGCTTGACGACGGCAGCATGCCCTGCGACGGCAGCTGGCCCCGGGACCGCATCGCAAAGTTCCACCAGTGGATCGAGGACGGTAAGCGCCCCTAACCCTCTGGGCTTGTGCCGGAAGCCCCCATAATGCGTGTATGCGCGCGCCTCGACGTCGTCGCCCCATGAGGCGATCACCCGGGCCGGTCCCGCCTGGGATCGACTTGGAAGCCGTCATCTCACGAGTGACCTACGTGGGAAACGGTGAGCACAAGACCTTCCCTTCTTTTGCTGGCCCACCGCACCCTCGGGCCGACGCCAGCAAGTGCGACCCACACCTCGCTGACCAGGACAAGTTAACCTGTTGGCTACAGCAAGCGATCCGCGAAGGACGGACCGGAGGGCAATGGGACGGGGGTTTCCCGCGCTACATCTGGCATAGGTCGGAGGGTGTTCCTTACGAAGCCCGTCTGGTAAACTGTGAACTTGGCCAGTACAAGGGGTATCCATTGACTCGGGATGAATGGCCAGAAGCTCTCAACGAGCAGACTTGGGCGGAGTAAAGAATGAACGAATATGCCAAACTCCAAATAAGGTGGGAATGGGAATCTGGCCGGCTGGCAAGAACCCCAGAACATCGTGCCACTTGGGCTCGCATTGGGATATCCATAGGGCACGACTGCCTGACCCTAGTCGAGGATCGCGATTCGGGGAGTTCTCGGCGATCCATCTTTGCACCACTGTATCCGCTAGCCGAATGGGCGGTCGACAACTGGTGGTTCCTGCTATATCATTCTCGACCCACTCGGCCCGGGTCTGCGCGAATTCCGTTGAATCGACGCGATAGACATAGACACTGTGTCAGGTCGGCCGGAGACGGGTTTCTGTGGCCGAACCTAGAAATTGTTCCAGCGGGCCGCGAAACAAGACTGAGCTGGGATCGAGACCGTGCATTGGACGAGTTTGCTCGTATTAGATACCTCACAGAGGGCGAAGTCGTTCTCCCGACCGACGATGTCGAGCGCATTCTTACGCACCTCGTTACCTCGGTTTTGGATCGCCTGGTCGAGCAAAAAGAAACAGGGACTCCTTTAGAGAAAGAGTGGGAAGCCCTCAATGGGTTAGGGTCGGACGAACGGGAGTATTGCATTGCGGCGGCGAAGCTAGGCCTTGACCCGTTCGCCGAAGCGGATCAGTACGAGGCATCGATCATCGAGGCAGCCCACAGACTGCCACACGACGTCCTGGGCGACTTCTTCCATGCCGTCGATCCTCGTCATATCAAACAGGCGGTTGACTGGATCACCGATGCAACGTCCGAAGCCGATGCCCTTGCAGGCGATCCGTCCGAGGAGATTCGTTCGGTTCGAACCGCGCTGGCAAGTAGCTCCACACTCGACAACGATGCACCTTGGCGGCGGGGTTGGCGACAGGCACAGGTTACTCGCCAAGCTTTAGGACTTAGGGATGACAGTCGTCTAGATATCGAACAGTACGTGCCAACAAGATCGCGATCCGGCGTCGATCCACACTTGCAGGCAGTGGGGATTGCGCCGGGTGACTTTGTGCGCCCTGCGATTGCACTGGGGCGAACCGCTGGTCCGAGTGGCACCAGGTTTATCCAAGGGCGGGCGTTGTGGCATCGACTCACCAAAGACGAATCCACTTTTTTGATCACCACGTCATACACTGACCTGCAGAAGGTCGAGCGCGCGTTCGCGGCCGAACTACTCGCTCCTGCCGAAGGAATCAGGACCAAACTATCAGTTCCGCCGGGCGAGGCTGTCCAGGAAGACCTGGGCTCCGTCGCGGAGCATTTCGGGGTTTCTCCCATCTTGATCGAGAACCAGATAGAGAATCAGATTCTGAGCGGTAGACACTGACGGCGCAGATGGCCGAGCTTTCGTAGCCGGAGCGTTCGCAATCGTTACTGGAGTTATCGGTGTTCGCCTTGCCTCGAACTCAGAGGGTCGTTCTGGCGGTGATGAGTCAGGCGGCGTGGGTGGCGCGAAGTTGGTCGTGCAGGAACCGGACAGGGGCGGTGGGGGGCAGGGCGGCAAGGTCGGTTTCCAGCCGGTGCAACAGCAGCGCGCAGTGGCGGGAGCGCACGGTGGTCAGCCAGCGCAGCGCGGTGAGCCCGGCGGGTACCGCCCGGTCCAGATCGCTGGCCGCGATGTGCACCGCCGCCGTCACCGGGACGGTGTCATCGTCACCGTGTCACCACTTCCGCGTGCTGAACCAGAGCATGATCACTGAAAGTGTGGTGTGACCGTACAGCTCTGTACGGTCACACCACACTTTCGACGATCACTGGCGGACCTGGCCTACCACACTGGAGGACCTGAGCCGTGGCTCCTCGTATGGCCACCACGGACGTTGCACACTGCATCGAGTTCCGTTGCAGTACCCAACTTTCTGCGCTCAGGGCTCAGCTCAAAGAACCCTGACGAGGTCTACAGCGAACACGTGAACCGATGGCGATCAGCCGGTGATGATCTGGAGACGGCGCGGCTTGAACTGGCTGCCAGCATCCAGTCCGTAGCGCAACACGCGGTGGTCGGTGCCGAAACCTCCACGCTGCTCATACGCCCAGTACGAAGTGTGATCACTGTCGACCCACTTCTCGAAGATGACGACATGGCGATTGTTCCCATCACCGATCTTGTCGATGAACAGGTCACCCGGCAGCATGTCCGCCTTGTTGATGGCCACAGTATTGTTATCAAACAAGGCGACAGTGTTGGGTCCCGGCTTGGGGAGTTCTGCCGCCATGGAAACGTACCCTGAGCAGTCCTGCCGGTAACCGTCCCGCCAGATCTTTCCTTGGTCGTAAGGCACCCGCGTGCCATTGTTTGCAGTGAGCCATGTCTTAGCCCGTTCCAGCATCTGGCTGCGACTCACCTTGACGGCCGCGATACTGGCCTGAGAGGACGCAACCTGCGATGTCTCCGCAATCGCCGATGTCGACAGCAGCCCCACACTTACCAGGACGGAAGCGGCAGCCACGACGTGACGAGCAGATAAAAATCTCATTGTCGATCTCCTGATTCAACTGGGAGGCCACGCGCATAGGCGCGGCCATAGGCGGGCCGAACACGCGCTTATTCCGCCGAGACCCACCGGATGGCGTGGATGATCGGCGGTTCCCGGTGCGGGCGTGGATCAACCCGCAGCGCATACAACCCACATGCAGGCGCAAGCTCGGACACCGCACCCATGATCGCCATTACCCGGCCGCGAGCAACACGACACGCCGCGTAGCCATCTACGAACCCACTGTGACCCCGCTCATAGGTAATGTCGAGTTCACGGCGGTGACGTCCAGTTCGACGTGTTGTCGTTGCCTGGGCGCTTGGCGCGGCTGGGCTGCACGCGCGGGGGCTCGCCGGGCATCTTCGGGTACTCGGGTGGGTAGGGTAGGCCACCGAGGCCGTGGTCGCGCTCGTCGCGCAGCGCCCAGTCCAGCAGCGTCTCCAGGCCAAAGGACTCATCGTCCAACCCGGCGTGCGGGTCACCCCGCTGCGCGAACAGTCCAGGCACCGTGAGCACATCGAAATCGTCTGGGTGCACCTCGGCCAGGTCCGCCCAGTGCACCGGCATCGACACGGTGGCGCGGGGGGTGCCGCGCACCGACCACGCCGAGGCGATCGTGCGGTCCCGGGCGGCCTGGTTGAAGTCCAGGAACACCCGCTGGCCGCGCTCCTTCTTCCACCACGACACGGTGGCCTGCTGCGGGATCCGCCGCGCCACCTCCCGAACCAGCGCGATCACCGCCCGGCGAACCTGCTCGAACGACCATTCCGGACGGATCCGCACTGCGACGTGAATCCCCCGGCCACCGGAGGTCTTGGGGTAACCGACCAGCCCCACCTCAGCCAGCACCTCACGCAGCACGCCGGCCACCACAACGGCGTCACCAAAGCCGGTCCCCGGCTGCGGGTCGAGGTCGACCCGCAGCTCGTCGGGGTGATCCACCCGGGGGCGGCGCACCGGCCAGGGATGGAAGTCGAAGGTACCTAGGTTCGCCGCCCAGACGAGCACGGCGGGCTCGGTGGGGCACACCTGGCGGGCGGTGCGCCCGGACGGGAAGGTGATCTCCACCGAGTCCACCCAGGCCGGGGCACCGCGGGGAACCCGCTTGGCGTAGAAGGCGTCCCCGGTCACCCCGTCCACGAAGCGCTGAAGCGTGACCGGGCGTTGCGCAAGCACGCGCAACAGCGGCTCGGACACCGCGAGGTAATACTCCACGACCTGCCGCTTGGTGATGCCGCGCTCCGGGAAGTACACCTTGTCCGGGTTGGACACCCGCACGGTGCGCCCGCACTGCGGGCCAGGCACCGTGAGTTCCAGCGCGCCACCGCGGGCCATGAACGGCAAACTACCCCATAACGGCTACGGTGAGACTGTGGTGCGCAGCGAACCAGGCGGTGGAGATGACGCACAACCGGACGCGCAGGAACGGCGCCGGCTGCACGACGACCTGATCGGGCTGGACCGTGACGACCCCGAGGTGCGGGCCTTCTCCGAGCACCTCGACCGCGCCCACCGGCTGCGGCCCGGGTTCACCGTCGAGGGTTACCTGTCCGGGGTCAGTGACTTCGCCGAGTCGGCCAATCGCGCGCAGGGCCCGCGGCGGGCAGCAGCCGTCCTGGTGGTAGCGCTGATCCTGCTCGGGGCGGCCATTACGCTGTGGGAAGCAGTTACCACCCTGCTGGGCTGACGCCAGGTAGCGTGTTGGCCATGGATCCGGTGAAGGGCGTGACGCCCAAGGTCGTCAAATCCGACTCGGAGTGGCGCGCGCAGCTCACCCCGCAGGAGTACGCCGTGCTGCGCAGGGCCGGCACCGAAGCACCAGGGACCGGCGAGTACGAGCACACCACGACCCAGGGCGTCTACGAGTGCCGGGCATGCGGAGCGGAGCTGTTCCGCAGCGATCACAAGTTCGAGTCACACTGCGGGTGGCCGTCGTTTTTTACCCCGCTGGCCGGCGACGCAGTGCTGCTGCGCGAGGACCGCAGCATGTTCTCCACGCGCGTCGAGGTGCTCTGCGCCACCTGCCACAGCCATCTCGGGCACGTCTTCGACGGCGAGAACTACGAGACGCCCACCGATCAGCGCTACTGCATCAACTCGATCTCGCTACGGCTGGTGCCCAGCGGCACCGGTTAGGGCAGGGCAGCGACCAGCTCGGCGACGGGCACCCGGGGCCCGGTGAAGAACGGCACCTCCTCGCGGACGTGCCGCCGGGCCCGGCTGGCCCGCAGCGCGCGCATCAGGTCGACGATGCGGTGCAGCTCGTCGGCCTCGAACGCCAGGATCCACTCGTAGTCACCCAGGGCGAAGGAGGCGACCGTGTTGGCCCGCACGTCGGGATAGTCGCGGGCCTGCATGCCATGCTCAGCGAGGAGCTCGCGGCGCTCAACGTCGGGTAGCAGGTACCACTCGTAGGAGCGCACGAACGGGTAGACGCAGACGTACCGCCTGGGCTCCTCACCGGCCAGGAACGCCGGCACGTGGCTCTTGTTGAACTCCGCGGGGCGGTGTAGCGCCACCGTCGACCACACCGGCACGCTGGCCCGGCCCAGCGCGGTGGCGCGGCGCAGGTCCGCGTACCCGGCCTGCAGCGCCTCGATCTCCTCGGCGTGCCACCAGATCATCCAGTCCGCGTCGGCGCGCAGGCCGGCGAGGTCGTAGACCCCGCGCACCGCCACACCCTTGCCCTCCAGCGCCTCGAGGTGGTGCTGCGCCTCGCGGGCGGGCTCGGCACGGTCAACAGGTAACCGCCCGGGTTCGACCCGGAAGACCGACCACATGGTGTAGCGGATGGTGGAGTTCAGCTCGGCGTAGTCCAGGCGGGTCATGACCCCATCGTCCCACCGCTCGCTGCCATGACCCCGATGCGGCTGCTCAGGTACTCGCCGATCCGGCGGGCCGCGGCCTCGGCCGTCGCGATGCAGGCGGGCAGGCCCACCCCGTGCAGGGTGGCGCCGGCGACCGCCAGACCGGCGCAGGCGGCTACTTCCCGCTCCAGGATGGCGACGGCGTCGAGGTGTCCGGGCGCGTACTGCGGCAGACCTCCGCCCCAGCGGGCCACCACGGTCTCCACTGGCGCAGCGGTGATTCCGGTGAGCACGGCAAGATCGGCGCGGACCGCGGTGACCAGTTCCACGTCGTCCCGGTGCAGCACCTGAGCCGCACCGTGGCGACCCAGCGAGGCCCGGACCAGTAACACCTCCGGCGACGAGGCGTGGGCCCACTTGCGTCCGGAGAAAGTGAACGCCTTGACCGACAGCGCCTCACCGGACGCCACCAGCACACCGGAGGCGTCCGGCAGGGCTTGCGCGGCGGCCAGCGGCAGCGCGAGTCCCACCACTGCGCTGGAGGCGACCTCGACCCGGCCGGCGGCGGCCGAGGCAACGGGCAACGGATCGGCCAGCAGCCGTCGCAAGGCGGGAGCCGGGATGGCCAACAGCACGGCGTCGACGTCGAAGTGGTCGGCCTGGGCAATGCTGCCGAGTTGGAGCCGCCAGCCGTCGGGGGTGCGGGCCAGCCCGCGCACCGGCAGCCCGAGCCGCGGACTCACCGCCGCAGCGGCCACCAGCGCGTTCACCAGACCACTGAGCCCGCCGCGCAGGGTGCCGAACACCGGGGACTGCCCGCCCCCGGCAGTCGGCCCAGAAGGCAACACAGCACTGGCCGCGGCAAGCAGCGACCCGGCGCCGCGGTCCAGCGCGGTGACCACCGTGGGCAGCGTGGCACGCAGCCCCAGCGCGTCGGCGCGACCGGCGTATACCCCGCCCAGCAGTGGATCGACCAACCGGTCGACCAACTCGTCACCCGCTCGTTCACGCAGCAGCACCCCGACCGCGGCGTCCTGCCCAGGCTCCCAGCGCAGCGGCACGGTGGCTTCCGCAGCCACCCGCGCTAATCCCTGCGCAGACAGCAGACCGGCGACGTCGGCCGCCGCACCGGGAAGACCCAGCACGGTACGCATGGGCAGTGGCCGGGTGCGCCCGCCGGCCCGCACGGTAGGAAACGCCGTGGTCGGGTACGTCAACTGCCCGCCGAGCCCCAGCTCCTCGACCAGCCCGACCGCCTCGGGCCGGCGGATCAGGAATGCCTCCGCGCCCACGTCCAGCGCCACCCCACTCAGCTCAACCGTGCACAGCGCCCCACCGAGCCGCCGCGAAGCCTCGACGAGCACGATCTCGGCGGCCGGGCCGAGCAGCGTGCGCAATTGGTACGCCGCGGCGAGCCCAGAGACTCCCCCACCGATGACGGCGACCCGGGAACTGCTCATTGCGCGTGCGCCAGCTCCACGATGCGAGTCAGCACGTCCGGGTCGGTTCCCGGCAGGACGCCGTGGCCGAGGTTGAGCACGTGGGCGTCCGCGGCGCGCCCCTCGGCGATTACCCGATGCATCTCTCGCTCGACGGCCACCCGCCCGGCCAGCAGCACTGCCGGGTCGAGGTTGCCCTGGAGCACGATCGGGCCATGCGCCCGGGCGGCCCGCACCCGCTGCGCAGCCACGTCCAGCGGGGTCCGCCAGTCCACCCCGACGACGTCCGCACCGGCCTGGGTCATCGCGCCGAGCAGTTCCCCGGTGCCCACCCCGAAGTGGATCCGCGGCAAACCGGTCTCGGCCAGACCCGCCAGCACTCGCGCTGAGTGTGGGAGCACAAACTGCCGGTAGTCCCGTTGCGACAACACGCCGGCCCACGAGTCGAACAGCTGAAGCGCGTCCACCCCCGCGGCTGCCTGCACCCGGAGGAACGTCAAGGCGAGTTCGGCGAGCCGGTCCAGCAGGGCGTGCCAAACCTCGGGTTCGGAGTGCATGAGCGCCTTGGTGCGCTCGTGGTGGCGGCTCGGACCGCCCTCAATGAGGTAGGAAGCGAGGGTGAAGGGGGCCCCGGCGAAACCGATCAGCGGGGTCTGCCCCAGCTCGGCGACCAGCAACCGCACCGCGGCGGCCACCGGCTCGACAGCCTCGGGTTCCAAGACCGGTAACGCCATGACGTCGGCGGCGCTGCGCACCGGGCGATCCACCACCGGGCCGGTGCCCGGCACAATGTCCAACCCCACGCCTGCCGCGTGCAGTGGCACCACGATGTCGCTGAACAGGATCGCGGCGTCCACCCGGTGCCGGCGCACGGGCTGCAACGTGATCTCGCACACCAGCTCGGGGGTCAGGCAGGCCCGCAGCATCGGCTGATCGGCTCGCAGCGCGCGGTACTCGGGCAGCGAGCGCCCAGCCTGCCGCATGAACCACACCGGCAGTTGATTCGGGCGCTCACCCCGGGCGGCGACCAGCAACGGCGCGTCGGGGAGCAGCCGGCGGGCGGTAGCCGGTGCGGTGGTCTTGGTCATCTCGGGCATCATCATCTCACGGGTTGGTCCATGGCGGGGTAAGCGCCCCATTTTCCGCATCCTTAGGGTCTTCCCCGCCCACCCGAGCGGCGTTTCGGCGGGACTACCAGCGACGATCCTCCTACAGTGCCAAGTGTGCCCGATCCAGCGGACGCCCCAGAGATCTTCCGTAACGCAGTGGCCGCACTCAACGCCGTGCGGCCCCGCCCCGAGATGCGGTTCGAGCCGATCCCGGCACCGCGCCGGCTTGCGCCATGGGCCTATGCCTGGGGTGGTGAGTTTCCCGACGCCGGCTACGCGTCGACGACCGGTCGGCTCGTGCTGCTGCACGATCCGCAGGGCCAGGACAGCTGGGAGAGCACCCTGCGGCTGGTCGGCTTCGTCCGTGCCGAGCTAGATGTCGAGCTCGCTGGTGACCCGCTGCTCTCCGCGGTGAGCTGGTCCTGGCTTGCCGATGCACTGGACAGCTCGGGCGCCGCGCACACCGCTCTCGGAGGCACCGTCACCCAGACCTCCTCAACCCGGTTCGGCGCGATCGCGGAGCCTGAACGAGCCAACGACATCGAGCTACGGGCGTCATGGAGCCCGATTGGCGACAGCCTCACAGCGCATGCCGAAGCTTTCTGCGAACTGATGGCGGCAGCCGCCGGGCTCCCCCCGGCCGGCGTGGTAGCTCTCAGCAGGCGGCTCGGCTGATCAGGTCACCTGACCTTTGCCGCTATTGCGGTCATGGGGGCAAATCATCTAGTCCCGCACTGGATCGTCGGCGTGTCCTGTCCAGCACCGCCTGATCGGGTGACCGCCGATCGCGGCTTTGCGGACAGATCGGCAAGAAGGTTCACCCAAGGTCCCCCGTTAGGCCGCTCGGGCAGCTAGTCTCCCCCGTACGACACCATCCTCGCTCGAGTGGCGGCGCGGTTACTCGGACGAGGTCCCGGTGCGGTCGGGGGCACGACCGACTCCAGGGAGGTAGCTACGTGGCTGTTGTCGGATACGGTGCGACCGTTCGGTC
Source organism: Pseudonocardiaceae bacterium (assembly GCA_050699575.1). Taxonomy (GTDB): domain Bacteria; phylum Actinomycetota; class Actinomycetes; order Mycobacteriales; family Pseudonocardiaceae. The sequence goes on from JBOHFG010000093.1 coordinate 21,226, forward strand.
GTCGCCATCCGGCGCCGTGCCGGCGTCATTGGTCCCGCACCCGCGGGAGGAGCTGTTTACGGTGCTGGTGGTCGACGATCATCCGTTACTGCGTGAAGCCATCGCCTCACGGTTAGTAACGATGGGCGCCGTCACCGTGCACGAGGCCGCATCGGTAGCCGAGGCCAGGACACGCGCCCTGGCCTCGGGTCCGTGCGATCTCGCAATACTTGATTTGACGCTGCCCGACGGCAGTGGGCTGGACCTGATCAGCGAGTTACGCGGATGGGGCTGGACCCGCATCGTCGTGCTCGCCTCATCCGACGACCCGCACGCCGTACGCAAGGCGTTCCAGACCGGTGCGCAGGCCTACCTGCTCAAATCGGCGTCCCCCTCGGTGGTCACCGACGGCGTGCGCCGAGTGCTCGAAGGCGGGGTCTACGCCGACCCGTCGGTGGCACCGATCCTGGCATCCGGCACGCGGGTAGCGGGAACCGACAACACCCCACGAGAACTGTCCGCAAGGGAGGTAGAGGTGCTCCAACTGGTCGCCGACGGCCAGTCCAACAAGGAGATCGGTGAGGCGCTGAGCCTGTCCGCGCTCACCGTGAAGAGCCATCTGTCTCGCATCGGACGTAAACTTGGCACCGGCGACCGAGCACAGATGGTCGCCCTTGCTATGCGTGCGGGGGTCATCCGCTGACTGAGACCACACCGGTTCCGTTGCTGGTGCCGGCTGCCGGGGTGCCACCGGTCGTCGCCTCCGCAGGGGCCTTGGACGCAGCGGTCGCTGTGCTCAGCACCGGAACCGGCCCGGTAGCCGTGGATACTGAACGCGCATCGGGCTATCGATACTGGCAACGCGCTTATCTGGTACAGCTTCGCCGAGAGGGTGCGGGCACGGTACTCATCGACCCGATCGGCCTGGCTGACCTGTCCGGGCTGGCCGGCGTGCTCAACCCGCTGGAATGGGTGCTCCACGCCGCCTCCCAGGATCTGCCCTGCCTCGCCGAACTGGGGCTGGTACCCGCCACCGTGTTCGACACCGAACTCGCTGCCCGGCTGGCCGGGCTTGAACGGGTTGGCCTGGCGGCACTGGTCGAAGCACTACTGGGCTACCAGCTCCTGAAAGGACATGGGGCCGCCGACTGGTCCCGCCGGCCGCTGCCCGCGGAGTGGCTGACCTACGCCGCGCTCGATGTCGAGCTGCTGCTGCCACTGCGAGCCGCGATCGCCGCCGAACTGGATTCCCAGGGCAAATCGGGCTGGGCTGCGGAGGAGTTCGAGGCAGTGCGCAGCGCGGGGCCGCCCGCCCCACGGGTTGACCCGTGGCGGCGCACCTCGGGGATACATCGCCTCCAGAAGACCCGCGAACTGGCCGCGGTGCGCGAGCTGTGGCTGGCCCGCGACCAACTGGCCCGGCAGCGGGACATCGCCCCGGGCCGGGTGCTACCCGATGCCGCGATCATCGACGCAGCGCTGACCAACCCGCCGGACGAGCCCGCGCTGCTATCCCGGCCGGTGTTCAGTGGTCGGGCGCAGCGGCGGCACGCCAAGACCTGGCTGGCCGCGCTGCAGAACGCGCGCGCCCTGCCGGCCGACGAGCTACCACCGCTGCGCACCCAGGGCAGCAGCTCTCCCCCGGTGAACCGCTGGTCGGACCGGGATCCGGCCGCGGCGGCTCGACTCACCGCGGCACGCACGGCGCTGACCGAGATCGCCGAGCAGCACCGGCTACCCTTGCAGAACCTGCTCACCCCCGACCTGGTCCGCCGGCTGTGCTGGGAACCCCCTGACCCGCTCGACGCCACTGCGGTGGAGCGGATTCTGGTCACTGGTGGAGCACGGCGGTGGCAGTGCAAACTGACCGTGCACCCCCTGGCCACGACCCTCAAAACAACCACCGGGTAGCCCTAACCGGCTGGGAGGTGCACCGTCACGGCGAGGCCGCCGCGGGGGATTGGTTCGGCGTGCACCGTGCCGCCGTGCGCGGTGACCACCGCGCGGACGATCGACAGGCCCAGGCCTGCCCCGTCGTGGGAGGTCCGAGCCACCCCACCGCGGTGGAAAGGCTCGAACAGCGCAGCCACCGCTTCGGGCTCGACCACCGCACCCGAGCTGCTGACCCGCAGCAGCACCTGCGATCCCGCCAGACCCGTGCAGACCTCCACCCACCCACCGACGACGTTGTGTCGCACCGCGTTCTCCACCAGGTTGCCCACCACCCGCTCGAGCAAGGCGGGATCACCCGTCGTCAACGCCGGCGTCAGCTGTGCGGTCACCCCCAAGCTTCGACCGCGGGCCTCGGGCGCGACGATCCGCAGCGCCGCCTCGGCCAAACCGGCGAGGTCGGCCGGCTCCCGGGTCCGCAGCGCGCCGCCTTCGGTCCGGGCCAGTACCAACAGGCCGTCCACCAGCTGCTGGGCGCGAAGTGTCGCGTCCAGGATCACCGTGGCCATCCGGCGCAACTCGGTCTCATCCACGTTCGGATCAGCGAGGGTGACGTCCACCTCGGTCCGCACGACCGCCAACGGGGTCCGCAGTTCGTGGCTGGCGTTCGCGACGAACCGGCGTTGCGACTGAAAGGCGGCCTGCAACCGGTCGAGCATCGCGTCGAAGGTGTCGGCGAGCTCGGCCACCTCGTCCCGTGGACCGGGCAACCTCAGCCGCTCGTCCAGCGACTCCGCAGAAAGCCGGCGCGCGGTGGCGGTCACCTCATGCAACGGCCGCAGTACCTGACCGGTGATCACCCACGCCAGCAGCACGGTGGCGGTCACCGCAAGCAGAAAGGCCACCGACCCGGCCTGCAGCACTCGGTGCCGGGCAGCATCCTGCAGCGCCTCCCCGAGCTGGCGGGCGGCCACCGGCACACCCTCGACCTGGACCGTGCTGCCCGGTGGGAGGTCCGGCACCGCGGCCACCACCCCGCCAACCAGCAACCAGCCCAGCCACAGCAGCAGCGCGCTCACCGCCGCCGACAACCCGGTGGCGAGCAGGGTGAGCCGGACCCGCAGCCCCGGCCCACGGCGAGGCCGCACCAACCGCTCAGCCGGCTGCAAGGTCAGCGCTGGGCACTCGGTAGCCAGACCCGACCACGGTCTCGATGATGCCCGGCTCACCGAGCTTCTTGCGCAAAGTCATCACGGTCACCCGTACCGTGGTGGTGAATGGGTCGGCGTTCTCATCCCAGACCCGCTCCAGCAATTCCTCACTGCTGATTACCTTGCCCCCGGCGGCAAGCAGGACCTCGAGCACGCCGAACTCCTTGCGAGTGAGGTCAACCGTGACACCGGACCGGCTGACGGTGCGCCGGGACGGATCGAGCACGACATCGTCGGCATTGAGCACCGGAGGTATCGCGGGGGTAGTGCGGCGCCCCAGCGCCCGCAACCGGGCCACCAGCTCGACGAACGCGAACGGCTTGGCCAGGTAGTCATCGGCGCCCAAGGACAGCCCAGCCACTCGGTCGGACACCGTGCCACTGGCGGTAAGCATCAGCACCCGGGTCACCGCCCCGGATCCGGTGATCTCGGCGCACAGCTGGTCACCCGACATTCCGGGCAGATCACGATCGAGCACCACCACGTCGTACCGGGTCACGGAAACCTTCTCATGCCCGCTGTCGCCGTCGTAGGCGACGTCCACGGCCATGCCTTCCCGACGCAGGCCACGCGCAACCGCATCGGCCAGCGGGGCCTCGTCCTCAACGATCAGAATGCGCACCCCCCCACGGTGCCACACCCCGCCACCGCCGGCTGCGCCTACAAGCTGGTGCACGAGGTGTCCATTGCGGCGGGCTCGCCGATCGGCCTGGCCGCCCAGCCGGTCACCGCCCTGGCCACATCCTGCGCGGTCAAACCCAGATCCGCGAGCACCTCATCGCGAGAGCCGTGCGCGAGGAACCGCTGCGGGATGCCGAGATCACGAAACGGCACGTCGACCTCGGCATCGCGCAACGCGGCGGCCAGCGACCAGCCGAAACCGCCGTGCCGACCGCCGTCCTCCACGCTGACTACCAGCCGGTGCCGGGCAGCCATCCGGACCAGCACCCCGGGCACCGGCAACACCCAGCGCGGATCCACCACGGTGACACCGATGCCCTGGTCGGCAAGCCGCCCGGCGGCGTCCACGGCGAGCGCGGCAAACGCGCCCACACCCACCAGCAGCACGTCGTCTCCGTCCCCCGCAGCGGGCCGGGCCAGCACGTCCACCTCCTCGACACGCTCCACCGCCGGCACTGCCTCGATCACCGGGCCCTTGGGGAATCGCACCGCGGTCGGCCCGTCGTCCACCGCGACGGCCTCGCCCAGCTCTTCGCGCAGGGTGACGGCGTCCCGGGGTGCGGCCACCCGGATCCCTGGGACGATCCCCAGGACCGACAGGTCCCACATGCCGTTATGGCTCGCACCGTCGTCCCCGGTGATGCCGGCCCGGTCCAGGGTGATGGTGACCGGGGCACTCAGCAGCGCCACGTCCATCAGCAGCTGGTCGAACGCCCGGTTGAGGAACGTGGAGTACAACGCCACCACCGGATGCAGCCCGCCCAGGGCCAGGCCTGCCGCGGAGGTGACCGCATGCTGCTCAGCGATGCCGACGTCGAAGCAGCGGTCTGGGAAACGCTGGGCGAAGGCGGCCAGGCCGGTGGGGCCGGGCATCGCCGCGGTGATCGCGACCAGATCCTGGCGCGCACCGGCCAGCCTGATCAGCTCCTCGGTGAACACGCTGGTCCAGGAGACGCCGGCGGGCGCGAGAGGCGCACCGGTCTGCGGATTCATGACCTTCACCTGGTGCATCAGCTCAGCAACGTCATTCTCCGCGGGGGGGTAGCCGTTGCCCTTGCGGGTCACCGCGTGCACGATCACCGGCCCACCGAAGTCCTTGGCCCGGCGCAGGGCCGCCTCCATCGCCCGCAGGTCGTGCCCGTCGACCGGGCCGAGATATTTCAGCCCGAGGTCCTCGAAAAGGACCTGCGGGGCCAGGGCGTCCTTCAGACCCCGTTTAGCGGCGTGCAAACCTGCATAGATCGCCCGGCCCACCACCGGGGTGCGCTCCAGGGCCTGCTTACCGGTGCGCAATACCAGCTCGTAGCCCGGCTGCAGCCGCAGCATGGAAAGGTGCTCGGCGAACCCCCCGATGGTCGGTGAGTAGGAGCGGCCGTTGTCGTTGACCACGATGACTACCGGGCGGTTCTTGCCGGCGGCGATGTTGTTCAGCGCCTCCCAGCACATTCCCCCGGTCAGTGCACCGTCCCCGACCACCGCAACGACATGCCGGTGCGATCCACGATGCGCGAACGCTTTGGCCAGCCCGTCGACGTAGGACAGCGCAGCCGAGGCGTGGCTGGACTCCACCCAGTCGTGCTCGCTCTCCGCCCGGCACGGGTAGCCGGACAAGCCACCTCGCTTGCGCAACCGGTCGAACCCCGCGGCCCGCCCAGTGACGATCTTGTGCACGTACGCCTGGTGGCCGGTGTCGAAGATCACCGGGTCGTGCGGGGAGTCGAACACCCGATGCACCGCGAGCGTGAGCTCCACCGCGCCGAGGTTGGGACCGAGGTGACCTCCGGTGCGCGACACCTTCTCGACCAGAAACCTGCGGATTTCACCGGCCAGCTGGGTCAGAGCGGCCACATCAAGGCACTTGATGTCTTGCGGGCTGCGCACCGACTGCAACAAGGTCACCAAATCCCCCACTTCACTCGCGACCACAACCGGCCGCCCAGTCTAGGGATCCCCCGCGCCCACTAGCCCTCGCATGCAGTACAGCTCGCGGGTGCTTCGCATTCAGCGGGCTCAGCGGGGTAAACGGCACCCGGATAACCACGCTGAGCCTGCTGAACGCTGGCGGTGAACCCTCAGGTTGAGCGCGGGGGGCGGGTGGCGGTGGCCAGTGCGGCGAGGTCAACATCAACGTCAAAAGGCTCATCGAGCCGCAGCCACTCGCCCGGCCCCACCCGCCGCACCGGCACATAGCGGCCCCGGCGCAACCCGAAGACGACGGCCGTGGGCGGTGCGGCCCCGAGCTCGATCAGCAGATAATGCGGGATACCAGCCTGGGCATACAGCTCGGGCTTGATGGCCCAGTCGACCACCGCGTTACCCGGGCTGGTGATCTCCACAACCAGGACCACCTCGGCAGGCTCAGCGACCGTATGCTCCACTCCGGGCGTGCTCACCACCGCCAGATCCGGGATCAGGATCCGGCCCGGGGCAACCCGGACATTGATCGCCTCCAGCACCTCAAAACCCTCCGGCGCCGCCACCGCCAGCGCGTAGCACAGCTGGAAGGACAGCCGCTGATGCCGACAGCCGACGCTGGGGCTCACCAGCAGGCTCCCATCCAGCAACTCGATCCGCCACCGGTCCGCGGGCAGAGCCAGATAGTCCTCCTCGGTCCACGGACCGACATGCTCCAGCACATCCACCTGCACACCAGCGGCCATAACCACCCACCTCCGCGCTCCGGCCCAGCCCCTATGGTCGGAGACTGCCGGCGAACACCGGCAGTCTCCGACCTACTGGCCCAGCTCGGCCGGGTAGCCCACAGAGCCGCGCCGCGACCGGGTTGGAGTCCGGCGAACTCACCTGTCAGCTAGCCGGAACGTCGTCCATCGTGGACGTTGGGCCACGACCCGGGCCGGGTACGGTATGCGAGTACACGTAAGCTGGCGATGATCCGCGAGCTGCGCCGGGCAGGCCTCGGCCGGCCGATCTTCAGGAATCTCCCGAGCCGGTTCGAGGTCGAGTTCAGCAGATCACCAGTGAGCGAGCAGGCTGACCCGCCCAGCTCCACCAGCGACATCGTTGCGACGGAGCTCCGCCAGAGGGGACGAGCCACTGCAGCACACCTCGTGACCGCCGTCGGCCGTTCCCGGGCGGCCGTGCTCTCCGTGCTGCGAGCCCTGATCGCGGACGGCGTCGTTGAGGCTGAAAGACATCCAAAGAGCCCGCAACGTGCATATCAACGTGCATATCGCTGGGTGGGAACCGGCTAGCGCAGTGGACCGAGAGGCGCAGTCAGCGACACAGTCAGCTGCCGGTGCTGCAGGACTAACCGTCGGGACGGTCACCGTGGGTGACTCATGGCACGGAGAGCGACACGGCCCATGTCGTCTGACGCCACTGAGGCAGACCCGGGAAGCACCTGAGGGCGCCGACGGTCAACCGGGATGGCTGTACGCACAGCTTCCATATCATGTGTGCCTGAAGCGGACCACCATCGAGATTGACGAAGAGCTCCTGGCCAGGGCCAAGCGTGCCCTGCGCCTGGGCACGGCCCGGGCGACAGCGGAGGAGGCGCTGCGGCAAGCAGCGGATCAGGCCGAGGGCGCGTTCGAGGTTCTCGCCGCACTACCCAACGTCCTCGACCGTGCGCTGCAGCGTGACCTCGCGCACCACCATGGCATGTGGCACCGCACCCGATCCCTGACCTGCTCATCGCCGAGACCGCCATGTACCACCAGCTCGGTGTCGTGCATGTCGACGGCGACTTCGACCGGATCGCTGAGATCCGGCCACTCACCAGCCCGCGGCTCGGCTGAAGTGCGTGACGCGCGGATGGCGATGGTCTGGGGACGCAGGCGGGCAAGATCAGGGACGAGATCCGCGCGGACCCGACCCTCAGGTTGAGCGCGGCGGGCGGGTGGCGGTGGCCAGTGCGGCGAGGTCGGCATCGACGGCGAAAGGCTCGTCGAGCCACAGCCGTTCGCCCGGCCCCACCCGCCGCACCGGCACGTAGCGGCCCCGGCGCAACCCGAAGACGACGGCCGTGGGCGGTGCGGCCCCCAGCTCGATCAGCAGATAGTGCGGAATACCGGCACAAGCGTAAAGCTCGGGCTTGATGGCCCGATCAACCACCGCGTTGCCCGGACTAGTGATCTCCACAACCAGGACCACCTCGGCAGGCTCAATGACCGTGCGCTCCACTCCGGGCGTGCTCACCACCGCCAGGTCTGGGATCAGGATCCGGCCCGGGGCGACCCGGACATTGATCGCCTCCAGGACCTCGAAACCGTCCGGCGCCGTCACCGAGAGCGCGTAGCACAGCTGGAAGGACAGCCGCTGATGCCGACAGTCAGCGCTGGGGCTCACCAACAGGCTCCCGTCCAGCAACTCGATCCGCCGCCGATCCGCGGGCAGAGCGAGATAGTCCTGCTCAGTCCACGGGCCGACGTGCTCCAGCACGTGCGCGTGCCCACCTGCGGCCATAGCCACTCACCTCCGCGATCCGGCCCAGCTCTCATGGTCGCATGATGCCGGTGACCACCGACAGTTTTGGAAGCCTCCGGGCTGGCGTCAGGCGGTGACCAGCACCAGCTCGGCGCCCTGGCTCGAAACCCAGCAGTGCACGATTTTGTGCAGGCTGGTGTGCACGACGCCGCCGCCTTCCTTCTCATTGCTCGACACGATGTAGGCGAGCCCGCCGGGGAGCGCGAGCACCCACGCCGTCACGCCCTCGTCGGGGTCTTCCAGGCCGTAGACGGCCGGGATCGCGGGCAGGGTGACGCAGCGCAG